>JBCDIS010000023.1:0-55512 GCA_038748685.1 Acidobacteriota bacterium | reverse complement strand
TGCTCTTCCGATCTAACCTTGACCTTCGCCGATCTGGACGCGGCGAACAGGGAGCATCCGGTCTTCACCAGGAATGCTTCCGGGCACCTGGCCTACGCGAATAGAAAGGCTTTCGAGGTCGTGGGCGTTCACCATGCAGTCGCTCGTTGAATCGACCTTCCGGGCCGGGGCCTGGGCCGTGGTGTTGGGAATGTCGAGCATGGTTTTCGTCTCCGGCGCCCTGGCCGAGGGGACGGACCCGACCGTGCTTCGTCAAGACGACGGACTGACGGTGCGTTGGCACCTGCAGGCCGGGCTGAATGCCCCGGTCGAAGGAAACCTTTTCTGGAACCTCGCGGAAACCTTTGCGCCCGAGGCGAGCTTCGATCCGGACGCCCGCTGGTTGGAAGCCTATGCCAAGCCGGGTCTGAGCTTCGAAAAGGTGCGGAGCAACGGAGCGACGTTTTACGGGAAGCTTTCCGTCGTCGGCTCCCACACCTGGGGTACCGACGCGTTCGATACCGGTGACACCGGCGAATCGAACCTCGAGGAAGCTTACCTGGGCCTCCGGGGTGGCGGCGAGGGGGCGCTGTCCTGGGACGTGTCCATCGGCCCGCGGGAGCTGAAGCTGGGCACCGGGATGCTCATCGCCACCGGCGCTTCGAGCGGATTCGAGCGGGGCGCGTTGAAGTTCGGCCCCCGCAAGGCTTGGGAGCGGGCAGCCTTGGTCCGCCTTTCGGGTCGCGGTGTGACGGGTACGTTCTTTTACATCGACCCCAATGAACGCCCCGCCACGGACGGGGAAACCGAGCTCGCCGGGTTCGATCTGCGCTCCGCTGAGTCGGCGCAGCAGTACCTGGGCATGACCTATGTCAACGTCCTGGAGTCCACTTCTCCGTATCCGCAGGCACCCCCAGGCGGTATGGGTGCGCCCATCATCATTCCCGACGCCCGGGGAGGACTGGATACGGTCAACGTCTATGGCCGAGCCAGCCCGTTCGGCGCAGGGGCGGGGAACGTCTTTCTCACCGCGGACCTCGCGTACCAGAGGAACGATCAGATCGACCTCGAAGCCTGGGCTGGCCGGTTCAAGGGCGGCATCACCTTCGAGGACCGCCCCTGGTCACCAACATGGACCTACGCTTTCCAGACGTTCTCGGGGGATGACCCGGACACGCCGGCGCTCGAGCGATTCGATCCACTCTTCTACGAAGGAAACCCAGACGCCTGGTCGACCGGGTCCAAGTCGTCCATGACGTTCATCAACTCCAACGTTAATGCCCATACCTTGGCCCTACGGGTGAAGCCCACCAGGTTGGATACCTTGACCTTGCGCTACTCCCACATCCGTGCCAACGAGCTGCTCAGCCCGATCCAATTCGGTCAGGCGGCGCGGGTGGACACGGCCGGCCCGACCGGCAACGTCGTCTCGGGGGTCACGGACGCCCACCTCTCGGACGATCTGTTTCTGGAGTACAACCGCGTCGTCAACCGCCACACCTTCCTGTCCGCCGGCGTGGCGATCTCGTTCCCCGGGCGAGGAATCGACGAGACCTTGGGGACGTCAGCCCCCAACTGGACGGGGGGTTTTCTGAACATCGTCATGAACTACTAGCCCCGACGACGGCCGCGCCGGCCTCCGGGCCAAGGGATCCCTTCACGTGCAGGTCCCGCTGCGGGAAGGGAATCTCGATGCCTTGATCCTCCAGAGCCCGGAGGATCTCCCCGTGCACGGCGTGGATGAGCGGCAGCCGGTCGGAAAGCTGGCTCACGTAGGCGTGGAGCTTGAAGTCCAGGGAGCTCTCACCGAAGCCGACGAAGTACACCTTGGGCGGTGGGTCCGCGAGCACCAGCGGCAGGCGTTGGAGCGTTCGGATCATGATCTCTTGGGCCTTCTCGACGTCGGATCCGTAGGCGATTCCGACGGGCGTCACGATACGGGTGGTCGAGTCGGTCAGGGTCCAGTTGATCACCTGCTCTGTGATCAGAGACTTGTTTGGGACGATGATCTCCTTTCGGTCCCAATCGGTGATCGTCGTGGCCCGGATGCGTACGCGGGAGATGGTGCCGGTGACCTGGCCGACCGTGACGGTGTCGCCGACGCGGACGGGACGCTCGAAGAGGATCACCAGACCCGAGACGAAGTTCGCTACGATTTCCTGCAGACCGAAGCCGAGGCCGAAGCTGATCGCCGCCGCCAGCCACTGGATCCGAGACCAGTTCCAGCCGATGACGCTGAAGGCGGCGATCGTGCCGATGAGGACGATGACGTAGCGCATCAGCGTGTTGATCGCATAGCGGCTGCCCGGCTGCAGCGTCGCTCGGTGCAGGACGGTGATCTCCATCAAGCCGGGAAGGTTCTTCGCCGCGATAAAGGTCACACCTGCGATGAGGAGGGCCAGGAGCAGGTCGGCGAGCGTTACGGGTACGGTCGTCTCCTGGCCGTCTACGATCGCGGTCTGTGGCCAGAGAGCCGTCCGGTCGAGCATCCCCAAGGCCGGAAGGACGTCGGACCAGATGGCCCAGGCTGCGACCAGGGCCACGAACGCAAGGCCTGAATCGACGAGGCGCTTGCTCTGTCGGTCGACCGTGTCGGAGTCCGGGCCCGGGGGTGCCGGAGCGACGTCCATCGTCGCCATGATCGGTTCAGCCACCGAACCGACGGGATCGCTCTGGGCTTCGCCGATGACCGTCTCGGGCACCTCGGGGTCGAGGGGACCTCCCTCGACGTCCGGCTTCGTGTTTTTCAGGTCGTGCCCCGCCAGCGTCAGCCAGCGCCAGATCAGGAGGCGTGCGAAGTAGAGGCCGAGCCCCAGCAGGTAGGTGTCGATCAGGTGGCCCGCCAGCGTCAGCGCCGTGTAGCTGTAGCCGAGCAAGGACGCGCCCGCCAGGAGCAGCGGCATGCCGACGGCCAGGGCGTGGGCGACGCGGAGCAGTCGGTGGGTCCCGGCCCCTCCCTCCGGCGGGGCCGCCAGGCCTCGGATCGGGTGTAGGAGGCCATGGGCAACACCCCCGGTGAGGATCATGAGCAGGACGAACGCCAAGCGGCCGAGGCTCTGAGCATGGGAGGTCGTCTGCGCGCCATAGGCCATGGCGGTGATGACTGCGAG
This sequence comes from Acidobacteriota bacterium, assembly GCA_038748685.1. Lineage (GTDB taxonomy): Bacteria > Acidobacteriota > Thermoanaerobaculia > Multivoradales > J023 > JAUIJL01. Next base: position 52,423 of record JBCDIS010000023.1, on the reverse strand, counting down.
CGGGATCCCCAGCACGGCCAGGCGAGTCGCCTGACGGTGTAGGAGCGCGAGCTGTCGAGGGCGCCAGCCGAAATCGGTCTGCATGACGGAGCCGTCGGCGGCCAAGCCCCGCAGGAGCAACGTGCTGTAGAGAAGGGGAGCGGCCGCGGCCAGGGCCACCCCCACCGCCGATGCAAAGTCATCCGGGGCCGGGCTCCGCTGGAGGGCCCAGGCGAGGACCGCCATCAAGAACGGCAGCGGCAGGGCACGCAGTGCCACGAGCGCTGAGGCGTCCAGGGTCTGGCGGATCGTTCTGTGGGCCCCTTGATCGCCGTCGCCGTGGCCGTGCGGGGCCGGCCCAGTCTCGATTGATACCTCCGAGGCCGCCAGGCTGCGACGGAGATAGAGCGCCAGCCCGAGGGCGAAGAGGGCACCGAGGGTACCGGCGAGGCTATGGCGTAGAGCCCGTCCCAGGGCGCCGACCGTCGCCGTCCACGATGAAGGGCGGATCAGCCAGCCGACGGCGGGTGGTATCCGCCGAACCTGCCCGGGGCCGAAGAAGGTGGCGGTTGGAATCCAAAGCAGGTTGCGATCCAGGAAGCGTTCGTACTCCGCCACCGCGTCCAGCAGTCTGGCCTGGGCCAGGTCCACTTCGTTCAGGGCGCTCAGCTGGCTGGCGTAGGAGCTCGAGATCTGCTGCAAGAGGTCGCGCCGATTCCGCAGTAGGAGCTCGACCTTCCCGCGAATGGACAGCAGCTCTTCGGGGTCGGTGACATCGATGATCTGCGCCATGATCCGATCGACGCTGCCGTCCAAGGGGGTGAGCTCGCGGCGCTGCTCCTCGCTCTGAATCTGTGCGAGGCTCACCTGGGCCAGGGCGCTACGTCTTTCGCGCATTTCGTGGCGCTGACGCGGCACCCGGGGCAGATTCTGCTGCTGCTCCACCAGCAGACGTCCGAGGACCTGGTTGACGCCCCCCAGTTCGAGCCGCTTCAGCGCGCCCGCGAGGTTCTGCTCGATCCCCTTGGCCTCGCTCTCGATCTGATAGAGCCTGCCGGTGGCCCTCTGGATCTCGGATGCAACCGCCGGCAGCTCCCGGGTCAGGCCTGCATTCTCCTCCGCCAACGCGCGGACGGCGGGGTGCTCATCCGCCGCCGCCAGCTCGGCCAGGGCGGCCGCCTCCTGAGCCTGGTCCGCTTGGAGCTGTCGCCTGCCGTTGACAGCGGTCTGCAGCACGTCGACCCGGCGACGCATCTCCACCCTCTCCCGTGCAGCGTCATCCCGCTGGGCTCCGATCAGATTCAGGCGCACACCGTGGCTCAGCAATTCCTGCTCGAGGCTTCGCGACTCCGACCCGCGGGCTTCCCCCTCGAGCTGAGCCGCCAGCCGCCGGGCGTCGCCGAGGGCCTGGACCTCTCCGGTCACCGGCTCCTCAGGGATCGACTCTTCCCTGATGGCCCGCAGCTCCGCCAGGCGCTCGCGAATCTCAGGCGGTCGATCCGCCTCCGCCGCGGCCTCAGTCTCCAGCGAGAGGAGCTTGGCCTCTATCGCCGCCAACTGGCCAAGGGCATTGGTCAGCATGCCTTCGAGGACCGGGGTGGACGTTTGTTCGTCGACGCCGAGGGACTCGGCCGACGGCGCGGCCAGCGTGACGTCGTCGAGCTTTGCCCGCAGACGTAGGGTCTCCCGGGGGGCGGTTTGTACCGCGGCCGCGTAGGTCGCCGCCGCCGCCTCAGCCGCCTGCTTGCTACGCAGGTAGCTGCGGGCTTGTCGGAGCTGGTCGACCAGCCGGCCGCGGGTCGCCTCGTCCAATTCGAGGGTGTTGTCGACCCGTTCGAGCGCCGCGTCGATCGCTTCGATCGTCACTCCGTTGGCGTCCGGGACCAGGCCCTTGGTTTGGGCGTCGGCGATGGCCGTCGCGAACGGAACCATCGAGATCGCCACCAGCAGGCGTGTCGTCATGCGCATCCACGCAGACCCAGAAAAAGCCATTGGACAAAGCTCCAGGTTGTAGATCCATCAAGATTTTTTCCATGGCTTCGCCCGTCGCGGGTTCCGCGAACCGGAGGGATCGTTCGCGAAGTGGAAGTGGGTCGAACAGGTTTTGCCGGGGGCGATTCTAGCCCGGATAGTTTGCCCGGCGATACGTTGCCGAGCCAGAAACCCTTTCTTCGGTGAGATAGGTTTCGACGGAAACGCCAAAGTCATGGGGGGCCAGCAAAGACCCGCGGCTCCCCCCGACAAAGATGTCGGCGATGATGCCGGGTCAGGCCTTGCCCAGTGCCCCGTCTTCTAGACGCCCGTTCTGCATGTCGTCGATCAGCCTGCGGTAGCCGGCGTCGGTTCGGAGATCGAAGACTCGGTCGGCGGCAACTCGTCACCGCCCCGCGACCATTGGTGGATCTTTATAAAGCGCTGCACCCCGTTTTCGTATTATCCGCGTTCCATGCGAAACACCGAGAACGTCCATCGCGGTCCCGCGCTTCGCTTTACCTTCGACGGGGAAGCTTTCGAAGCCTTCGCGGGCGAGACGGTGGCCGCCGCGCTGCTGGCGGAGGGGCGTCGCACCCTCCGTCGTACCTCCCGCCGCCGGTCGCCCCGAGGTCTCTTCTGCGGTATGGGGGTCTGCTTCGACTGCCTCGTGCAGGTCGACGGGCGGCCGAACGTCCAGGCCTGCCTGGTCCCGGTGCGCGAAGGGATGCGCGTCGAGACCCAGGTTGGCGACGGCACCTGGGGAGCCGATGCCGACCCGTGAGCTGGTGGTGGTCGGTGCGGGCCCGGCGGGCATGGCTGCGGCCATCGCCGCCGCCGAGGCCGGCCTGCCGGTGACCGTGGTGGACGAGGGCCCGAGGACCGGCGGCCAGATCTACCGCCAGCCGCCGGCGGAGTTCGAGAAGCGAACCGTCGACGACGGCAGCCCGGATGCCCGCCGCGGTGAGGTGCTGCTGCGACGGTTCGAGGAGCTGACGGGGAATCGCATCGAATGGATGGGGTCGAGCACCGCCTGGGGACTCTTCCCCCCGAGACGGCTGGCGGTGGAGCGGGACGGCGCCTTCCGGATGATCGACACCGACGGCCTGATCCTGGCTCCGGGAGCCTACGAGATGGTGCCGCCGTTCCCCGGCTGGACCCTGCCCGGGGTGATGACCCCCGGCGCCGCCCAGGTGCTCGCCAAGTCGATGGGGGTGGTCGCCGGCCGGCGGATCTTCCTCGCGGGCACCGGTCCCTTCCTACTGGTGGTGGCCCTGGCCCTCCACAGGGCCGGGGCCGAGGTGGTCGGCATCGCCGAGACGGTCCGCTTCGGTGACGTGCTCCGCGCCTTCCCCGGCTTGGTCGCCGCCCCGGCGCTCCTGCGGCAGGGTTGGGGCTACCTGCGGGCCCTGTCCCGCGCCGGCATTCCGGTCCACCGCGGGCACTCGATCGTCGAAGCCCGGGGCGGTGAAGCCCTCGAGGAGATCTCGATTGCACCCTGTGACGCCGACTGGTTCCCCGACCGAAGCCGGACCCGGCGGATCGAGGTCGACACCCTGTGCGTCGGCTATGGTTTCGTGCCCCGGACCCAGCTCGCCCAACTGGCGGGATGTCACCTCGTGTACTCCGCTTCCCTCGGCGGATGGATTCCGCACGTGGACGACGAGCAGGCGACCTCCGTCGACGGGGTCTGGGTCGCCGGCGACGGCGGCGGCGTCGCCGGGTCGTGGGTCGCGGAGCTCGAAGGGCGCCTGGCGGGTCTCTCCGCCGCCCGCCGGGCCGGAGCCCTGGACGAAGCTTCTTTCCGCTCCGGGTGGCGGCACATCGACGCCGAACTAGGCAAGCTGCGCCGCTTCCGGGCCGCCCTCGACAGCGCCTCGCGGATCCGCCCCGGTCTCGACGCGCTGGCGGACGGCGAGACGCTGGTCTGCCGGTGCGAAGAGTTGACCCGCTCCGAGGTCGACGCCGGCGTCGACATGGGGGCCACCGACGCGCGTTCGCTCAAGGTGGTGACCCGCCTGGGGATGGGCCCGTGCCAAGGGCGCATGTGCTGGCCGTCGGCGGTACGACGCTTGGCGGCCCAGACCGGCCGAACCCCTGAGGAGATCGGAGCTCCGAGCGTTCGTCCGCCGATTCGACCGGTGTCGATGGCGAGTCTGGCGGCCCTCGACGGCGGTCTGACCGAAGCTTCACCGTGCTCCACCGGCGCGGTCTTAGAGGAGGTCCCCCCATGAAGTCTTCAGACGTGATTGTGGTCGGCGGCGGTGTGATCGGCTGCGCCGTCGCCTGGGAGCTGACCCGGCGGGGCGTGCGCACCTTGCTCGTCGATCGGGCCCTCCCGGGGAGGGCCACCTCCGCCTCCGCCGGCGGCCTTTGGCCGATCGGCGAAGCGGTCGGCCTCGGCTGCGGCGTGATCTACCACGCTGCCCAGCACGCAGGGGACGCGTCGGCCGAGGCGTCGGATCCGGAGCCCCTGCCGGCGGTTTTCCGGGATTTTCTCCACGAGAGCAATGCTCTCTTCCCCGACCTCGCGGTGGAACTGCGGGAGCAGGGGGGCTTCGATATGGAATTTGAGCGCGGAGCCGGCCTGCTCTTCGCGATCTACAACGAGCGGGAGCGGGCCTTCGTCGAGCGGGTGGACCGTTCCCTGCCCCCGGAGGTGTCGTTGGAGATCCTCGAACCGCGGGAGGTGGCCGAGATCGAGCCCCAGCTCACCCGGGATCTGATCGGCGGAGCCCTGCTCGCCGGCGAGTACCAGGTCAACCCGATGGCGGTGGCCGAGGCCTTCAAGCGGGCGGCGATCCGCGGAGGGGCGACCTTCCGCCACGGCACCCAGGTCCGGGCCCTCCGCCGTGAGGGGAATCGGGTCGTCGGCGTGGAGATCGACGGCGAGGTCTTGACCGCGGACACCGTGGTGAACGCCGCCGGCGCCTGGGCCGGAGGCCTCGCCGAGACGATCGGCCTCGACATCCCGGTGGTCCCGGTGCGGGGGCAGATCGTGCTCACCGAGACCTTGCCCCACACCCTGAACGCCTGCCTCAGCACGTCCCAGTGCTACATCGCCCAGAAGCAGCACGGGGAAGTACTGATCGGCAGCACCACCGAGCATGTGGGCTTCGATGTCGGCGTCTCCGAGGAGGCCACCCGCTCGCTTAGCGCCGGTGCGATCCGCGCCGTGCCGCTGCTGTCCAAGGTGCGCGTCAAGCGGGTCTGGGCGGGTCTTCGTCCCGGCACCCCCGACGAGCTTCCGGTGCTCGGCCCCGTCGAGGGTCTGGAGGGCTACGTCAACGCCACCGGCGGCTTCCGCACCGGCATCGTCGCCGCACCCCTCACCGCCCAGGTGGTGGTCGCCACCATCCTGGAACCGTCGAGCGCCCTGGCCGCCAGGGCCGAGCCTTTCGCGCTACGGCGGTTCGAGCCCGCCGTCGCCTGCGCCTGAGTTCCGTCTGCGTTGCTGGCGCCGCCGGCGGAGGCTACCCGACGCGGTGAGACGCGGTTCGGAGCCAGCCGAGGGCGTCGTCCCAGAGTGGCTGGCCGATGTGCTGTCGGAAGAATCCGAGATGGCCGATCTCGTCCACCCCCAAGCTGCTGGGCTCGACCCATTTGGTCTCGAGCTCGGCGCGGTCGAAGAGCGAGAGCATCGGAGGTACGTTCGCCCGCGTCGCGATGGGGTCGTCGGTGAAGGCGTAGGCCCGGACGGGGAAGGTGACCTCATCGAAATGGACCGGCCCGAACGGCTCGCCGTCGGGGGGCGCGAGGCGTCCGCCCTCGTCGAAGAACGCCGCGAGGTAGTCCGGCTCCATGCACCACGCGCCCCACTCGCGGGCCACCCCCGCGGGGAGGTTCTCACCCCAGCGAATTTTCTTGGCCGGGGCGTAGCCGAGGATGCGCGTCGCCAGCGGGAAGTACCCTTTCCACAGCCCGAGGGAGAGCAGTTTGTAGTGCCACGGCGTCCCTCCCCAATAGCCCGTCGAGACGGCGATGAATACGGCCGCGTCCACCTCGGAAACGTTGCGGGCCAGCCCGAGCTGCTGACCGCCCGTCGAATGGCCGATGACGGAGAGCGGAAGGCCGGGGAAGCGTCCGGTGAGAAAAGCGATGGCGCCGGGCACGTCGCGCTGCCCCCAGTGGCGATAGCTCGCCTCGTAGCCCCGGAGCGAGTCGGGCGCGGACCCGCCGATGCCGCGGTAGTCGTACGTCAGCACGGCGAACCCCTGCGCGGCGGCGTGGCGGGCGAATCGGAAGTAGAACCGGCGGGGGATGCCGGTGCCGGAGTTGACGAGGAGTACCGTCTGGGGCGGGCCTTCCGGTTCGAAGAGGGTCCCCACGAGGGTCGCACCGTCGAGGGCTTCGAAGGTCACTTGCGCTTCGGAGGTGTCGGCGGTCGTACCCATACCGGGTTGGTGCCGCGACGCCCCTGTCGGGTGGCTACTAGTTTCCGTTTGCATATCAGCCCTCCTGTCGTGGGGTCAGTCGAGGCGGTCAGCTCCCTCGCCGAAGCGTAGCCGTCGGTCTGGACGGGGGTCAATACGCGCCGTCGAGGCCAACGTCGCCTCGTCGAAGCTTCCAAGTCCTATTCCCACTGAAAGTCTGGGTGCCGTTCCCCGGCATTGAAGTAGTGCCGGACGATCCTGGAAGCCGTTTCCAAAGGCCAGGTGAGCTTGCGCTCGCAGGAGAATCCTTGATCCGAAGTCCAGACTGAAATCGTCTCGTGGGGACCGTTCGGGTCCAGGGCTTGGAACCAGTTGGCGTCGGAATCGACGACTTGAATGTGGAACACGTCGTTCCCCCCGTTGACCACCATGAGGTCACCATCGGGGATGTTGGCGTACTTCATCAACGTCAGGAACGGGGTCTCGTAGGGGTGCATCGCGTTCAACTGAACGAAGACAACCTCCCAACTGGGGAGGTCGAAGGACTCGGTTGTGTAGTTGCCGGGGCCCCTCGGGTAGTGAACGACTTCGAGTCTCTGGATCGTCGAATGCAAGGTTTTGCGTCCGAGTGCCCTAGAGATTCCTGCCGGGAAGCTCGATGCCGCGCAGTCTCCGAAAGGTCCTAACCGCAAACCGATCGGTCATTCCGCCGACATATTCCACCAACTGGACGAGCTTCCAGTACTGGCTGTTCTTCGAATCCGCGATGCGCCGCAGGGGAGGGAAGGCTTGGAGGGTTTTCTCTCCGGACTTCGGTCGACTGGGCGAGAGCGCCGCGTAGAAAACTTCGAGCAGTCCCCCCAGCACTTCGAAGCCGGCCCGCTCGATTTCCAGCACCTCTTTGGCCCGGTAGCACTTGGGCTTCACCGTCCCGAGGATCTTCTCGACGTCGGGGGCAAGGTCCGTCGCTTCGAGAAGGGAGGATTCGAAATCGCCGGAAAGGATCGGGTCATGGTGTTCGCGGAAGGTCGCTGTACAGGCGTTTATCAGAGCCCCAACAGCATAGGCCCTGAGCGCTGCGATCTGTCCGCGGCCCGCGTCTCCGCTTTCCATGCTCTCCCGCGAGTACTCCCCCTCCCGTTCCTTGAAGCCCTTGAGCCTGTTGGCGAGCGGGGAAAGTAGCTCTTTGACCTCTTCGAGGGTCACCAGGCCCAATCGAAAGCCATCCTCCAGATCAATAATGGAGTAGCAGATGTCGTCTGCGGCTTCGACGAGGAAGGCCAAGGGGTGCCGAAGCCAGACCTTGTCTTCGATTCTCTCCATCCCGCATCTTTGGGCAACGACTTCGAAGGAACGGATATCGTCCCGGAGAAGGCCGTACTTCTTGTGCTGCACCCCCCTGGCCCACGGCTTCTCGGCGAACGCCACGCACGGATACTTGGTGAAGGCGGCCAGCGTTGCGGAACAGAGTCGCAGTCCGCCGGGGCGCTGATGGCGCACGAGGGTCCGGTAGCCCAAGGCGTTGCCTTCGAATTTGGTCAGCTCCAGGAACTCGTCGTCGCTGATCTGGAGGTCTTGGGCGCTGCGCCCCTTGAACCACTCTGAAATGGCATCTTCACCGGAGTGGCCGAAGGGCGGATTGCCGATATCGTGGGCGAGGCTGGCGGAGGAGACCACGTCGCCGATGTCCCGGGACGTCAAGCCCGCAGGCAACAGGCCGTTCTCGGATAGAAAATCACCGGCTTCGATACCGAGGGATCTACCGACGCTGGAAACCTCAAGGCTGTGGGTCAGCCGGGTATGGACGTGATCGTCTTCCGACAGGGGGAAGACCTGGGTCTTGTCGTTGAGGCGGCGGAAGGCGTCGGAGAAGAGGATTCGATCGTAGTCCCTGACGAAACCCGAGCGGTTGCCTTTGCGCTTCGGTTCCTGGACCTCGGTTCCATTGAGGCGGCCTCGATCGAGGAGCTTCTCCCACCGTGCTTTGTGATCCATCGAAACTTGATTCCTGGGTATATTCGAATGGCAGGCGAATCGGCCGTCGCTGCTTGTCGAAGCCTTTTGAAACTTAGCCTATGGAAGCCGCTACCTCACAAAGCCATCGAGCAGCGCGCCCGTTCTTCGGGCTGAATCCCACGTCGGCGGTATGAAAGATATCGCCGACGCTGCAATACCAGGTGCCTCCATCCTTCGGACCCTCTAGATGCTCGGCGTGTGCTCTGAATCCATGGATGGTCGCACTGCAGTCATCGTCTAGATCGCCATCCCACACTGCATTGGGAAAGGTCCGAACGTCGAGGCCCATTTCGACGGCTTTCGTCACAAGGTCGCCAAGCTGAGCGGCAGCCTGCCTGTCTGGAATGCGGACCGAGACACTCCTCGAATCGAAGACGCAGGTGTCCTCGCGGACGATCCGCACCCTCCAGCGAGGGTGACGCCCTCGCTTCCGAGGGAGCTCAGTGGTTTCCAGAGGCTTTCTGCTCATGGCTTTTGTCCCTGTGCTCGCCTAGCAGACGCGCCCAAATGAGCAGCCGCCCGCCGGGACGAAGGGTAGCCGGCCATCTGGACGAGGGTCAACAGCGGCAGCAGTGTGGATGCCGAATGGGGTGCGGCTGAGCGACGGCTTCGCATCCTGCGCTCGGGCCGACCAACGGATCTAGGATTCTGGTCGGGAGTTCTCTTAGGAGTCAGGGGCAATCCAGAGGAAGTGGCTTCCACAGGCTTGGCAGCCCTTGGCAGCAACGAAGATCGCCTCGCCGATGACGACAACAGCCCAGAAAGCTAAGAGCAACAAAGCACAGATCCCGAGACTCGCTAATCCGAGCCGCCAGCCATCGGTAGTGTGGCCGAACGACGCGAACATGGCTTTCGTTGCGATGCCACAGATGCCAATTCCAATACCGTTTACCACGGCGTACCGAAAGTGTAGCTTTTCCGGCGGGAAATAGCCACGCCACTCCGACGCTTCGCATGAATGACACTTGTACTTCACACTACTCCTCGACGTGCAGCCAGTGGGTGCCCAGCGGAACGGTAGGCTCGTGGGAAGCAAGAAGTATTTACAAAAGGAGGCCTCATCGTAAGGCTACCTCGTGGGCAAGCCGATCGATTCGCTCGGCCCGGCCAAGGAGCTCTGGCGCTCCAGCTTCGATCAGCTGCCAAAATGAGGAAGACATCGCCCAGTATCCGAGATGGGGCTCGAGCTCGTATCGGTCGAGAATCCGGTTCAAGAGGTCCAATGCGGCGCCTCTACGGCCTGCCATGAAAAGGCAATATGCCCGCTGCTCCGAAAGTACATCGGAACGCCACGAGCTCTGCGCGGTGAATGCTGAGCGGTCGACCTCGTCATAGGCAACCAGGGCCTCGGACCAACGTTCCAGATCATGCAGGCAGTGTGCCTTGTAGAGAGTCGCCCACGCCTCGGTCAACGGATCGGGTCCGAATTCCAGTGCTCGACCAAAGGCCTCGAGGGCTTCGCTGACCCTCCCTTGATCGTAAACTGCGCGTCCAACCGCGTAGTGTCCGCGCCCGTCACCAGGTGCCAGCGAGACTGCCTCCCGACCGCAGGCTTCGCTGATGGCGAGTAGTTGCTTCTCATTCGGAGTACCCTCGCCCAGCCACCTGGCAGAGATGCTCATCGATATTAGGATCTCGGCATCTGCAGGAGAGAGTTCCTTTGCAAGCGCATAGACGCGACGAAGACTCTCCCAGCCGGACAGTCCAGGCATGCTGGTCGCTTCGAGCTCCAGCCGAACTGCGAGCTGCCGTAGCCGCTCGGAGGCCTCCATATCGAACTGGCCCGAGGCACTGAGGAAGAGCTCAAGGTCGATTCGGCGAATGTCCGTGATCTCGTTCGACCAAGATTCGAGCCATGCGTCGAACGACTCGGAGACCTCGGCTCGCAAGGACTCCGGTCGCGAACGTCGACGCTGGGTGGCCCGGTCGAGTTGGTCGATCAGGCCCGACTTGACTGCTCCTTGTTTCATGGCCGCCCCATCCTAGTTCACCGCGTTTTCACTCAGCTTCGCCCTCAACGGCGGATGTCGGGTCGGTAGAGGGGGACAGCGTCTTTCGCGGGCCCGGGAAAAAACGATTGGTCGTTCTTTGGTAGTCAGCGTATGCGGGGCGTTTCTTGACCGAATAGTACTCGGCGGGCTTGGCCCCGGTGTAGTGAACCAGCGTTTGATACATGATCTTCGAGATGAACAACAGGCCGCAGGTGATGAGCACGGCGACCACGATGGACTCCTCCTCGAACACGCCGGGGAGCGCGGGCAGGGACATGACGATCAGCCCGTTCCAGACCATCCACTCGAAGAAATAGTTTGGGTGGCGGCTATAGCGCCACAGGCCGATGTCGCAAACAGCGTTGACTCTCCCCTCGGCCTTGGCGCGCGCGGAGAAAGCGGCTTTCTGATAGTCCGCCACAGACTCCAAAGAGAGTGCTGCGAGCGCAACGCAAAAACCTGCAATCTCGAGGTATGACAGCTGGCCATTGGAATTCGACGCCACGAGCATGGCTGGATAGGCTAGATAGGAGGCGTTGGCCAGCCCCTGCGCCAGCACCTCCACCTGCCGAGCGAGCGGTACGTTACGTTCGCCGGACTTCTCCCAGCGCCGTGCCTGGTAGCGATAGCGCGCAAGCTCGGTCTTGAGGACGCCGGCACGCCACAACTTCAAGGCATAGTAGCCCATGCGCCCGCCGATCAAAGCGTAGAGGCCGCATACCAGCAGCAGGCGTAGGTGGTTGCCATCACCGAGGCCGAAGGCCAGTGTGACTGCGCCGATAATCACTAGTCCCCAGGGCCACCCAATGTCGACATACGACATTCGACCGGTACGCCACGCGGGAATGCAGACGACGAAAGTAAAAAGAAGTAGTTGGAGAAGTCCGTTCGTCAGCGCCACCGCTCGGAAGGTCTCACTGATCAGCAGCAGAGCCCAGCCGGCAAGATACGGAAGGAGTAGTAGGCTTTTCTTCATATCCTACCTTGAAGTCGCATAGGGGCAGAGTCAGTGCCGTTGGAAATGTTGAGAAGGGTGAGTTTGGCGTGCCAGACAAGGTTGTAGGGTCGGTGGGATTGGGCCTCTTAGGTCGCTCGGAAACTAAGGATGTATTGTTGTCATGCCGTACCGATTCCCTATCTTCTCGAAGTCGGCTCCCGGTTCGTCTAGCTTTCTAAACATGTCTTCAATGCCACTTGGCGAGAAAGTAATGATGAGCTCTGCGCTATGCTCAGATTCATTGCGCCACGTGTGGGCCGCGCCCGGAGGCACGTTGAAGAAATCGCCAGGCTTTAATTCCCACTCTCTTCCGTCGACAGCTAGCGTTAATGAACCTGAAAGGACATAGAAACCTTCACTCTCATGGGCGTGCTTGTGGACAGGGGGGCCGCCATCTCCAGCTGGTATCACCGTTGAACACTGAAAGTACCTGCCGTTGGTATCTTCGCCAGTAGCAATAAAATTGAGTCCGAAGTGACTCTCTGATGCTCTTGTCGGCTTCACGATGTTCTCTATTCCCTATGAACTTGCATGAAGAGTCTAAGACCCCGTGGTCCAGGGTGTGCTCTTGTAAGTTTCTCAGACGTCGTAGGCGCGACGCAGGGTCGCGAGGGCCCGCCGAACCACCTCCTCATCGCTCTCCGACGCCAGGGCCAGAGCCGCGGGACCGCCGTTGAAGGCCATCAGGAGGGGCTCCCCAACAAGGGGGAAGTAGTTGATCCAGTCGTTGAAGTGTCCCGGGTCGTAGCCGGTGAACGGGGTGACCAATACGTGGGGTTCCCGGTCCCAGAACACGTCGTCGAAGAGCAGGTAGACCTTGTCCAGGGTGCCCATGCCCAGTCGCTCGATGGCCTGCCGCTTGTCGGCGGGGAGCTCGGGCTTGAACTTGATCCTTCCGGCCTTGAGGACCCCGAGGGGTACGGTGACGACCACGGCGTCGAACGTCGAGACGCCCTGTCCCGTGCGGACCCCTACGCCGTTGTCGCCGATCTCGATGGCGTCCACGGTTTGGTTCAGGTCCACCCGGTAGTCACCTTCGAGGGTGCCGAAGATCCGGTCGTAGCCGTCGGGGAAAATGAGCTCGTCCCCCGAGTAGTCGCTGGAAAAAAGATAGGGCCAGGGGTTCACCGCGCTCTTTGGGGCTCCGGCTTCGTTGTCGTAGGTTCCAATGGAGTCGAGCCACTCGGGAAGGTCAGACTCGTCCAGGCGTTTCCCACGATCCCGGGCGACCCAGCTGGTGCCGGTGACGACCCTTCGCATGCCCGCGTTCTCGACGACGTCCGTCAGCGGGTTGCCGTCGGTGCCGTGGAGCCAGCTGGCGCCTAGATCGCAGGGGACACCCAGAGATCTTTCGGTGTGGATCCGGCCGCCGATGCGGTCCCGGCCTTCGAGGACCCGGACCGAACGGCCGGCGGCGGCCAGGGCGTGCGCCGCCGCGAGTCCGGAGATTCCGGCGCCGACGATGCCTATGTTCTCGTGGTCGTACGCCAGCAGATCTTCCGCCACCCACCGACCGCTTTCCAGGGCCGCATGGACCGAGCTGTTCCTCCGCGGGTTCGCCGCTTCGCCGGCGAAGAACAGCCGGTCGTCGACGGGCTCGGCGATACGGCGGTGGTCCCGGCGCTTGGAACCTTTGGCGATGTAAGAGTAGGAACCGTAGGAGAAGGGGTCGCGGCTCCAATTCGTCCGCAGGTAACCCAGCAGCTTGGGGCCCGATGTCGGCTGACCATGGCTGGGCCAGGGGACCCAGCCGGCGCCGAGGGATGCCAAGGCTCCTGTGAGAAGTGTGCGTCTGTTCATGGCAGTCCTGGCAGGTGGCCGTCGGGCCTGTTTCCTCTCAACCACGGTACAAATCTCCATCGAGATACTTGAAGCCGGTGTCGCAGGCGACGGTGACCACCGCGCCGCCCTTGCCGACCTCGTCCGCCAGTCGCAGGGCGGCCACAACGTTCAGGCCCGTCGACGTCCCCGCGAAGACGCCCTCCTCGCGGGCGAGCCGCCTGGCCATGGCTCTCGCTTCGTCCTCGGGGATCGCCATGACTTCGGTGACGACGTCCGGATCGAAGAGGGGAGGAACGAACCCCGCCGCGGTGCCGTCGATGCCGTGGTTCCCGGGCCGTCCGCCGGAGAGCACCGGGGAAGATTCCGGCTCTAGAGCCACCAGCCGGACCTCCGGCCACGTCTCCCGTACCGTCGAGCCGACCCCCATGATCATGCCCGCGGTTCCCACGGCGCCGCAGATCGCCTGGATCGGACCTGGGATCTGCTTCAGGATCTCTCGGCCCATCCCTTCGTAGCCCCGGGGGGCGAAAGGATTCCGGAACTGATCGAGGTAGAGGTATCCGCCGCCCCGTACCAAGGCCTTGGCGCGATCGATCATTCGGGGCCAAAGGTCGGGGGTGACCACCCCTCCGCGGCTCGGCTCCACGAGGACGGTGGCGCCGTACGCGCGCATGGAGTCGAGCTTCTCCCGGGCATAGGCGTCCGACGAGATGATGGTGAGCCGGAGCCCTTTGACAGCGCACACAAAGGCCAGGGAGGAGCCGGTACTGCCGCCGGTGCATTCCAGGAGGGACATGGACCCGTCGAGGTGACCATCCGCCTCGACCCCTTCGACCATGGCGAGGGCCATACGGTCTTTGTAGGAGCCCGTCGGATTGGAGCCCTCGAGCTTCAGCCAGACGTCGGCCGAAGTGGCGGAGGTCAGGCGACGGAGCTTGACGAGGGGAGTGTTGCCAATGGCTTCCAGCATAGGTTCCGCGAGCCTCTAGGTCGTACCGGTCACAACGGGTTCGGACTCCTTCGACGATATCGCAAGGTGCCTTTCACCAGCGGCCGGTACCGCAGAACGCAAGAGCGCTTCGGAACGAGGGAAGGCCGCGGGCGAATCCGCCCGCGGCCGTCTTGATCGAGATCGACGGGAGCCCAGGGGCGGCTCCCACCGGGTCAGCAGATGTGTTGGACCGGACCCTCCGGCGAGCAGGTCGGGTCGGCGGCTTCCAGCTGGAAGCAGGGCGTGAAGTAGTACGTCACGGTGCTGGTGACGGTCTCCGTGCAGTCCGCAGCGACCGTGGTGGTGGTGGTGGTGACCTTGAGGCGCTTGTTCATGCGGCGGTAGAAGCCGCGATAGGCGACCATACCCAGGCCGTCGCCGCAGGCGAGCTCGTCGGTCGAAACGAGCCCGTCGAACACCGTCTCGCTGGAGGTCGTGGTGCCGGGCTGGCAGGAAGGTCCACAGCCGTCGACGCAGTCCAGCCAGTCGAGGTGGCAGACGCTGTAGCAGAGGCCGGTGATGAAGCGGCCGCAGCCGTAGAAGTCGTAACAGTCGTCGCGGACGGCGTCGCAGGCCAGGTTGCAGGCGCCGGACCGCGGATAGGCGGCCGTCGGGCGGCTGACGGTGGACCGGTGATCCAGCGGGGAGGCTCCGCGGCGTTTCAGCTCGACGCTTTGGGCCTCCAGGTCGGCGAGGTTGCGGGTCCCCAGCGCTTCGCCGTCGACCTCGACGGCGATGTCCACCGCCCGCTCACGGGCGAGCTCACGGAGTTGGTGGAGGCGACGGGGCTCCGAGGCCAGCAGCTCCACCACCGCCGGCCCGCTGAGCTCGTCCGCGGCGGGCAAGATCTCGACGGCCTGGGTCAGGAGGGGCTCCCCGTCGGCCGAGGCGCGGAAGGTGAGCCTTGCGCCCGGGGACGGATGGGCCCCGAGGTCGACGTAGAGGGCCGGTCCGGCTTCGGCGGCGGGCTCAGGCTTCGGGGCCCCCAGGGATGCGAGGGCGCAGGCTCCGCCGTCGGCGAAGAGCTGGGTGGGCGACAGGATCAGGAGGATCGAGCAGATCCACAGGATTTTTCGCATGGTGGTGTCTCCACGGTTGTCAAACGTTTCCGCCCCGCGGGGTGTGGGGCGGCGGGTTGTGGAGACACCTTAGGCACCGGCGCGGTGCCCTTGGAAGGCCGCTGCGGCGGGCGCCGCTGGGGTGCGACGAACCGGTCCTTGGGTACGACGAAACGGCGCGGCTCCGGCAGCTCAGAGCTTGCCGCCGAGGACGCCCTGCAGCCTCGACCGATAGCTTCGGCTCAGCTTGAGCTGGGTGCCGTCGTCGAGCACGGCCCGGTACTCGCCGTGGTCCAGGGGCCGCAGCTCGCCGAGGCGGTCGAGGTTGACGATGGCGCTGCGATGGATGCGCTGGAAGGTGGCGGGATCGAGGCGGCGCTCGAGGCCCGCGAGGGTCTGCCGAAGCAGGTGTTTGCCCGAAGCGGTGTGCAGGTAGACGTAGTCCCCCGACGACTCGATCCAGCGAAGGTCCTCCACCCGAACGACGGCGACCCGCGCTCGGGATTTCACCATCAGGCGCGTCAGGTACCGGCCAGGGGGCGGCGTCTGAGGCTCCGGCTCGACGGCGCCGCCGAATAGACCGTGAAGCTCGCTGGCGCAGCGGGCCAGCCGACGCTGCCTGAACCGGTGGCGGACGTGGACCAAGGCTTCGGCGAGTCGGCGGTGGGCGACCGGCTTCAGCAGGTAGTCGAGGGCGTGGACCTCGAAGGCGTGGACGGCGTGGTGGCCGAAGGCGGTGACGAACACCACGAGCGGCATGCGCTCGGGTCCGAGGGCTTCGAGCAACTCGAATCCGTCCATCCCGGGCATCTGGATGTCGAGGAAGAGCACGTCCGGCGGCTGCTGCAGGAGGGCCGCCACGGCGGTGGGCCCGTCGCCGTACTCGCCCACCACTTGGACGCCCCCGGCGGCTTCGAGGTGCAGGCGCAGGCCCTCCCGCGCCAGCGGTTCGTCGTCGACGATCGACACCCGAAGCGTGGACTCGAAGGGCTGTGTGGAACCGGGCAGCGTTTGGGTCGGTGCGGTGGTCATCGTATGCAGAGGGTCATCGTATGCAGAGGGTCATCGGAGGTTGGGGGTCGGGGTTGCGGTCGGTGCGGGATCGAGGGCGATTCGGAGGTTCGCCGCCAGATCCTGGATCGCCTCTTCGGCGTCGGCATGTCGGCCCTGGGCCACGAGGCTCCGGAGCGAGGCCAGGCGTTCGAGCAGGGCCTTGGGACGCAGCCGCAGACGCAGCCGGTCGTCGTCGGCCTGGGCCAGCCGGCCTTCGAGCTCGGCCCAGCGGGCCCGTTGATGCTCCACCCCCCGCTGGGACGTCGCCGCCCGGTGGCCGCAGAGGATCACCAGGTAGCTGAACAGGCTGATGTCGAACCAGGGGCCGGCGAGAAGCAGGGGTAGCTGCGTTCCCGCAACGGCTTGGGGGCCGAGCCAGCGGAAGACGGCGGCGACGGCCGCCATGTGGGCCACGGAGAGGCTGAGGGCCAGCGGCAGGTGGGCCGCCGCGGTGCGCCGGCGGTCGACGGGGAAGCGTCTGGCCCAAGATAGGACGATGGGGGTCGCCAACCACCAGAACCACCAAAGGGGCAGGCCGAGGAGCGGCGCGAGCGGGGCTGCTTCCCCCACGCCGCCGGCAGTCGCCGCCGAGCCCAGAGCCACGAGCAACACCCCGGGTACGGCCCAGCCGAGCCCGATCCAGAGGCTGGCCGAACGGCGTCCCGGGGACGCGGACCGCGACCCATGGGGTGCCACGTCGGGGAGCGGCTCGGGGGCCCCGGGGGTCAGTGTCGGGGGGAACGAGAGCGGCAGCTCGACGAGCACTCGGGTCCCGCCCCCAGGGCGCTCGTGCAGGGTCACCTGGCCCGCATCGCCGTAGAGGAGCCGCAGCCGATCCCGGGTGTTTTCGAGGCCGACTCCCAAGCCCGCCGGGCCCAGGCGCTGAGGATCTGGGGGGCCGACCCCGTCGTCTGTAACCGCCAGCCGCAGGCGGCCGTCCTGGACCCGTGCGGTGATCGTCACCGTACCGCCGCCGGGAAGGGACGCGATGCCGTGGCGGATCGCATTCTCGATCAGCGGTTGCAGCAGCAGGGCCGGCACGGGGGCCGACCGCAGGCCGTCGTCGACATCGAACACCACCCGCAGCCGGCCGCCGAAGCGGCTCCGTTCGATGTCGAGGTATCGCCGGGCCAGGCGCAGCTCCTCACCCAAAGGCACGCGCTGGCGGACCGGTCCCTCCAGCAGCGAACGGAGGAACCCCGTCAGCTGATCGAGCATGTGGAGGGCCTCGCCGCGACGCCGGGCGACGACGAGGGTCGACACCCCGTTGAGGGCGTTGAACAGAAAGTGGGGGTGGAGCTGCAGGCGCAGGGCGGCGAGCCGGGCCTGGATCCAGCGGGTCCGCAGCCGGCGGGCCCGGAGCTCTCCGGTGTGCAGCTTCGACTGCCAGCGACGGGCATGGGCGACGGCGACGATCGCTCCGTAGGTCAATAGAGCGAGGGGCAGGTCGTCCCCCGTCGCCACCGCTCGGAATCGCGCCGCATAGGGCAGGTCCACCAGCTGCGGGACCGGCGGTGCGACCTGCATCCACAGGGCGTCTAGGGCGATGTGGCAGAGGGCCAGCAGAAACGCGCAGGGCACGTGGACGCTGAGGAGGTAGAGACCCCTCCGGCGGTCGACGGGGAATCGACGGGCCAGCCATGCCACCGCCGGTGTCCAAAGGGCCCACAGCCACCAAAGCGGAACCAAGTAGACGAGCAGCCGACCGATCTGGGGATCGACCCCCTGCACGGCGCGGTAGATCCCAGTCTTGGCCACCACGGCGCAGGCCACCCCTGTCCAAAGCAACATGGGCGTCGACAACGCCATGGGCCGTCGCCGGGGGGCGAGCCCACCGTCCTGGGGCCGGTCCTCTAGCTGGCGGTGGGGATCGTCGGGGCGGGCCATCGCCCCACCTACGGGCGACCCCAGGGCGGGTTGCCCGCCCCGGGGTGCGACGCCTCTGCTCAGGGACGGAAGGCTGAGGCCCTAGGGATAGTAGCCGCCGATGGTGCGGGCCTCCAGCTTGCCGTCCTGGACGGTCACCTCCACCCTGCGGAAGGCCTCCTGACTGGCGTCCTGATCCGAGTTGTAGGCGATCAGGTACTGGCTGCGCAGCTCCCGCTCGATCTCGGCGTAGACGTCCTTCAGATCCTCGGCCTCTTTGATGTAGAACGAACGACCGCCGGTCTCCCCGGAGAGGCGATCGAGCTTGCGGCGGACGGTGAGGTCCGCTTTGCCGATGCGCAGGCCGATGGTGTAGATGGCGACGCCGCTGCGGCGGGCGTACTCCAGGGACTCGGCGAAGCCGAGGCTGCTGGCGGTGTCTTCGCCGTCCGACAGCAGGACCAGGGCTCGGCGGCCGCGGATGCCCCGGTAGTAGTAGAGGCTCGACACCACCGCGTCGTGGAGGGCCGTCATGCCGTCCGCCACAAGGCTTTCGAGCCGCGCCTCCACCGCGCCGACGTCGGAGGTCCGCTGCATCAGGACCTCCGGCTGGTCCGAAAAGGCGACGGCGAAGGTGCGGTCCCTGGGGGTGATGATGTTCTCCAGGAAGTCGACGGCGGCCCGCTGGGCCTGGCCGAGGGACTCGAACATGGAGCCGGAGGTGTCGATGGTGATCCCCAGGGTGAGGGGCAGATCCTCCACCAGCTCGAACTTGACGATGTTCTGCGGACGCTCGTCCTCGCGGACGCGGAAGTCCCCCCGTTCGAGGCCGTAGACGATCCTGCCGGCGCGGTCGGTGACGGTGGTGAACAGCTCCACCAGGTCGACGTTCACCTCCTCGACGAACTGCGGCGAGTTGAGGAACCGCACGTCCTCGGCGGTGAGGCCGTCGTCGAGGTGGGCGGTGGCGGTGAGGTAGTTGAGCTCACCGAAGGCCGGCACTTCGATCTGGGCCTCCCACGGCGGCTGTTCCAGCACCGCCTGGACCTCCTCGTTGACCTTCAGCTCCACCTTGGCGACCCGCTTTTCTTCGGGCACCACCACCTCCACCCGGGCGGTCATGGCCCCGGTGCGCTTGTCGCCCCGTTTGGGGTCGACGATGCGCACCCGCAGCTCGCCGCGGGGCTGGTTGAGGACGATGTCGTCCGCCGCCACCAGGTTGCCCTCGGCGTCGTAGCCCTCGGCGCGGATGGTCTGCTCCTTGGGGTAGCTGTCGAGGCGCAGCTCCGCCACGAAGGGTGGCCGGCGGCGGGACAGCTGGACCTTGCCGTCGAGGAGGAATTTGACCCTCTCGATCGCAGAGCCGGTGACCAGGGCCTCGGCCCGCCACAGCCCGAAGACCACGTCGGAGATGGGGGGCACCAGCACTAGACCGTCGGCGCCGCCGAGGCGCTTCTTCTTGAGGGATTCGTCGATGGCGACGATGGCCTCCTCGGCCACCGGCGGATCTTCGATGGGGGTGGCGACGCTGGCCACCTCCAGCCCCTTGGACAGCCGCGCCACCTTACCGGTGGTCTCCTCCGTCACCTCCAGGCGGAGGAGGAAGGTCTGCCGCGGTCGCAGCAGACGCTCCGCCGACAGGGCGAGGGGGCCGGTGAGGCCTTCTAGGAACGGGACCTGGAAACGGACGCGGAACTCCTCGAACACCTCCCCCTCCGATTCGAGGGAGCCCTGGACCACGAAGCGATATTCCTTGGATTCCCCCTCCTCGAAGGCTTCGAGCTGGGTGACGTCCGGCAGCACGACCCGCATCCGGGTCACCATCCGCTGCCCCTCCTGCTCCGGAAAGAGGATCTCGAGGTCCGCCCCCTGGAGCGGTTCCGGGAGGGACACTTCGGCGTCCCCCGCGGCGTCCCGGGCCCACGCCGCGAGGTCGTCGGGGGAGCGGGTCCAGCGCAGGAAGTAGGCGTCGTCGGGCCGGTTCCGCTCGTAGCCCACCAGGCCGTCGATGCCGGTGATGTCGTCGAGGTCTTCGCTGTCGTCTTCGCAGAAGAAACGGTCGATGCGCTTGCCGCCGGTGATGCGGTGCTTCAGCTCCTCCCACTGCTCGAGGTAGTAGACCATCTCTTCGTTGTAGAGCACCCGCTTCGACGAGCTGGGGAGCCACATGATCCAGGGTCGATCGAGCCGTTCCTGGTAGAGCACCACGTGGGACGCCGTCCTCTTTTCGGTGCCGTAGGTCCAGATTTCGAGGGGGCGGAAGGTCTCGGCGCAGTCCACCAGGCGGCGCCGGTCCGGTTCGCCGTGGAGGAAGAGCAGCTGGGCCCGGACGTCTTGGTAGGCGTCGTCGAAGCGATCTCGGATCAGCCGGCGACGGCTCTCGATAGCCGCCAAGAGCTCGTTCTCAGGCGTCGACGGAATCGGATCCGCCGAGAGGTAGGCGAGGAGCCAGGACTCCCGGTCGAGGGTATCCAGGGCGAGGAACTCCTGGAGCTGCACCTCCGAGAGCAGGAAGCCGGGGCCGTCCTGGAGGAAGGCCCGCTGGGACTCCGGCCAGCCGAGGGGATCCTCGAAGGGAATGGGGGAGGTGCGGGGGAGGGCCGGGGCGGCGGCGAGGAGGGCGACCAGCAGGGCGATCAGCTGCGTCAAGGGGGCGAGCCGGGCGCCGGGACGGATCAGCGACGTGGGGCGGGGGGAGGTCATGGGGTCTTGCGTATGCACATCTTTTGCCATCTCGTACAGGAGATTCGCCGATACGGGGTCCGCGGATGGTTGGCGCGGATGGAGGTGGCGGATCAGGCCGTCGGCGGGTGGTGTCAGGAGTAGTAGCCGCGGATGGTCCGCGCCTTGCGCCCGGAGCCCTTCACGTCGACCTCCACTTCCCGGTAGGTGCCGTCGCCGCCGGGGCGGTCGGAACCGTAGGCCACCAGGTACTGGCTGCGCAGCTCCGCCTCGATCTCGCCGTACACCGTTTCCAGCTCGGCGGCCTCCCGGATGTAGAAGGTGCGGCCCCCGGTCTCGTCGGCCAGGGCCTCCAGCTTGCGGCGGACGCCGACGTCGGCGCGGCCGATGCCGAGGCCGATGGAGTAGATCGAGACGCCGCTGCGGCGGGCGTACTCCAGGGCCTCTTTGAACTCCAGGCTGCTCGCAGTGTCCTCTCCGTCGGACAGTAGGACCAGGGCCCGTCGTCCCCGGATGCCGCGGTAGTAGTAGAGGCTCGACACCACGGCGTCGTGGAGGGCGGTGGCGCCGTCCGCCACCAGGTCCTCCAGCTGCTCCGCCACCGCACCGACGTCGGAGGTGCGCTGCATGAGCAGGTAGGGGCGGTCGGCGAAGCCGAGGGCGAAGCAGCGGTCCCGCAGGGTGATGATGTTGTCGAGGAAGCCGATGGCGGCGTTCCTGGCCTCGCCGAGGGACTCGAACATCGAGCCGGAGGTGTCGACGACGAGGCCGAGGGTGAGGGGCAGATCCTCCACCAGCTCGAATTTGACGATCTTCTGGGGCCGGCCGTCTTCGCGGACGGAGAAGTCCGACGCTTCGAGGCCCCGCACCAGGCGTCCGGAGCCGTCGCTGACGGTGGTGTAGAGCTCCACCAGATCGACGTTCACCTCCTCGATCTGGTCGGGGCTGGCTAGGAAGCGCACGTCCTCCGCCCGGGCGCCGTCGTCCAGCTCCGCCACCACCGTGAGGTAGGAGAGATCGCCGGTGTTGGGGGGGAGGTCCAGGACCGTTTCCCACGGCGGCTTGTCGAGGGTGACGCGGGATTCTTCACCCACCAGGAACTCCACCTTCGCCACCCGGCGCTCCTCCGGCACCACCACCTCCGCCCGGGTCTTCACCTCACCGCTGCCGGAGAAGCCGCGGGCCGGTTCGAGGATCCGCACCCGCAGCTCGCCCCGGGGCTGATTCACCACCACCTCGTCCTTCGACACGATCTGGCCGGCGGCGTCGAAACCCTCCGCCCGCACCATCTGCTCCGTGGGGTAGGTTTCGAGCCGCAGCTCGGCGGTGAAGGGGGGGCGACGCCGGCTCATGACCTTCTGATCGTCGAGGTAGAAGACGACCTTCTCGATGCGGTCGCCGGTGACCAGGGCCTCCGCCCGCCACAGGCCGAAGACCACGTCGCTTTCCGGCGGCACCAGCACGAGGCTGTCGTAGCCTCCGATTCGGTCTTTCTTCAGATTCTCCCCCATCGCCAGCAGGGCTTCTTCGGGGATCCGCGGCTGCTGATCGAGGGGGGTGGTGATTTCCGGCACGGTGAAGCCCCTCGCCAGACGGAACGTGCGCCCGGAGACCTCGTCGGTGACCTCCAGGCGGAGGAGGAACTCTTGGCCGGGGCGCAGACGGCGCTCCGCCAGCAGGACGATGGGGGGAGCGTCCTCGGCGGCGGTGGCGAGGCCTGACCCTGTGGCGTCGCTCTCGGCATCGCTGGCTTCGGCGGCCTGGCCCTCGGTGGTCTCGCCGTCGCCGGCGACGGGCAGCTGGAAGCGGACCCGGAAGGTCTCGAAGACCTTGCCCTCCCGCTCCAGGAGGCCGGACATCACCAGCCTCAGGGACCGGCGGTCCTCCTCCACGAAGGGCTCCACCCCGGCGTCCGGGGGCAGGGTCAGGAGCATGTTGGCGGCCATCCGCTGGCGCGCCTTCGAGGGGAAGTAGAGCTTCAGCTCTCCGCCGCTGAGGCCCGGCTCCGGGGCCGGGGTACCGGCGGCGGCGAGGGCCCAGGCGGCGAGGTCGGCGGGGGGCTCGAGGAAGGCGCCGATGTCGGCGTTCTTGGGGCGCTCGTCGTAGAAACCGTAGAGGCCGTCGACGCCGGTGGCGAGGTCGATCGCCTTGGCTTCGTCGCAGACCTCCCGGTCGAACCGTCGGCCGCCGGTGATGCGGGAGCGGAGCTCCTCCCACTGCTCCAGCCAGTACTCCATCTCGGGGTTGTAGAGCACCCGTTTCGAGTCGACGGGGCGCCAGAGCTTGTGCAGCTCCGAGGCCCGGGGCTGGTAGAGGACGAGGCTCTGCTCGGTGGCGCCGCTTCGATAGGTCCACAGCTCGAGGGGCTGGTAGACCTCGGCGCAGGCGACGACCTGGCGCTTCGCCGGCGGGCCGTGTAGGAACAGGAGCCGGGCGCGGTCGTCGAGCCAGGTGGGCAGCTCGCTCTCCACCAGGGCGCGGCGGGCGTCGATGGCCGCCGTGAGCTCGTTGTCCGGGGTGGAGGGGTCTGGGTCCGCCGCCAGGAAGCCCTCGATCCACTGTCCGCGGCCGACGGTGTCCAGGTTCGCCAGCTCCGCCAGCTGGCCCTTGCCCAGCAGCAGGCCGGGCCCGTCCTGGACGAAGGCCCGCTGGGGTTCCGGCCACAGGAGGGGGGCGGCGTAGGGCAGCGCCCCCCGGTCCGCGGAAAGGGCGACCCCGGAGAAGACGGCGACGGAAACTCCGAGGGCGATGGCGAGGACGGCGGGGAAGCGAAGGTCGGGCATCGAAGTTCCTTCCGGGGAGATCGACGGAGGCGGGGTGGGGGGCGGAGTTCGAGGGTGGGCGAGCCGCCGAATCGTCCGGACGGGGCCCGGTGGCGCGTCCGACCGTCGGCCTCTATACTTGTCGCCTTGCGACGAAAGTCGGGCCCCCGCGGGCTCATCTTATCCGCGCTTCATCGGAGGCAGCATGCCGTTCGTACGCACCAACGAGCCGATCGCCACATGGCAGGACGGCGACTTCGCCCAGGGATACGCTCTGGTGACGCGCAGGGATGTGCGTCAAGACCGCCGCGGCCGTGACTACATGGATGTCGAGCTCTCGGACGCGAGCGGCAGCGTTACCGGCAAGATCTGGCCCGACAGCCCCGCCATGGGCGGGCGATTCGCCGAGCGGGACTTCGTCGCCTTCAAGGGGACCGTCAAGAGCTACCGGGATCAGCTTCAGCTCAACCTGGACCACTGCCGAATGGCCGGCGAGGCGGACCGCGAGAACGGTTTCGATCCGGCGGCCCTCGTGCCGACGACCCCGGAGGATCTCGAAGCCCTGTGGCGGCGGCTGAAGGAGATCTACCCCGGCGAAATCCGGCGGCCGGAGCTCCAGCTGCTGGCGGAACAGATCCTAGAAAAGCACGGCGAGGGGCTCAAGGAACACCCGGCGGCGAAGTCGATCCACCACGCCTACCGCGGTGGGCTCCTGGAGCACGTGGTCTCCATGGCGGAGCTGGGGATCCTGGTATGCGGACGCTACGCCGAGGTGGATCGGGATCTGGTGCTCCTCGGCGTCCTGCTCCACGACCTCGGCAAGCTGCGGGAGCTCGGGGCGCTGCCGCGCAACGACTACTCCATCGAAGGCCAGCTGGTGGGTCACATCGTCATCGGCCAGAACATGCTCCGGGCCTGCTGCGCCGATCTGGACGGCGCCGTGCCCCGCCGGCTGGAGATGCACCTCGAGCATCTGATCCTTTCCCACCACGGCCGCCGCGAGTACGGCAGTCCGATGGAACCGGCGACGGCGGAGGCGTTCGTCCTCCACGCCATCGACAACCTGGACTCGACGCTGGCGCAGCTGCGCCGGGCCCGTGAGGTGGAGGGGGAGGGAATGCGCTACCTCCGCTCCATCGGACGCTCGCTGTTCTTCGACCCGGAGCTGGGTTCGGGCTCCGAAGGCTAACCGCGGTCTCGAAGGTCGAGCGGCCTCAGGGGCTGAGTGGGGAGCGGCGCGGTCGAGCTCGGACTCGAAATCCGTGGGCGGGGCCGGTGCCGTGCGCTGAACTGCTGAGGAGGAACGTGCTTCGCAGGTCACCGGCCCGCCCGTCCGCCGCGTGCTCCCGCCCAGCCCGCGACGAACGTCGACTGCGAGTTGCCTGGGGCTGAGCCCCGAGTGGTCCGCCGTCGATCACTAGGCGACTGTAGGGCGCCGCGTCCCGGGGGGAGAAGGGTTTCGGGCCCAACGGTCGGCCCCGTGGGACCAAAGGTAGGCCGCGGCCAAGGGGACGCGGTTCAGGCGGCGCCGAGCCGGGGCTCTTCCTCGAAGGGAATCTCCATGTAGACCTGGAGGCCGCCGGCGTCGGCGCGGCGCAGCTCGAAGCGGTGCTGGGTGCCGTAGAGCTGTTCGAGGCGGGCGCGGGTGTTGGCGAGGCCCACCCCCTCCCGCCGCGGCGCCACGCCGTCGAGCCCCGGCCCGTCGTCGGATACGGAGAGGTCGAGGCGGTTGCCCTTGCGGCGGGCTCGGATCGCCACCCGGCCCGAGGCGGAACGGACGGCGATGCCGTGGCGAATGGAGTTCTCCACCAGCGGCTGGAGGATCAGGCGGGGCACCTGGGCCGAGAGGCAAGGGCTCTCGACGTCCATCTCCACCGCCAGCCGGTCCCGGAAGCGAATCTTCTCGATCGCCAGGTAGCGGTCCAGGAACTCCAGCTCGTTCTTGAGGGGCACCTGGTGACGATCGTCCTTGTCCAGGGACAGGCGCAGCAGGTCCGAGAGCAGGGCGATCATGCGGTCGGCGGCGTCGACGTCCCGGTGCATGAGGGCGGAGATGGCGTTTAGGGTGTTGAAAAGGAAGTGGGGATGCAGCTGCATCTTGAGCACTTCCAGCCGGGCGAGGGCCAGCTGCCCTTCGAGCCGCGTGGATTTGAGCTCCCGCTCCCGGAACTTGTCGTAGTAAAGGAAGGCGTGGATCACCGCCATGATGCAGAAGTAGGCGAGCAGGTGGTACTCCACCTCCCAGAGGATCAGCTCCAGCCAGTTCTTGGCGAAGGTGAAGCCGAACCGCTGGGTGGCGACCGCGGTGAGCACCGTGTTGATCACTTCCCGCTTCAGCAGATCGAGGATCGTGTAGACGAAGGTGACCCCGAGACCGAGGATGAGGTTGATCACCAGGGCCAGCAGGATCCGGCGGCGGGTGATCGGGAAGCGCTGGGCGATCCAATAGATTGCCGGCGCCAGGGCACCCCACAGGTACCAGCGGATGAATTCGGACGCCACCTGGCTCCACGGCACCGGATCCATGCGGGCCAGGGGCCCGATCACCAGGGGCGACGCGAACAGCAGTCCCACCACGGTCCAGCCCCCGAGGTAGAGGCCCCAGCGCGAGCGCCTGCGGCTGAGGTCCGGCGACGGATCGCCTTCACCCAGTTCCCGCGACAGGCGTCGGGCTTGTTCTAGAGGAGTTTCTTTGGGGTGGCTCACAGATGTAGATCCTCGTGGGCTCGGCGCCTTCGGCCCGAGCTCCGCGTGTCGGTGGCGCTGCCTGCGAAGGGCTTCAGTCCAAGGCCAGTCGGACTCCGATTTGGAAGACCCGGGGATGGAAGGTGTCTAGGGCCGCGTTCGCCAAGGGGCTGTTGAGGCCGGCTTCCCGTTCGAGCACGCCTCCGGAATCGAGGAGGTTGTGGGCGTCGAGGCTGAGGGTGGCCCGCAGGGAGCCGAGGTCGAGGTCCTTCTGAAGCCGAAGATCCACCGTGTAGATGTCTTCGAGGCGGTAGCTGGCGCCGTCCGGCGTCGCCTGGACCCGGCGCAGGCCGTCGTCGGTGGTGACGGTCACGGAGTAGGGGATCGGGTAGCCCTCGCGGCCGTGGAGGTGGAGGGCGCAGTCGAAGCCCCAGGGCCGCTCGGCGGCCACCTGGTAGAGCCCGAAGACGTCGAAGGACCAGCGGCTGTTGGCGAAGGTGCCCTCGCCGGAGGGGACGACCACCAGATCACCGTCGTCGTCCCCGGTGCCCAACGCATCGTTGGTGGGGTCGTCATAGGTGGTGAAGCCGTCCCCCACCTCCCAGCGCCAGTCGCTGAGGGTCACGTGCCCCCGTACCAGGAACCCCTGGGACAGCCGGCGGTCGAAGCCGAAGGTCAGGGCCTCGTGGAGCTGCTTGCGATCGCCGTTGTTCAGCAGGCTGCCGCCGGTCAGGGAGAGCCCGTCCGCCAGGCCGTAGATCGGAGCCGAGTAGGGGGTGCCGTCCGGCAGAAGACCGGTGTAGAGGGTCTGGAGGACGTAGTCCGAAGCCCGGGCCAGGCGCACGGAGCCGTCGGCGCCGCGGATGAAGCGGCGGGTTTCGAGCACCCGACCGGTCTGCTGTATCGAGTAGTCGAGGCGGAGCTCCGTCGCGTGGCCCACGTGGCGGCTCATGCCCACCCGCAGCTCCTCCGTACGCTCGGAGCGCAGCGAGCGGTCGTTGGCGTTAGGGTGGGTCGCCGAGCCCGGAACGAAGGGGTCGACGCCGATACGGTCCACCACCCGGATCGGCTCGGAGGGATCGTAGCGGCGGTCCTGGTCCAGGTCGTCGAAGGCGAGCACCAGCTCGGACGTCGCCAAGGGGCTGGTGCGACCGATGTGGTCCTCGTGCATCCGTGACGCATAGCTTCCGTAGCTTGCCCGGAAGATCGTCCGCCCGCCGTCGTCGGGGGACCAGGCGACCCCAAAACGGGGTGAGAAGTCATTCCAGACGGTTTCCAGCTGGGCGCCTTCGTAGTCGATGCCGGGAAGGAGCTCCGGAAAGAGCGGGTTCGAGGCGACGGTGCCGCCGCGGTCCGAGCCCTTCTGGAGGTCGTAGCGCAGGCCGTAGTTGAAGGTCCAATTGCCGTTGCCGAGACTGGTGAGGGAGTCCTGGGCCCACAGGGAGGTGAAGGTGCGGGCGACCCGCAGGTTGCCGCCCCGACGCACCCGCAGCAGGTCGAAGGGGGTGCCGAAGTTCTCCCCCGCCAGCACCAGGAGGTCCGAAGCGCCCCAGCGCTCGGTCTCGGAGGTGTTGGCCTGGTGGTTGCGGATGCCGGCCCGGACGTCGTGGTCCCCCTCGGAGGTGCGGTGGTAGTGGTGGCTTTCGAATTCCCAGGTGTTGGTGTCCTGGAGGTTGTCGATCCTGGCGTGGCCCCCGCGCCAGATCCCGTCGGGTCCGAGGACCGCGTTGCCCCCCTCCTCGAAGGGGGAGAGGCGGAGGGCGGCGTCGGAGGTGGCCCCCCGCAGCGCCAGCATCAGATCCGGGGCGACGACCTGCTGGACGTCCAGCCGCATCCAACGGCCGGGCTCGAGCTGGATGCCGGTGGCGTCCCGGTCCCGATCGAGGCCCGCCCCCTCGCCGACGTTCTCCTTGCCACCCCGCTGGGCCGCCAGGACCGTCGAGGTCTGGGCTGAGGGCTGGCCGTGCGCTTTGAAGGCGGTGTGGTCGAGGCGGAGGGTCTGGATTTGCCCGCCGGCCACCTGGTGCCTCACCTCGCGGGCTCCGTGGCCGCCCCAGACCCAGAGCCGGTCGTCGAACAGTCCGACTCCAGCGTCGAGGCCGTAGCCGAGGGAGTCCAGCAGGAGCTCGGAGTCCGCTCCATCGTTCAGATCGGTCTGGGCCTCACCGCCCCGCTGCCAGGACCGGTCCACCAGGGAGAGCTGGAGGTCGGCGCGGCGGCTCGGACCCGCCGGGGCGCTGACCAGATTGACGAGCCCGCCGACGGCGCCGAAGGGAGATCCGACGTCCACCGAAGACGGGGAGCCGGCGGAGGGGAAGACCGTGGGCTGGC
The DNA here is from genome assembly GCA_038748685.1 of Acidobacteriota bacterium. Classification (GTDB taxonomy): domain Bacteria; phylum Acidobacteriota; class Thermoanaerobaculia; order Multivoradales; family J023; genus JAUIJL01. Next base: position 23,886 of record JBCDIS010000023.1, on the reverse strand, counting down.
CTTGGACCACCCCCTGGCTCGCCGCCGCGGCCTGGGACGATCCCCCCTGCGACGCTATAGAGGCGGAGGAGATCGGCGAGTCGAGCACCGCCGCCGAGCCCAGGGTCGATCCCTCGGCGAAGGGATCCGCGGCGGCGGGGATCTCCTCCATCTCGGCCCGCGACAGGGTTCGGGTGGGGTACGGATCGGGGGAGGCCGCCGGAGGCTCCGTGGCGACGATGAGGGTCTCCTCCATCGCCGCGCTCAGCTGCACCCTCACAGAGGTGGCCCGGCCCGCTCGGATGTGGAGGGCGTCATGGATGGCGCTGGCGTAGCCGTCCCCCTCTGCGCGAAGCTCGTAGGATCCAGGGTCGAGGCTGTCGAAGCGGAAGCGGCCGGCGTCGTCGGTTTGGGCTCGGCGGGTACCCGCGGGGCCGGCGAGGGTGACGCGGACCTTGCCCAGGCTTTCGCCTTCGACGTCGGTCACGGTCCCCAGGATGCTCCCCGCATAGGGCCTCGACCCGGCGAGGGTCGACAGCAGGGGGCAGATCGCCAGGCTGATCACCAATAAGCTTCGTCGCCAGCGCATACCTCTCTCCTTGGTAGCGGCGACGACAGAGCTTGGAACGTGGGCGGGTGTCCCGTAATCCGCGCCGCCTGTTCCCGAAGCCCGGCCCGATGGGACCCGAAGTCGGTATCTTCTGGACCCCGAAGTTTCGGGGGAGCTTTGGTTGCTAGAGGATAGTACTGGAACGGGCGGCCAACTCCGGCGGGATCCGCGGCGGCCTACGGCCCCCAGGGGGCCTCTCATCCCCCATTTCCGCGTCCGGTCACCGATTCCCGGCGATCCGGCCCTGCGGTAGATCCGTCAGGGATTCCCGGGGTCGGCCGGCGGAGGAACCGGCGACAGGTCGATGTCGAATCGCCTCGCCAGGCGACCGATGGCGGCGGTGTCGATGGTGCCGACGATGTTGACGAAGACCGCCTGGTCGCCCTCGGTGACGTACATCGCCACCAGCCCCACCGGCTGGCCCCCGTCCATGCGCAGGAACGCGTAGCCGTGGTCGCGGTCCACCCGGACGGTGATCGCCACGTCCCAACCCCGGCGTTCGAGGGCCTCCGCGGTGGTGTCGAGGGTCCTCCGGGCGCCGTCCCGCTGGCCCTGCGGGATGTCGTAGACCCGCACCTCCACCCCCCGTAGCCGCGAGAGCATGTCCGACAGCTCCGGCTCGGTGTCGCCGCTGGCCTCCGCCACGAGGCGCAGGAGCGGTCCCTTGACGCTGATGTGGACGTCGAGATCCTCTCGGTCGAAGAGATCCAGGGAACCGAAGTCGAAGAAGCCGGGGTGTTCCTCCACCGGCTTCGGCGTCCCTCCGTCGGCGGCGCCGGCGGGGGTCGAGGGGACGACGGGCAGACAACAGAGGACCCCGAAGAGGCCCCAGGGCATCCACCCCCGCCGGCGGATCCGGCGCTCAAACATCGTCGCGTCCCTCGTCCTGCGCCCCGTCGCCCCCGAAGGTGCGGCGCACCGGCGCCACCAGCCGTTCCTCGATCAGGTCGCGGCGCACGCTGTCACCGGCCTTGCGTCCGAGCTGCCCAAGATAGGCGAGGGCCAGTTTGACGTCCTCCTCCGCCTGGGCGATGTCTTCGGCGGTCGGTTGGTCCGCCGGGCCCTGGACCGCCGCGGTCCCCAGGGCCGGCACGTCGAGGGCGGCCGGAGTCGGCGTCGACAGGGGCATGCGGAGGGACACGGTCAGCGCCAGGGTCGCCGCGGCTGCGAAGGCCGCGGCCGCCAGGGGGGCCGGCGCCAGCAGCCGCTTCGGCAGCGATCGCCAGAAGGGCACGGGGGCGTCGACGGTTTGGGCCAGGATCGCTCGGGTGACCGGGGCAGGACAAGACTGCCTCGGCAGGGCCCGCAGGCCCGACTGGACCGCCCGGGCCAGCTCCAGCTCCTCCGCCAGGTCGCGGTCGATGCGGAGACGGGCTTCGAACTCGCGGGCCGCCTCGCCTTCGAGGTCGCCGTCCAGGTAGGCCTCCAGCAGGTCGACCGCCTCCGCCGGCGGTCTCTCCTGGCGGCTCGGGTCGTCGGTGCGGGGGAAGGAATCAGGACGCATGGGCGGCCTCCGGGGTCAGCAGGCGCAGGGATTCGTGGGGCTCCGGGGAGGGTTGGGGTCTCGGACGATTCGGCGTTCGGGCCGCCGGCGTGTTTGCCGTCGGGCTGCGGGCGTCGTCTTCACTCGCGGCGGTCGAGGCTTGGAGATCCTTCAGCTCTTCCCGGAGCATCCGGCGCCCCCGATGGATGTAGACCTTGATGCTGTTGAGGGGTTTGCCGAGGGCGTCGGCGATCTCATCGTACTTCATGCCCTCGATCTCCCGTAGGACGACGGCGCTGCGGCAGGGCTCCGGCAACCGCCGCAGGGCCACTTCCAGCCGCCGCCTGAAGTCGGCGCCCTCGGCGTGGTCGAGGGGGTCCGGCGCCTCGGTGGCGAAGGTGACCATCTCCTCGTCCGGACGAGATTCATCGAAGCGGGATCTGCGGGTGCGATGGCGGCGCAGCAGGTCGTAGCAGGCGTTGCGGGTCACCTTGATCAGCCAGGCGCCGAGGCGGGCTTCGTCGAGACGGGCGCGGTGGTTCCACAGGCGCAGCAGCACCTCTTGGGTGACGTCTTCGGCGTCCTCGCGGTGCCGCAGCGAGTAGAAGGCCAGATTGAAGACCCGGTCGCGGTGGCGCCGCACCAGGTGGAAAAAGTCGTCCGCGCTCATCATCCCTAGCAACGGGACGGGCGCCGAGAAAGTTACAGCCGGCTGCTCAGAAGAGGGTTTGCTGTTCGCCGTCGATCCCGTTGGGGGACGGCGGTTTGTCGTCCTGCCGCGAGCCCATGGGCTTTGGAGGGCGCCCGAGGGCCTCGAGCTCCAGCAGCCAGCGTTTCATCTCCACGCCGCCGCCGAACCCGCCGAGGTTGCCCTTGCCCACCACCCGATGGCAGGGGATCACCAGCGCCAGGGGGTTGGCCCCGCAGGCGGCCCCCACGGCGCGGCTTCCCCCCGGCTCTCCGACGCTGCGGGCGAGGTCGCCGTAGGTGGCGGTGAGACCGAACGGGATCTTCGCCATGGAACGGAGCACGTCCCGCTGGAAGCGGCTGCCGACGATCCGCATCGGCAGATCGAAGTTGCGGCGTCGACCTTCGAGGAAGCCGAGGATTTGCCGCCGGGCCTCCTCACAGATGCGATGCCCCGAGCCCTCCGGCGCGCTGTCGGGCATCTCCGGCGCGTTGAGCTTGACCTCGATCAAGTGTTCCGGCGTCGCCGTGACCCGGAGGCGGCCGACGGGGGAGTCGAAGCTGAGGGAAGAAAGAGCGTCCATGGAAAAGTCAGATACGGCGGGGAGAGGTTCAGGGTTCGGTTTCCAGGAGCGTGGGTACGGCTCCGAAACGGGCGACGAGCTCCGGCTTGACGATCTTGCCGAGGGCGTTGCGGGGCAAGTTGGGAACCGTCAGCGCCCTCGACGGCACCTTGTAGGGGGCCAGTCGCTCCTTGGCCCAGGTGCGCAATTGCTGGAGGGCCGGCGGTGCATGGTGGTCATCGATCTCCATCGCCACCGCCACCCGCTGCCCCCATTCGGGGTCCGGCAGGCCGACCACCGCGCAGTCGCGGATCGCCGGATGCCGGCGCAGCACCGCCTCGATTTCGAGGGCCGAGACCTTCTCGCCGCCGGTCTTGAGGATGTCGACGCTGGAGCGGCCGAGGATGCGGTAGACCCCCTGGGGATCCCGGGTGGCGACGTCGCCGGTGCGGAACCAGCCGTCCCGGAAGGCGGCTTCGGTGGCTTTCGGGCGGCGCCAGTAGCGCCGGAAGACCGTCGGCCCGCGGACCTCGATCTCGCCGGCGACGCCCGTGCCCAGGGGTTTGCCGCCGTCGTCCACCAGGCGGACCTCTACCCCCGGGAGGGGGCGACCGACGGCGCCGGGGATCCTCTCGCCGCCCAAGGGGTTCGACAGGGCCATGCCGATCTCGCTCATGCCGTAGCGCTCCAGCAGGGTGTGGCCGGTCAGCTCCCGCCACCGTTCGAGCACGGGGACCGGCAGGGCCGCCGACCCCGACACCATCAGGCGCAGCCCAGCGGCGTCGGCGGACCACCGGCGTCGGGTGGCGGCGTCAGCCCCGTCCCAGGCGTCCACGAGCCGGGTGTAGATGGTGGGCACCGCCATGAACAAGGTCGCATCGTCGCCGAAGCTGTCCCATACCCTTTCAGGATCGAACCGCGGCAGGAAGCGACAGCACGCCCCGGCGGAGAGGGCGCAGTGGACGACGTTGACGATGCCGTGGACGTGGTGGAGGGGGAGCACGCTCGAAATCCGGTCGTCCTTCGTCCAGCCCCAGGCGTCGAGGAGGGCCGCTGCCTGCGCCCGCAGGTGGCCGTGTTCGAGGACCACCCCCTTGGGCCTGCCGGTGGTGCCGGAGGTGTAGACGAGCAGCGCCGGGTCGTCCGCCGCGACGGCCGGCAAAGGCCGGGTCGGAGTCTTCGAGGCCGCCTCCACCGTCAGGGTCCGCAGGCCGCGTCGCCGCGCCAGGGCGTCGATCGCGGGCTCCAGGGCCGGATCGACGATCACCGCCTCCACGTCGGCGTCGGCGAGCACGTAGTCCAGCTCCGGCTCCGGGTGGGACAGTGCCAGCGGAACCGCCAGCCCCCCGGCCCGCCAGATCCCCCACTCCGCCACCACCCAGTCGATCCCCGGGGGCAGCCAGAGTGCCACCCGGGCGCCCCTTAGGGTGGCGCAGTCCAGGCCGACGCGTTCAGAGTCACCGCCGGCCAGCAGGGCCGCCGCCAGCGCCGCCGACTCGTCGAGAAGGCGCCGATAGGTCATCGCCCCGCCGTCGTCCACCAGGGCCACGGCTTCCGGGGCAATAGCGTCGAGGCCGGAGGATGGGTCCGGCGAAGGGGTGCCTTCGCGGCTGAGGGCGAAAAGGTCGAGGAGGGTCATGGGGGGCGCCGGGCGGGGCAGGCGAGGCCGTGGCGGGATCCTAGCAAAGGCCTTTCGACGCCCCGCCGGGCCCATCCGGGGCCACCGGGCCAAGGGGTTGACCCGAAGCGGAACGGTTTACTATCATTCGCGTCCCGTTGGGCGATCGTCTATTGGTAGGACAAACGGCTCTGGACCGTTTAATCGGGGTTCGAATCCCTGTCGCCCAACCAACGCGGACTCCCTCCTTCAGCCTCCCGAAAAAGCCCGAAAAGTCGCATGGTTTCCGGGGTTCGAAAACCGCCGGATTCCCACACCAGACCGTTCGGAAACAGCAGTCCGGCGAATCTTTGCTGCTGCTCCACCGTCGACTCGTCCCAGATCCGATCGGCCTTCGTGATCAGGTGCTCGGCGTAGGAGAGCGTCGCCTCGATGTCGATGTCGTCGAACTGGGCCTCGGATGAAGCCATGCGAGCCACGAGGAGATCTCGGTCCATCTCCTCCGCCAGGGACTTGTAGGTCCCGGCGTCCAGCTCCTTGTCGATGAAGCGAGCCCTGGCCAGCGCCTTCTTCTGGTCCTCGAGGCGGGCCACCTCGGCCTGGAGCCTTCGATGCTCGGCGGCGACCTCGTCGTGCTTGCGCTGCCACACGCGGATGACCATCTCCCGCCAGATGCGCACCAGGCCCGGGCGCGGCTTCAGGGTCGCCAGGAGGTCCATGAACGCCGCGTGGACCTTGTCCCGATTGGCGCGGATCGAGGGCTTGGCCGACACCGTGTGGTAGTAGCCGTAGCGCTTCCCGAGCTTGCCGCGGCTCCACGAGGCGCTGAGCACCTCGCCCGTCACCGCCTCCCGAATCACCCCACGTAGTGGGAAGTCCGGATTTCGCTGGGGCTTCGGCTTGGCGGATGCCGGCTTCCGGACGTCGCGCTCTGACTGGGCTCGGTGCCAGACGTCCGCCGTCACGATAGGAGCCCAGTCACCGACGCGGTCGACGCCCCAGGAGTTGCACCGCAGCCTGCCGTAGTACACCGGCTTGGAGAGCACCCGGTTGATCGTCTGGTTGTCGAAGGGGCGGCCGTTCGGGCGGCGGATGCCCTTTCGGTTGAGCTCGTCGCGAATGCCCGACTGGCGGTGCAGGCCCGTGGCCATCCACTCGTAGATCCTCGCGACGACCTCCGCTTCCTGTGGCTCCACCACCAGGCTGGTCGCCTGCTTTCCTCCGCAGCGGTAGCCGTAGGGCGCCTTCCATACCCAGCGGCCGAGCTCGGCTGCCTTCTGCATCCCCAGGGTGCATTTCTCCGCACGCTGGGCGTTGTCGTACTCGGCGAAGACCGCCAACATGTTGCGATGGAGGTCGCCCGCGGCGCCCTCGGTGAAGCGCTCCGTCGCCGAATCAAGCCGGACCCCAAGGTCCGACAGGTGCTTTCGGAGCCAGAGCCAGTCCAGCAACTGCCGGCCCATGCGCGACACGTCGTAGACCACCACGACGTCGGGGCGGTCCTTGCCGTTGCAGAGCTTCAGAAGCTTCTTCAGGGCGGGGCGATCGAGCGTCCGAGCGCTGACCCCCTCCTCTCGGAAAACCTGAACGATCTCCAGGTGCCGGCGGTGGCAGTAGGCCCTGCAGGCGTCTTCCTGGGTGTCGAGGGAGTAGCCTTCGACCTGATCGGCCGACGACACTCGGACGTAGATGACAGCGCGCAGCATCTCTCCAGGGTACATCAGAAGGGCCCCCCCGCAACCGGAGCGGGCAGGTACCTCGTGGTGGGGCCGTGCCACTGGATCTCTATAGTGCGCTGCTCGGAATGCCGCGCCTTGCCGATGATCAGCTCCGCCTGCTCGACCTCCAGGGCGCCGCGGCGCTGCCTCGGGGCGTCCTTCTCCCGAAATGGGAAGAGGATGAAATCGGCCTCTTGCTCGATGTCGCCGGAGCTCTTCATGTCCGCAGGCCGAGGCCGGCCGTCGGCCCGGTGCTCGCTCTCGCGGTTGAGCTGAGCCATCACCATCACGGGGACGCGCAAGTCCTTGGCCAGGTCCTTTAGGTCCTGCGCGATCTGCGAGACCTCGTCCGTCCGGCTTTTCTGGCGGTTCGTCGTCGAGGGCTTGAGCTTCTGGAGATAGTCCACGATCACGAGACTGAGACCTACCTTCGCGCGAAGACGTCGGGCCCGGTGGGAGATCTCGGCGACGGTCAGGGCCGGCTGATCGTCGATCATCAAGGGGCGGTCGTGGGTCGCCGAAGCGAACGCCACCACAGCCTCCATCTGCCGGGTCGACATCCGGTTGCTCCGGATGTTGGCCAGCGGGACGCCGGTGCCGGCGCTCCAGATCTTCTCGCCCAGCTCCGACTCGACCATCTCGGCCGAGTAGAAGAGCACGGGCTCGCCGCGGTCGATCCCCACGTGGCAGGCGACACCCAGGCCGAAGCTGGTTTTGCCCATGCCGGGCCGGCCGCCCACCACCCACAGCTGCCCCGGGCCCATCCCGGAGGTCAGGCGGTCCAGCTCCGGGAACCCCGTCGGAAGCCCCTGGCACTCGCCGGACTCCAGCTTGGTCTCGGTGCTGGCGTAGACCTCCGCCAAGCTCTTGGGCTCACCCCGCGCCGCCTGACCGGCGAGCGTGCCGGCCGCGCCCTCGACGAGGTGGACGATCTCCTCGGCGGTCTCGGGTCGCCTCGTCTCCCCGTCGATGCGCTCGTCCGGACCTGAGCCGTAGCACCAGGCGGTGGCCCGCTCCATGGTCGCCAGTAAGCGCCGGCGCACCGCCCGATCCATCACGATGTCGGCGTAGGTCTCCATCTTCCCCATGTCAGGAAGGTGGAGGTCGAGCCCGGCCACGTAGGCGACGCCCCCCACTTTGTCGTCGAGGCCGAGGGCCTCGAGCTGGGCCGGGATCGTCGTCAGGTCGATGGCGCCGGATGCGTCCCGCTCCATCATCCGGGCAAAGGCGCGGAAGAGAAGCTGGTGCCGCTCCAGGAAGAAGTCCGACTCGTCGAGCCGTTCCGCCAGCATCGCCGCGGCGTGGGGCGACTGCATCATGCCCGCGAGCACCGCCATCTCGGCCTCTCGCGAGTTGGGCAGATCTCCTTTTCTCACGCCGGAATCCTCATAGACTCGCCGCGCCCCACCGAGACCCCGAGGCCCACTGCTAGACGGTCGGCGACGGGGGGCGACCACCGGGCCAGACCCGACCAGTCCAGGTTGGTGGTGACGACCGTCAGCACCGGCCGGGGCGCGCGGTCGTCCACCAGGTCGTAGATCGTGTCGACTCCCCAACTGGGCACCAGGTGGATGTCGTCGACGAGCAGCGCCGCGGATCGGCGGGCGCGAACGATGGGGCCGAAGTTGCGCTGGCGAAGCTCGCGGATCAGGTCGACGGCCCGGCACCAGCACACCGATCGGGACGGCTCCGCCTTCCACGCCCGGTAGAGTAGCTCGGTACCGAGAAAGGTCTTGCCGAGGCCGACGGAGCCCATGATCACCAGCGTTCCCTCGCCACCCTCAGCCCAGGTGGGTAGGTCCACCCGGCGGGTCGACGGAGTCCGCAGGTCCGTGGGCCAGCGGCCACCGGGATATCGCTCCACCTCGAAGGGCTCCCGCAGCAAAGCCTCGGATCGGCAGCCGGCGGCGCGAAGAACATCTTCCCGCGACCGGCGCCCCCGCTGCCGGTTGGTCTCCGCGTCCAGGCAGGCCAGGCATCGCGGGGTCTCCGGGGCCTCGCCGAAGCCCGACATGGAAGCCTGGCACGAGGAGCAGGGGGCCGACCAGCTCATGCGTCCCATTGCTCGAAGCGGCCGAGGTTGGCCGGTGAGAGCCCCTCAGCCCGCCGAGCCGTTTTGAGGTCGCCGAGGTTGCCGTGCTCGAGGCGGCTGTCGACCACCTTCAGCGCATACGAGCTGCTCTTCAGGCCCCCGTTCGAGGCCAGGGTCGACAGGTCGCGGAGGAGGCGGCGCATACCGGACTCGGCGTCGAGCTCCCTGGCCTTCTTCAGGCGCCGTGCCCAGGCGCCGAAGGACGTCGTGGCCAGCGGCAAACCGGACCGCTGGAACAGCTCGTCGATGGATCGCATGAAGCCTTGATGATCCGACGGCTCCACCTTCGCCTCCTGGACCTCGCCGCCGGAGGCGGCAAAGGGCTCCTGCTCCTGCTCCTGCTCCTGCTCCTGGCTTCGGAGCCCCTTCGAAGCCCCTTGGAAGGGGGCGGGGTTGGGAGCTAGATCCCGGAAGTGACAGGCGTCCGCGTACCGATCGCAAAAAGCGGCAAATAGGGCACTTCCGCGCATCTCAGTCGCCAGGTCTCGGATTTTCTTGACCCTCTTGTCGCCCGGTTTGAGGCCAGCTCCTTCGACGAGGTCCACCTCGTGTCGCAAGTACTCCACGACCCAAACCGTCTCGGTGGCCTCGTCGACCCTTACGAAGCCCCTTCCCTGGAGCTTGCGAAGGGCCTGCGCAAGGGCCTTCCGAGGGGCTCCCGTATCGGCCTCCATGTAGGCCATCGGCAAGTGACAAAGGCCGATCATGTTGACGTGGCGGTTGCTCAGTAGGTAGCACGCCAGCATCTGAGCGGTGGCATCTCCCCGCAACGACAACCCCAGCCTCCCGGTCCAGATCCTTGGGCTCACCTTGGCGTACTTCCTCAACGTTGCTCCCCCGCTGGTTCTCCACCGGAAAGCCCGTGCGGCCTTTTGGTGGCAATGTTTGGTGTCGCCCTTGGTCCTGGGCCTAGGGATTGCGATCTCGCCTCCTGGTCGGCGGCGCTGAGGCGCCCTGCCTCCAGCGCTTCGGAGATCCGGCGACTCAGGGTCCCTTGGGTCACGCGGACCTGGGGGGTCGTCATCCGATCGGCGATCTGCTGCTGGCTGAGGCCCTGGCGCCACAGCTCCCGCAGCAAGGCGAAGTCGATCGGTACCCGTCGCCGGCCCCGTCGGCCGAGGGCCGCGTTGACCGCGCCCACCCTGGCCTTCAGCGTCCGGACGTCGCGGTCGAGCTCATGGAGAAATCCGAAGGCGTCGTCGAGCGTGTACCCCTCGGTTGCCGAGTCGAAGCCCTGGTCGATGGCCACGACATGGGGGGTACCTGCGATAGCCCAACGGAACAGGAGCGATGTGCCGGCATGAAGACTGGGGAAGAGGCGGCCGAGGCTCGTGACCAGGATTGCCTCGACGGTGCCGGCCTGAGCTTCCTCGACGAGGCGACGGTAGACGGGGCGGCCGGCCTTGAAGCTCTGGATCGGCTCAGCGATCGACTCGGCGACCTCCCAGCCGCGGGTGACGGCGTGGTGCTCGAGGCGGCCTAGCTCGTCGCGGCCGGGGTCGGCCGGGGTCACCAGGTCATAGAGGTGTGCCTTCAATGGACGCCCTCCGGGGAGACGCGCACGGTCGCGCGTTGGTACAGGTGACGGGCGGGACCCTTGGCGTCGGTATCCTCGTCCGCGGCTTCCATCTCGAAGACCCGCCGGATCCAAGCCATGTCTTCATAGGTCGGCCGTGCCGGCGTGCCGTCCGGCAACCAGACCTGGACAGACACGTGCCAGGCGGGGCCCTCGTCTTCGACGGTGAAGTCGATAGAGCTGAGGACGGAGAACCGGCCGTCCCCTGTCCGAAAGTGGAAGTAGCCCCCGGGGGTCGTCGGGAGTTCGGACTCAAGGTGGCAGAAGTGCCAGTCTCCCGAGAGCGGAGTCTTGACCTTGATTGCGATCATGGCGACCTCGGGCGAGTTTGGACTGATTCCACCGCCAGATCGACGATGCGTTTGAGTTCGAGGAGATCCTCGTGACGCAGCGTGATCACGTGAACCTCTGGGTCGTTCAAGAAGTCGAACCCGAGCTCATGCAAGGCGCGGACGCCCCCTTGTGGATCGGTTCCGAATCGCGCGAGGTCGTAGTGGACCCGGAAGAAGGCGGGCCTACCCTGCTCATCGCGAACGGGGGTCTGGATGGGCAGCTGGTTGAGGTAGGTAAGGTGTCGCTCACTCACTCCGCGACTCCTTCTTCTCGGCCATGGGCGCGCAGTTTCCGGGCTAGAAGTGCCGCTGCCTCGCCGATGTTGTTGAGGGACGTCCGGTGTCGTTCCAAGTACTCGCCCAGCCACTCCTCGAGCTCGTCGTCGGGGATCCTCGCCGCCATGCTCTCGATGTCCTTTCGTGTGGACGGGGGGCCGATCAGGATCGAGTCCAAAACGTTCGCGATTGCGTCTGCCCCGAAGCGGAGGTTGTTGAGGTCGAGGTTGTGCTCTTCCAGGAACTCATCCCAGCCCCAGATGATTGGCGACGACCTTCCTTTACCGCCGATCTCCTGGCACCCGTAGTGCCCCTCGCCCAGGATGAGAACGGCAACGCAGGCGATCCGGAAGTCGTGGCATCGAAGCGTGTAGGGGTCCGAAGGGTTCACCACCTCGCAAAGGATGGGGCCCTTGGTCAGGGCGTCTCGGGTAGTGGGCGACATCAAGGTTCCTCCTCCTTGCAACTGGGAGCGAGCAGTCCCTCGGAGCGACACCAGTCCCAGGCCGCGACCAGAACGTCGCCGTGGCAGGGTGCCGGCTTGCACCAGCAGCCCAGGTGATGGGCGGGGGTGATCGCGCGAAGGGACGACAGGGTCTTCGGGTGCCGGCGCTGGATGCGATCCCAGAGCCACCGGCGGTAGAGGCCGAGGGCGGCGTTGCCGTACTTGCGCACGGAGTAGGGGTTGGAGAGGGTCCGCGGGCGGCCGATGTACTCGTAGGGCTTGGGGATCTCCGGAAGGTCTGGACGGCCCTTGCCGCGGAAATGGAGGAGGTTGATGACGGTAGGGACGTCAGCCATCGACCTGGGCCCCAAGCGCCTCGAGGGCGGTGCGAAGGGGCGGCCGTGGGTCGAAGCCAAGCCAGGTAAGCGCCGCGGGCGAGACCGCGACCTCCACCTGGCAGCCCGCCAGCTGCCGGCGTAGCTCACCCTCGGCGTGCTGCCGGCGCAGGTGCTCCAGGTAGCCGTCTTCGTCCCGCACCATGGGGGGAGACTCCAGGCAGCGACCGGGGCCATCGACATGGTGGACGCCGAGGGACGCGGCCGTCGGAATGGCTACAAACGAGACGCGGGTCCCGGCGAGATCGGAGCACGGGGGCGCGGGTGGAGCGTAGGGCTCCCGTGGCTCCTGGGGCTTCGCCGGGACCCGCGCCCCAGCCGCGAAGGCGAGGGCCCAGGGGCGGGGGATCCAGTACAGGACCGTGTCCCCCGCCTCGAAGGTTTCGTGCTCCACCGGCACCTGATACTTGGCCCGCAGTTCCCGGAGCCGGCGCTTGCCGGCGTCGCCCCCGGTGTAGGGCTCGCGGAGCAGGTACCCGGGCACCTTCCCCGCCGGCGCCTTCGCCTTGCCGACATCGAAGCGCCATTGACGCTTCGACGCCTCCACCAGGAAGTGGAGGACCCGGGCGCGGTGGCCGGTGAAGGTGCCCGACTCCAGCGTGGCGACGTCGGGCCACTCGGAGGGGCGCCCCTCGCCCGTGCGGGCGAGGGGCCACCACTGGGGCGGCGGGTGCTGGTGGAAGTCGCGGCCTTGCAGCAGCGTCATCGTCCTCAGGGCTCCCGATTCAAGCCAGAACAGCCGGGGCGGTATCCAGGTCGGCCAACGCAGCGCCCAGCAACTCGCCGATGTGGACCACCGCTTCGTTCCGCCACAGGTCGCCGTCTGCCGGGATGAGCCGGGCCTCGAGCTCGCCGTCAAACGCCTCCGAGCGGCGCACGCGCAGAACGAACGGCGAGGCTGGCTGTTCGACATCCGGGAAAGTGCGCCAAGGCCTGAGAACGACCGGGCTGGGAAGGGCCTTCCAGGCGCCGGTAACCTCGTCACCCACGGCGACGCGTTGCGCCACACCGTCATCGATGACCTCTTTCGACTTCGAGGCCTTGGCGGCCTGGAGCGCCTCTACGACGGCCCTCAGCTCCTCAGAATCCACGAAGCGCGACAGCAGCAAGATTCGGAACTCTTCCAGCTGCTTCCATTCGTCGAAAGGGAAAGGCCTGAAGGTGGGGGTAGCTTCTGCGTAGCACCGGCGTTCCTGGAACTCGTCAAGCTCCCCAACGAGACGCACATGAAAGGAGTCTACGTCCAGCATCGCCCGAGACAGGTCGATCGAGTCGCGGTTCCGTTCGATGTAGGAGACCAAGCCTCCCAGCGTGCTGACCTGTAGCGGCCGGGGGTAGTGGTGCCGGGCTTTCTTCACGTCCGTCGCGACGTCCACCACCGCCCCGTTCGCCTTCAGGAAGAGCTCGCCGTTCTCACCGAACGGGATGCCCTGGGGGAATCCCGCGGCCTTGCTGGCCAGCCTTTCAATCTGCTCACCTACTTCAGCCATACCTCGATCGTTCATCACGAATCCTCTCCCTTGTTTCCGAAGTCGCCGACGGCGACCCCGGGGATGTTCATCTGTTCGTCTTCGACTTCCATCAAACGGCGCGCGTGCGTGCCCACCTGACCCGTGAGCCAGGCGGTTCCCTTGACCTTCGAAGCGGGTGCCAACTTGTGGGTCGCCTTGCAGTCGTAGAAGACCGCCTGGCGGGAGCCGTTGGTCGCGAACGTGAAATGCAGCGTGACCGACCTCGTTGCCTCGGGTTTCTTTGAGGCGTCGTCCAGGTCTGCGATGACCTCGGCCACCTCGCGGTTGAACATCCGCTGCACCTTTTCGCCCAGCATCGAGTCGAGGGCGAGTTCTTTTTCCTTCATGGGCGCGGCTCCTAGACCGAGGTGTAGGAGATTTCGGACTTGGACGTGCAGTCCAGGGGGATGTCCAAGGCCGTTCGGTCGCTGTCGAACGGGTTCGAAGAGTCCTCCACGTCCAAGAGAATCGAGAACGCCGCTCCTGAAGAGCCGAAGTCGGGCGGCAGCGAAACCGTGACGACTTCCTCAGAGGGGTAGCCGACTAGGCGGGTGGCCTGCCGAGACCATGGGAGCGTCCACTGCCGAAACCTCGGCAATTCCCCACCGGTGGAGGTGTCGACAAGGTCCAGGTTGCAGATTCCCTTGTCGGGGTCAGAGATGAAGAACGCGGAGATCTTCGCGTTCAGGGGGCCCTCGTTGGTCCGGGGCGCCGTCGGCAAGTCCTCGTCGCATCCCACCGCGAAGATCGCGGCCACGATGGCAAGAATTGGGAAGGTCAAGAAGAGGAGTCTCTGTTTCGTAGTCATCAGCTTCACCTCCGCCGTACCCGGAGTCGGATGTCCTTGGCTTCGACGCAGCGCCCGTAGCGCTGGCCGTCGATCGTCACGTCACAGTTGCGCCAGGTCCCTGCCTCGACCCAGATGGGGTCGAGGCGCTGGAAACCGGCGCAGTCTCGCGCCGTCTCGGCGGCGCGGCAGATCATGGGGACTTGGACGCCGTTGAGGCTGGCGAGGAAGACCTTTCCGGGCGACACGTCGACCTCGAAGGGCTCGACGTCGGACACCACCACGCCTCCCTCGTTGTTGCATTCCGGCGGTCCCGGTTGGACCAGGAGGGAGGCGAGCTCGGTGGCCCAGCATCCAGTCGTCAGGATGAGGACGGCCACCAGCGCCGCCCCGCGGATTACGTTTCGCATCGCGGTTCCTTTCTTGGAGGGGAGGCTCAGCCGCCCCCGGAGAAGTCGAAGTCGGCAGTCCCGTCGACGAGTTGATAGGGCGGATCGCTTGGGTGTAGCGCCAGGCGGGCGGTGACCCGGACCCTCGAATTTGAGAAGGCCTCGGCGTCCGGTCGAAGCAAGCCGTCGTCCTCGGTCCGCAGGTAGAAGCGTGTAGGCCCGGCCTCGCGGAAGACTCCGAACCAGGGCGCCGCGCCGAGCACCACGCCGTTGTAGGACTCGAGCCACATCCCGTCCGGTGGATCACCGCTGAGACCGCAGCCGGAGCGGCAGGCGACCGACACCTGGACGCCGAAGGGGTCGTCGATCGGTGCGCCGGCGGCGTCGACGACCTCCAGGCCCAGCAAGCGGCCCCCGGCGACGGCTTCGCCGAGGTCGAGCACCTGGACCCGTCGGTACTCGGGAGCTGGAGGGCTATCGGGTTCGGAGGTCAGCACTCCGTAGACGGGCAAGACCAGCAGCGCCACCGCGAGGGCGACCGTGCCGAAGAACCGGGCCGTCCGCGGGCCGTCGATGGACTTGGCGCGGGGGGCCCCGAAGACGCCGGAGCTCTCCTCGGCGACGCGGTTCCAGGCGTCCTCAACAGGGTTCTGGTCGTGGTTCTGGTCATCGTTCGGTTCGCCCTCAGGAGGCAAAGCGTCCGGCACCTGCACGTGCACTCGGTCGCCGAGCTTCCATTCGATGCCGCGTCCATCGAGCACGAGGCTCTCCTTCGGCGTACTGAACTCGAGATCCCAGAGACGCTTAGCAAGCCGTTCTCCTCCTGCGAGCTTGGCGATGGTGCGGTCGACCCCATCTCGGGTCAGGACTACCTGAGTGCCCTTCGGGTACTCACGGGATGGGAGCTGGACGAGGGGATTGGCCCGCCCCGAAGACTCGAACATCCATCGGCTCCACTCCGACCAAGCCCGGTTGGGCTCGACGACGGTGTAGGTTTTGCTCGTTCTCATGCCGCTGCCCTCCCGGCGTCGGCGGCTGCCAGCACCGTCGTGGTGGCGAGACGCTCCAGGTCCCGGAGCAGCGCTTCCAGCTCGCCAGCTCTGAACGCCGCGACATCGGCGCCGCCGAGCTCGCGTGCGCGCTCGATCGACAGGAGCGGGGTCGCGCTCGTCATGGTTCTGGCTCCGTGGCGAGGTCGAAGACATCGGCCACGTCGACACCCTCAGGCGCCCGGCGCCTACCAGCGACGAAACCGGCGACGTTGCTCATGGGGACGACGACCAGCAGTTCCTTGTCGTCCGCTACGACTCGCCATTCGGCGCGGTCGTCCTCGTTGAGGTTCCACAGGCCAAAGAGGTGGCGGTAGAGGCGGCCGTCCGGTCCGAGGACCGGGTCGCGTAGGGACAGGAGTCCGTTGGGCATTATTCAAACCTCCAGAATCGTGAAGGGTGTTCGGACGAGAGGGGTCAGACCAAGTCCTGAAGAGCCGGCGGCGGGATGTAGTAGGCGCTAATCAGCGACGACTGCGCCCGCGCGACATGGAGGAGGAGTTCCGTCAGCTCGCGGCGATCGCCGTTGTCCAAGCCCTGGTCAATCCGGTTCAGGGTCTTGCCGACTTCGCGGACGAGCGTTTCTAGGGCTGCGACCACCTCCCCGGGCGGCTGTACTCTCTCGGGCTTCATCGCGGTGCTCCTTTGGGTATTGGGTGGTGGGGGAGACCCGGTGGCCAGGGGGCCCTGGCCACCGGATGGGCGCGGGAAAGGGTCCGCGGGTCCCCGGCTCCGCGGCGCGCCCCTGCCGTGTGTGCCTTCCCCTGGGGCCGCCGGCGCCCGGCTTGCCCCAGCGGCCGGCCCCGTGGTTCCCACCCGTTTGGAGTCCGCGGGGTGGGCGGAGCCGGAGGCTCTCTCTCAGGAGTCAGGTGCGGGATCGGGGTTGCCCAGGTACTCCAGGGGTTCCCTCAGCACCTCGGACGGCGCCGAGGTCCACTCCCCGTTGGGCAACTTGCGGTGGGCTGTCCAGAGCTTGTAATGGGGCCGGACCTCGACGGCGCCGTCCGCGCCGCGGTACTCGACGGTGGGAGGCTCCCAGATCCGGCCGTCGGCCGACCGCACGAGCATCCAGTCGGTGACCACGTCTTGGGAGATCAGGGCGACGTCGGCGGACTCCCACACGAGTCCGCTTTCCCCGGTCTTCTTCGTCCACCGCCGCTTGGCTGGCTTCTCGCCTGGGCTGAGCCGTGCCCAGATCTCGTCGACCGTCAGAGTCCCCTGGCTGGTGCTCTCATCGTGCACGAAGGCGAGCACGCCGTGGCCGAGCAAACCTTCGCGGTCGAGGTGGAGGACGACGACCTCGCCGTCGTCGGTGCGCCAGATCCCGTAGGCGTCCGCCGGCGGGTTCGGTGGTAGATCGAGCGGCGGAGGCCAGGTGGTTCGCGAGGCGGGGCAGGACCCGCTGCCGCATGGGTCGACGCTGTTGGCCAGCTGGTGGGAGGTGTGCGGATTCACGGTGTGGACCGTGTCGGCGCACGACCCAACCCACCAGTAGTCCACCCACGGGGTCCGCCGGCGGAGCTCTACCAGCAACTCTCCCTCATTGCCGCACTCGCGATCGTAGAGCACGAACAGTTGGACCCATCCACACGGGATGTCTTGCTGGGCGTAGCTCAATGAACAGAACGCGCACCGATCTTCGACAATGGACGTCGAGGCTTGGGAGGGGGCCGAGAACCCGAGGACTCCAGCGAGGAGAAGGGCGACGGCGCAGAACAGCCTAGGGACGTTCATCGGCCCACCTCCGCCTTCCGGGGGGCGGGGTCGCCCAGGTAGGTCACGTCATGCCCGGTGAGCACCGCGCTGGGGCGGCTGGTCCACTGGTCGGAGTTCAGTCGGCGATACGCAGTCCAGACCTTGTACCGCGGCGATTCGGTGATCGTCTCGCTGATGCCGGAACCGTCGAGGACGGTCACCGTCGGCGCCACCCAGCGGTGCTCAACCAGGTCGCGGACCAGCATCCACGGGAGCACGACGTCCTGAGACACGAGGGCGACGTTGTCGCCCAGCAGGATCGCGCCGGATTCGTCGCCGGCCGACCACCGGGTCTCGGTGGGCTTCTCGGTGTCCCCAATCAGGGACCAGAGCTGGTCGACGGTGAGCGACCCTTCACCGGTGTAGGCGTCGAAGACGAAGGCGAGTACCCCGTCGTCCGACAACACGCCGGGGCGGTCGAGGTAGAGGGCCACCAGAGCGCCGTCGCCGGATCTCCAGATCCCGAAGGCGTCGGGTGGGGGGTTGCCGGGTAGGGCGAGCGCCGGGGGCCACTCGACCCTGGACGAGGGGCAGCTCCCGCTGGCGCAGGGGTCCACGCTCCTCATGAGGGCGTTGCACCCCGTCCGCGTGACGTGTCTGTCTTCGGCCGGAGTCTCGCAGCGGTCGTACCAGACGTATCGGACTTCTGGCGTCCTTCCTGTGATCCGGCCGTAGCAGTAACCCCGGGTGCTCCCGTCATCACAAGGGTCGTCGGAATACGCGTAGACCTGGACCTCTCCGCAAGGGATGTCCTCGACTGCGTAGCCGAGCGGGCAGTTGATACACGACTGGAAGGCGTAAGGGGGGGCGTCCGCGAACGCTGGCAACGAGACCAGGGCCACCAGGACGGCGAGCACGAGGTTGCGGAGGGTGATGTGTCTACTCATCGGTTGGGATCTCCCTAGATTTGAGTGCGCCCCGCGGGATTGCGGAGGGCGCGAACCGAGCGCCGCGGCTGAGCCGCATAGAGCCAGCCGTCTTGGTCTCACGCGGCTTCATCTTTTGGAAGCGTTTCCAGGGCGAGGTCTTTCCACGCTGAAGCCGGTACAACGCCGTCGGTGACTTCCTCGATGAGGAAGGCAAGCCGAAGGCTGGGCAGGTGATCGCCACGCTCAATTCCCGAGACGTTTGCAACAGAGCAGCCCAGATCCTTGGCTAGGTCCTTCAGGCGCAGGCGCCGAAGTGATCGGTACGCTCGAAGCTGGTCACCAGCGTGGGAAGTGGTTGTGGCGTCAGGCATGAGCGAATGATATTCCGGTTTCACCGTATATGTCAAGGTGAAACCGGAAATACTCAGCTGGGGCTTGAACCAGAACCCGACAAGCGCTAGTTTCCAGTGATGCTTGAATCCGAACCCCCCAGCCGCCTTGAGGGAGTACAGGACGTCTTGAACCGGCTCCATAGGCGGAGCGGGTTGACGCTGGCGGAGGTCGGGAAAAGGATCGGCCTACGGGGACAGTCCGTGCATGACTATCTTTCCGGGAAGAGCCGAATCCCCCACGACAAGCTCGGCCAGTTGCTCAGCGTCTACGACTGCACCTTGACGCAGCTAGAGCGGGAGCTTCAGGGGAATCAGCAGGAAGCGAGCCGGGGAGACGCGCTGGGCAGCCTACTTGCGCTTTCTGACTCGCAGGTCACCGACCCCGGTGAAGCGGCGGTGCTTCGGGACCCTGCCATGTCCTTTATCTGGAGGCACCTTAAAGCCTTGGCAGGAAAGGTCGAGCAGCTCGAGTCGCAAGATCGAGGAAGCACCCAAGAGGAAGCGGGCGCTGGCGCGGCTAAAGCCTGAGGCGGATGGACGTTCTCGCGGCGGCTAGCGTTTGTGCGGAAACCGCTCGGGCAACGGCCTGCTCGTAGACCATCCAGAGCACGGCCTGGGCGCCCGCATCCTCAGCCTGTCGGGCTGCGGCGAAGACCCAGCCCGACGCTGCTCCCAGGTCTGCCATCCTGCCTGTTTCGAGAGAAAGCTCCATGCGGTCGATGGCCGCCAGTGCCGATTCGGCAAAAAGCCCACCTTCAGCTAGGCGAGAGGCCGCGGACGCAAGAAGCTCGGAGGCTCGCGAGTGTTCTCCAGCCGTGTACCAAGCTACGGCGGAGGCCCAGTCCCATCGGCCGAGGACACCGGGCTCGACATCCTCTGGATGTTGCGATGCTGCAGAAGAGAGCAAATCCTCGACGCCGTCTAGATGACCCTGAGAAGCTCGATAGAGGGCAAGGTTCGTGACAGTAGCGTGCCAGAATCGGTCTCGTGAGTCGGCGTCAAGTTGCTTCAACGCAGGCATAAGGGCGGCTTCCGCGGCCTTCGGGCCTTCGTGATTGGCAACGAGGGCGCTGAGAGTCACGCGGACCTCTCCGGCGACCTGTTGGGATAGATGTGCTTCCGCAACCGCTGAGGCTTGCCGAGCGACCTCCACCGCCTCAGCCGACTTCGTCTGACGGTCGAGCAGGACGGCCCATCGAATTGAAGCGTCGGCGAGGGCTACAGCGCCCCCGGCGGGGCCTGCAACGAGCGCGCTGCGTAGCAGCGCCTTTGCATCATTCAGCTTGCCCGTCCGGAGAAAACAACTGCCGAGCGGCGCCCACGGTTGAGCGGGGTGCTCCACTGGGATCGTCGCGAAAAGGCGACGCGCGCGAGCGAGTCCCGCGCGCGGCCTGAAGTGGGCGAACTCTTCTAGTTCAGCCCACTTCATTTTCTATCCGCAACCGTGTGGGGTGACGCTGGGGCCGAGCTCGGCGCAGTTGTCATCGGGCCCCGGGCCGGGGTCGGAAGCCGCCGTGGGCTCTTCCAGTCCGAAGACATCGGCGATGGCTTCGACGAGAGAGTCAAACCAGCTGCCAACCGCGTCGAAGGGGCCGGCGTAGGCGGCCGGAGCGAGGAGGATGGAGGCGACCAAGAGGGTGGAGATGATGGATACGCGCATGACGAACTCCCTGAGCCGGCCGCAGCGGCCCGCGCTTCGTTGCCCGTCCCTCGGCCGGCGAAATTGGGCGCTAGCCTACCGCGTACACATTTCATCCTCTCCCTAACCTCCTTCTCTTGTCGAGAATGGTAACCTGACTCCCGGAAATTGGCAAAACCCGCGAAGTTGGTCCAGGTGGTGGGGCGAAAGCTGGGGCGGCGCGTGCCCGGCGTCGGGCAACCTTTCGACTCGCTTGGGGTCTTCTTCGGTGATTGGAATCATCCGAGAAGGGGGGCATAGGGGATGAGCGATATCTTGAAGATCGCGCTTGGCGTTTTCGCGGGCTGTGGTCTGTTGGCTCTGGTGGGCTTCTTGGGTTGCACGGCCTGCATCGGCGTTGGCGTCCACAACGCACAGGTCGAAGAAGAGAACCGCCCGAAGCCCAGTCTGGCGATCGAGGAACTGTCGGACAGCATCCAATACGAGCGTCACTACGTGCGGGGCAAGGTGCGCAACACCGGGCCCGGGTCGGCGACGTTCGTCCGCGTGAAGGTCGAGCTGCAGGACGGCCAGGGCGGCGTCGTCAATACCGCCTGGACCTATGCGAACTCGACCGTGCCGCTGGAGAGTGGCGAGGCGGTCGAGTGGGAGGTCTCGGCCGAGGCCGACCGGCGGATCGAGCGCTACGTTGCGAAGATCATCTCTTTCAAATGAAGGTGGGCACGAAGTGAAGTGGAGCCTTAGTTCGGTCAAGGATGAGGTGCCTTGGAAGGTCCATCTCTGGCTGAGACTTTCCATGGCTCTTACCTTTGGGCTGTTCGGTCCGTTCCTAGCTATCATCGTTTTTTTTCATGATGACGATTTCCTGTCGCGCACTGCGGGAGCGTTGCTGACGTATCTGATATTGTTGTTTTTTTTCGTTGTATTTCCCAGAGATTCCTCTAAGAAGATTGCTAGCGCCGAGTCCTCTGAGGCTGCGCTCAGAGAGGCTGCGACGGAGGAGGGCGTTTATCAACTACTCCGAAGGCATACAGAGTTGGCGAAGAAGCGCGAAGAGATCTCGATGTTCCTTGCCGAAGCGAGGGGTAAAACCCTCTACTCATTGGGGCAGATCTTTCTCGTCACATCAATCGCTGCCCCCTTGGCAGCCGGCTTCGTCTACCTCCTAGCTGAGCCGCTGACCCCCGAGACCGTAGTCCGGGTGAAGGAACTCAAGGAAGCTGTCGGCGAACTTCCTAAGGGGGTGACCGTGGCAGTGCAGCGGGACTGGCGAATTCTCCTCGGCGGTGTCTCGTTCGGGTTCCTGATGCTCGCTGCGGCGGCGGGTCTGCTGCGCCAGCAGCGACGGGAGATTCAGATCTACTTTCGGCAATCGGAGCGAGTGAACGATTTCCAGCGGTTGTTGAGCGTTCTAGAGATCAAGGAGAAGCTCGCCCCTGACGGTGAGGCGGAGGGGGCAGTGGTGGATCTCGTCGTCGAACGGTTGCTCGAAACCAGCGACTCCCCGGAAGCCGAAGGCGAAGGGGACGACGGAGAGCTGGATCCCAAGGCAGCCATGGATCTGGTCAAGGCGGTTCGGGGAGTTTCCGGATGAGCACACAGCAGGGCATGTACAGCCAGAAGCAGTCGGCGGCGCCCTGGGCGACCTGGGCCATGGCGCTCGGTCTGGTGGCCCTTGGAGCGGTTGGCGGTGCTTGGTGGGCCGGTGGCCAGACACCGGACGCTCCGCCCGAGAGTGTCCCCGACCGAGAGGAGCGAGACCCCGAACCCGCGGCCCCGGTAGCGCCAGCCGCCCCGCCGGATGGGCTCGACGAGGCTGTCGTGATGGAGCTGGAGGATCGGGTGCAGGACTTGGAGGTCGAGCTCGACGCCGCCAGGTCCGAAGCGCAGCGCTACCGAAGCGGGCTCGAGAAAGCGGTGGCCGAGCTCAACCGCCAGAAGGCCCGGGGAGAAGGTGCCGAGGCCGCGAGGCTGGCTCTCCAACGCGAGACCGAGCCGCGCCTGCCGCCCCCAAGGCGGGACCCCCATAGAGCCCTGAAAATATGGGACTACGAGGTGTCCGTCGGCTGGAACGAAGTGACCGTCCACGGCAAGATCCACAACGCTGGGTCGACCATGCTGGCGGGCACCATCGAAGTGACCCTCTTCAAGGACGGCGAGCCGTTCGCAGAGACCAAGTACGTGGACGCGTCGCCGCAAGGCGGAGACGTAGTGGACTATCGGGTTCAGTGGTCGCCCACGGCTCCGGACTCTAGTTACACCGCAGAGGTCCAGTGGGCACCCAATCGAGATAGTTAGGAGCCAGAGGCATAAATCAATTCCCTCTATAGATTCACGCCGAGAGGAAAACCATCCAATGGCATCTCGCAAGCCCCTTTCACAGACCCTCGGACTTACTGTTGCGGTAGTCACGTCGATAACCCTGGGCTGGGCCTCCTCGCAAATTCTCAATCGGAACTACATTGCACAGCTTGAGATTTCGAAGGCTCGGTCTGAGCATGATAGACGGGTAGTGAGGGCGCTCAGGAGACAGCTAGAAGAAAAGCTGGTCACTGTCTCAGAGCCTGGAATCAATGCTGATGCCTCAGAGTCTGGAACTGGCTCAGAGCTCGAAGCGCGCCTAGACCGTTTGTCGAGCGAAGTAGAGACCCTGCGGGGCGCTCTTGATCCCACAAAAGAAGAGGTGCTGACAGTCCTGAGGCTGAAAGACCGCATCATCGAACTCGAAGAAGAAAGGGAAGAGTTCGAAGATCAGATGATGGACAGGTACAAAGAACTCAGTGCCTCAATGGAGGCTCGAGTGAAGGTCGCCAGTGACTCGGTAAAGTGGCTGCTTCTTGTAGTCATCCCGCTGGTTATCAACCTGGTGTACTCAATTTGGAAGGACGTCCGGGGTCAATCGCCCTAGGCCGGCCCTCTCGGTAAAGCAGGTCTTGGACCTGGAACGCGGCCCCCGGGCATTCGGTCGGGCGGTAGTCACGGTGCGCCACCAGGTGCTCCGGCGGGATGTCGAGCGTCAACATCAGACCCCGCAAGAATCGCCTGCCCACCCGGAGTTGCTCTTCGGGCGGCGGTTCTTCCGTGAAGTCCCCCACAAAGCAGACCCCGATGCCCTTGCGATTCATGCCGGGGCAGTGTGCCCCGGCCATGTCGAGGGGCCGGCCGGCGAGGACCTCGTAGCTGTCGCCGACCCGCTCGACCACGAAGTGGTACCCGAGGTCGCGCCAGCGGCGGACCCGGGTGTGGTAGCGCCGATGGGTGGCCGTGTCGGCCTTGTCGGTGTCTTGGGTGCCGGAATGGTGGATCACCACGTGGGTCCACTTCGGTGGATTCGTCGTCGTCATCAGAGCAGTCCTCTTCGTTGACCGGCGGCGAACTCGTCGCCGAGGGCGGAGGGATCGAGGGCTCCGCCGGCGCGGGCCTGCTGGCGGATCTCCTGGAGGGCGCGGCGGAAGGGCTTGTCGGGCCCCAGTTTTTGGATCAGGCCTTCGAGCTGGCGGTCGAAGGCCTGGAGGTCGATGCGGCCGGCCCGGAAGGCGTCCACGATGCCGCGCGCGGTGTCGGCGTACTTGTTGTCGCCGAGGGCGGCGATGAGCTCGTCGAGCTCGGCCTTTCCCGCCTGCACCAGGTTCGCGATGTTCTGGATTCGCTGCTCCGCCTCCCGCGGGTCAAGGTTGCGGAGCTGGCGGTCGGCTTCGGCGAGCAGGCTGCTGGCAGAGGC
>JBCDIS010000022.1:0-59164 GCA_038748685.1 Acidobacteriota bacterium | reverse complement strand
TGCCCCGGCGTCCGGGCTGGTTGGACGGGTTCTTGGATGGCGCCATGGTTCTTAGGGCACGGGATCGAGGGGCGGGGGGCTGGGGCGGTCAGCGAGATCCGTTGGGGCGCTCGGCCATTTCATCCGCGGCCGACCCGCCGTCGAGACTCCCAGCCCGCGGCCGGGCGCGTTGGGAAGCGGGGGCATCGGCGAGTCTACACCACGGAAAACCGGGGCGGTTCCTGCGGCCGCATCGCCCCGGGGGGGCCGGGGGGACGGCGGCGCCTTCGGCTTGGGGGGAGTCGGGCTACGGCGCGC
Source organism: Acidobacteriota bacterium (assembly GCA_038748685.1). Classification (GTDB taxonomy): domain Bacteria; phylum Acidobacteriota; class Thermoanaerobaculia; order Multivoradales; family J023; genus JAUIJL01. Next base: position 58,867 of record JBCDIS010000022.1, on the reverse strand, counting down.
CGACGGAATCCCGCTGCCGTTCCTGGGCGGCTTCGTGGGCCTCGTAGGCGGCGACGATCTTCCGCACCAGGGGGTGCCGGACGACGTCGGTCCGGTCGAAGGTGGTGAACCCGATGCCCTTGACCCCCGAGAGGATGTCCAGGGCCTGCCGCAGGCCCGAGCCCCGGTTTGACGGCAGGTCGATTTGGGTGACGTCGCCGTTGATCACCGCCTTCGAGCCGTACCCGATGCGGGTGAGGAACATCTTCATCTGCTCGGAGGTGGTGTTCTGCGCCTCGTCGAGGATGACGAAGCTCTCGTTCAGGGTGCGTCCCCGCATGAAGGCGATGGGGGCCACTTCGATCACCCCCCGTTCCATCAGGCGCCCCACCCGTTCGTAGCCGAGGAGGTCATGGAGGGAGTCGTGGAGGGGGCGAAGGTAGGGGTTGACCTTCTCCGCCAGGTCCCCCGGCAGGAACCCCAGCTTCTCCCCAGCCTCCACCGCCGGCCGCGCCAGGACGATGCGGCGGACCTTCTTCTCCAGCAGCGCCGCCGCCGCCATGGCCACGGCCATGAAGGTCTTCCCCGTGCCGGCGGGCCCCACCGAAATCACGATGTCGTGGTCGAGCATCGAGCGCAGGTAGCGGTATTGGTTCAGGCTGCGGGGGGCGATCAGTCGGCGGACCGCCATCATGGTGGGGTCCGAGGGCTCGAAGAATTCCGCCAGGGGCATCTCCGGCGCCTGCTGGGTTACCCGGATGGCGGTGCGGATGTCTTCGGTGCGCAGGCGGGTGCCGCGTTGGGAAATGGCGGAGAGCTGCTCCATCAGGCGGGAGACGGTGTGCACCGTCTCCTCCGGTCCTTCGATGTGCAGCTCTGAGCCGCGGGCCGCCAGCCGCACGCCGAACGCCCTCTCGAGACGTTTCAGGTTCTGATCGTGGGTGCCGTAAAGGGCCTCGAGGCCCGTCTCGGAGAGGGTCAGTCGTGCCATGGGTGGGGTTCAGCCCTTGGAATAGTCGTAGAAGCCTCGACCGCTCTTACGGCCGAGGTGACCGGCGAGCACCATCTGCTTGAGCAAGGGCGGCGGCGCGAACCGCTTTTCGCGGTACTCGTCGAACATGATGTTGGCGATGTAGTAGGTCGTGTCGAGGCCCACGAAGTCGAGCAGGACGAACGGCCCCATGGGGTATCCGCAGCCGAGCTGCATCGCCTTGTCGATGTCTTCCACCGAGCCGACCCCCTCTTCGTGGGCGCGGATGGCGTCGAGCATGTAGGGCACCAGCAGCCGGTTGACGATGAAGCCGGAGTTGTCGCCGCACTGCACCGGCTCCTTTCCCAGGGCTTCGACGAACTCGGTGATCTGCTCGATGACGGCGTCGTCGGATAGCAGGGTCCGCACCACCTCCACCAGCTTCATCCGCGGTACCGGATTGAAGAAATGGAGGCCAACGAAGCGGTCAGGGCGGCCGGAAGCCATGGCGAGCTGGGTGATCGTGAGGGACGAGGTGTTGGAGGCGAGGATGGCGCCGGGCTTCAGGTTCTCTTCGAGGCCCTGGTAGAGCTTGCGCTTGGCGTCGACGTTCTCGACGATGGCCTCGATCACCAGATCGCAGTCCCGGAGGTCCGAGAGGTCGATGGCCCCTTCGATGCGTCCGAGGATCTCGTCCCGCGCCGCGGGGTCGAGCTTGCCCTTGGCGACGGCCTTGCCGAGGGAGCCTTCTATCCGCGAACGGCCCTTCTCGAGGAGCTCGTCGCTGACTTCCCGAACGACGACGGCGAACCCGGCCCGGGCCGCCACTTCGGCGATGCCCGATCCCATCAGGCCGCATCCGACGACGGCCACCTTTTTGATCTTCATGGTGTGTATCTCCTGGCGCCTTACGCCCAGTTTTTGAGATTTTTCGCGTGCCGCGGTCTCTCCGGCGGCGGAATGGTATCAGGCGAGGTGAACGCGGCGGCGGCCGTCGCGGTCGCTCTCGATGCGGATCCGATGCGCTCTCTGCACGGGCCACGGCAGCCGCTCCGCCCATTCGATCGCCTTGAGCCCCGGACCCTCCAGGAGCTCGTCGAGCCCCAGGGATTCGATCTCGTCGGCTTCAAGGCGATAGAGATCGACGTGGACCAGCCGCCCCCGCGTGCCCCCGTGCTCGTGGATCAGGGTGAAGGTCGGGGACTGGACCTCCCGTCGGCCGATCCCCAGGGCCTGGGCCATGCCGCGGACCAGCACCGTCTTACCGGCGCCGAGGTCCCCTTCGAGGAGGACGATCCCTTCGGTTCCGAGGACGTTCCGCACCAGGTGCTCCCCGAGGGCTTCGGTCTCCGCTTCGGTGGCGGCGCTCCAGGGGCCCGGTCCTCCGCGGCCCCCCTTCTCCGCGGGTGTGGTCTCGATGGGTCGCGTCATCAGGCCCCCAGACGGCCCCATGCCGGGGCGAGGAAGGTGATCAGGTCGCCAGCGGCGAGGGCCGTCGGACCGAGCTCCTCGATCGCCAGGTCCCCGGCGAGACCGTGGACGAAGACCGCCAGCTGGGCGGCGATGTCGGCGGCCTTGCCGCGGGCCAGGAGCGCCGCCACGAGACCCGTGAGCACGTCGCCGCTGCCACCGGTGGCCATGCCGGGGTTGCCGGTGGGGTTCACGTAGAGATCCCCCTCCGGGGTCGCTACGAGGGTCCGATGCCCTTTGAGCACCACCACGGCGCCGGACTTCTCTGCGGCCGCCAGGGCCGCGGCGGGTCGATCGGCTTGGATCTGCTCCGTCGTCTGTCCGAGGAGGCGGGCCATCTCCCCCGGGTGGGGGGTGAGCACCGTGGGTGCTGGTCGCCGCCGAAGGGCGTCGAGGCGACCGGCGAGGAGGTTCAGGGCGTCGGCGTCGAGCACCAGCGGACGGTCCACCTCCGCCACCAGCAGGTCGACGCAGGCGCGGGCGCCGTCCCCCTGGCCGAGTCCGGGTCCGACGGCGACTGCGGCCTTGTCCGCCGCCGCGGCGAGGACGGTTTCGGCGGCGTCTTGGGAGAGTGCTCCGTCGCCGACCGTCGGCAGGCCGAAGGTCATCGACTCGACGGATCCAGAGTCGACGGCGCTGAGCAGGGGCTCGGGGACCGCCGCGGTCACCAGGCCGGCGCCCCCCCGCACCGCTCCGCGGGCCGCCAGAACGACGGCGCCGGAGGTCCCGGCCCTTCCCCCCACCAGCAGGACGTGGCCGAAGGAGCCCTTGTGGGCGTCGTCCTCTCTGGGGGCTACGAAGGCGGCCATCCCCTCCTCGGTGAGCAGGTGGGTCCGGCCGGGGGCGCCGTCCACCAGGTGGGGGGGAAATCCGAGGTCGGCGACCACGAGTCGGCCGCATGCGTCGGCGGCGGGCGGAAAAACGTGGGCGATCTTGGGGGCGGCGAAGGTGACGGTGACCTCGGCCCGCAGGTGATCCCCCGGGGGCGTCCAGCGGCTGCCGTCGAGGCCGCTCGGCAGGTCCACCGCCAGCATCGGCGTCTTGACGTCGCGGAGGACGCGGACCAGCGCTCCGAAGTGCCCGCCGAGGGCGCGGGCGAGGCCGGTGCCGAAAAGGGCGTCCACCACCAGGTGGGCCGCGGCGCAGGCCGCGACGACGGGCGCCAGGTCCGAGGAGGCGTCGAGCTCGGTGATCCGGAGACCGAGGTTTTCGAGGATGCGTTTCTGGAGAGCGGCGTCACCGCTGGGTGGCTTTGAGCCGAGCACGAGGTGGACGTCGGTGCGGTACCCCCTGGCGTCGAGATGGCGGGCCACCGCCAGGCCGTCGCCGCCGTTGTTGCCCGGGCCGCAAAGGAGGACGATCGCCTCGGCGGCGGGGAACTGCTCGGCGATGGCGTCGACGACACCGATGGAGGCGTTCTCCATCAGGACCATCCCGGGGATTCCCACCTCGTCGATCGCGCGGCGATCCAGGGCCCGCATTGCTTCGGCGGTGAGGATTCTCATCCCGCGCCGCCCTCCGCTGCGGTTTCCTCCGCCCCGACCGGGTCGGCGTCGGATGCCGAGGCGGGCCGTTGCGTTTCGTCGGCGTTGGCAGCCTCCGTCTCCCGCAGGCGCCCCAGGGAGACCAGCAGCCGCCGGGTCCGTGGGCAGAAAGACCGGCGTTCCTCCAGCCGCCTCGCCAGGGCGTCGAGATCGGCGACGACGTCGACGTCGTGCCCGGTGGGCAGGGTGGCGACGGTCAGGTCCAGCCGGCGGCAGCGGTCGAGGGTCTGCTGGAAAACATCCTCCGTGCTCCACGACACCCCTTCGAAGAGCCTCCGGTCCACCGCCCGGCGGGAAAGGGCGATCAGGTAGTAGCCTCCGTCGGCGCAGGGGCCGAGGACGGCGTCGGCTCCGTTTTCGAGCAGGCGGAAAGCCCGTTCCACTGTGGCCACTTCGAGCTCCGGGGCGTCGCTGCCGATGGCGGCGACCGTCGGACACTCCCGGGAGGCGTCGTCGAGGGCCGAAAACAGCCGCTCCCCCAGATCCCCACCCCGCTGGATCACGGCGGGAATCCCGACTTTGGGGGGCGCTTCCCCCGCTTCGAGGGCCCACGCCACCTGGAGGCCGAAGGCGCCGCGGCGGAGGCGTGCCAGGAGATCCGCCAGGAAGGCGCCGTGCAGCGCTGCGCTCTGCCGCGGCGTGAGCTCTCCGATGAGCCGGGTCTTGACCCTTCCGGGGACGGAAGGTTTGGTGAACAGCAGGACGCGGCGCTCGGCTTGGGGATGGGAATGGACGTTGGAGGTCATGGGGATCGGCTCGGGCGGGGACGGCGGCTAATGGTCTGCCTGCCGTGCAGCGATTGTATATAGAGTAAGATTGTAGGGCGCAAGCACGCCGGATCTAGTAATACGGGAGGGGGGGTGACCGACGCTCACGCGGAGGGGAATTGGCCATCTTGACTCTTTTGACGGATTTCGGGCTGCGTGACTACTACGTTGCAGCGGTCAAGGGCGTGGTGCTATCCGCCGCGCCGGATACCGTCCTCGTCGACATCAGCCACGACGTTCCGCCTGGGGATGTCGAAGCAGCGTCCTTCCTCCTTTCCGCCGCCGCCGTCACCTTCCCGGCCGAGACGGTCCACCTCGCCGTCGTCGATCCGGGGGTCGGATCCGACCGCCGGATTCTGGCGGTGGAGACCGATTCGGGCCGGTTCGTCGGCCCCGACAACGGGCTGCTGACCCCGTTTCTCGATCGGGCTCGGCGGGTGGTGGCGGTTGACCGTCCCGACCTCTACCGCCCCGGCCCTGGAGCCACGTTCCACGGTCGGGACCGTTTCGCCCCCGTCGCGGCGGCTTGGATTCGGGGTGTTTCCGTGGAGGACCTCGGAGCTTCTGTTCCGGATCCCGTTCGTCTGCATGTGCCCGCTCCGCGCCGCCGGCCAGAAGGTCTGGATGGGCGCGTTCGTCATGTCGATGGATTCGGCAACCTGGTCACCGATCTGCCAGCCGAGTGGGTGGGCGACCGCCCCTGCGTGGCCTTTGTAGGTGACCGCCGGGTTCATCTTTTCGTGGATCACTATGAACAGATCCCCCACGGGCAGGCTGCCCTTCTGGTGGGGTCATTGGGGACCCTCGAGCTTTCGATGCGGGGGATCAGCTTGGCTGAACGCTGGGATGTCGCCCGGAACGCCTCTGTGAAGGTGCGTTTCGCGTCCGGCGGTCTGCCGCGGAACTGAAGTCGGGAGCTCAGGGTCCGGGAAGGAAGGGAGAGATGAAACGTTGGGAATATACGATCATCAACATCCGGAGTGAAAACTACAGGCTAGATCCCAATGCTTCGGAGCTCATGAACGAGCTGGGGGAGGAAGGGTGGGAGCTCGTCGGATTGACATCGGTGAACTTCAAGAGCGGAGCCACCGACAACATCGCCATGGTCTTCAAGCGTCCCGTGAACTAGAACCTACAGGGTAGGGCAGGCGTCAGCCCATCGCCGGGCCCGTGCGGGCCCGCCGCCAGGGCGCCGGTGGGCTGGCGCCTGCCCTGCCTCGGCTCGGTTCCGAGGTCACATCCTCGGCCGCCGACGGGAGGGAGGGGACGTCAGTTAGTCGCGGTCGGGGTTCTTGCGACCTCGGGTCAGCGCGATTCCGCATGCGAAGCCGACCATCGGAAGCATCCAGCTCCTGCCCTTGGGTAGGAAGCGCAGCTCCCGGTCGACGGAGGTGCGCAAGGTGTCGAGCTTCGCCTGGACCTCACGCCTGGCGGCTTCGGCCTTCTCCACGGCGCGGATCTGTGCCTTGTTAGGCTTCATCGCGGATCTCCTCCAGTCGTGCCGTCGAGTCCGGATCTTCGAGGAAGACCTGGCGTTGCCACCAACCTCGGTTGTCGTCCAGCCTGCGCTGCACCGTCGTCACCGGGCTTTCCATGCGCCGTTTGAGGATGTAGGCGCCGATGGCGCCGAGCAGGGCGATCACCAGGAACGCCAGCCCCAAAACCGCCAGGGCACTCTGCCAGTAGTGGGGCCACTGGGTCGCGTGCTTGACCCCGTCCACGGCTGCGAACAGGGCGAGGAACGGTAGGTAGACGAAGATCAGCAGCGAAACCGCCACCAGTGCGAGCACCTTGGCGAGCTCGATGAACCAGCGTTTCCACCCCTCGATGACGACCGAGAGCTCGGCCTTGAGCAGCGTCAACACCGAGTCGCCGAGCTCGGCGAAGGCGTCGATCCAAGTTTTTCGATTTCCCATGGTTTCCTACTTCGTCCAGTCGAGCCCTCGGCTCAGCTGCCGACCAGCAGACCCTCCGTGACCACGCCGGTGACGGCGCCGATCTCGTCGCGAACCCCCACGGCCACGACCTGGCGGCCCTGGCGCATCAGCAGGCTAAGCTGGTAGTGGTAGAACTGTTCTTTGGCCCGGTCGAAATCCGCGGTGGGGATGTCGATGGGGACCTGGACCTCCTGGACCTGGGCGACTCCGCCGTCGGTGTCCTTGGCGGCGATGTACAGCTTCACCCGACCCCGCTGCATCTCCTTTTGGGGCAGGAAGGTCAGGCCGCCGATGGGAATCCGGACCAAAAACGGCACCAGGAACTGGCCGCTGTCCTCGTGCCTTTCCCCGCTCCCCGCCACCAGCTGGACGCCGAGACCGTTTTGCTGGTAGCCGAAGTTGAGGGCCGCCATGGCGCTGTCCGCCATCCGGGTGTCCACCGGCTTGTTGCGGTAGCCGTCGCGGTAGCGCAGGCGGATCCCCTTCTTCTTGTCTTTGAGCTGCACCTTGATGCGGTGGTATCGCCCCACCTTGCCCGGAGCCGGGCTGAAGCCGAGGGAGTAGTAGGTGCCGAAGTCCTGGGCCATCTTCTCCAGCCCGGGGCTGAAGTTGTTGGTGTTGATGACCGCGAATCCCCCGGTCTCCTCGGCCATGAAGTGCAGAGGGCTCTGGAGGTTGGAGAAGTGGATGGAGTCGATCTGGGAGCCGCCCCCGGCGGTGTGGTTGGAGGCGTCCATGTAGCTGTAGGTCCGCAGCCCGGCGGCGTCGACGGTGTAGAACGTGACGCGGTTGGTGTTGGCGCTCGACACCAGGGACTGGAAGTCCCGGGAGAGGTCGAAGCGGTGGGACTCGAGCAGCACGCTGGTATCGCTGAACTTATCTTGGAGGGCGTAGAAGATGTCCTCACCGGGGCGCATCGAGAGGCCGTCGGACACGTAGAGCACCGCCTTACGTCCCGGCAGGCCGGCCAGCATCTCCACCTGTTCCCGCAGCGCCTTCATGGTGAAGGCCATGTCGTTGTAGACCGACTCCGCATATTGGGACACCCGTGGACGCAGGGAATAGACGTCCCAGCCCATGTTGTCGCTGTCCTCGTAGATCATGTCGAGGATGTCGTCGCGGTCGGAGTCGAAGTGCACCCGGTGGCCGGACAGATCTTCGAGCTCGTAGAGGGCGTTGGCGATCAGCGCCGGATCCTTGGTGAAGGGGTGGCGGATCTTGAGGGAGCGGTCGTACGACACCAGCATGACCTCGTCCCCCGGCCGCAGGTGGCTGCGCAGGAACCCGCGGGCCGCCCGGATGACCCGGTTGCGGCTGAAGGGGCGGAGGTTGAAGTTGTCGACGTAGACGATCAAATGCAGGCGCTGATCCGCGGGGCCGACGGGCTCGGCGGTGACCCGGGCCGGCTCCGGGATCTCGGCCCGTTCGGGGACCTCCAGGGTCTGTGCCGTCTCGAGACCGGCGCGGACGGAGCCGTCCTCCACCGAATAGAAGTTGGTGATCGCCACCGGCTGCTTGTCGACGAGGAGGACGAAGTCGTCCTTCGTGAGGCCGTTGATGCGGTTCCCGTCACGGTCGGTGACGTAGACCTCGACATTGACGACGTTGACGTCGAGACTCTCGACGAAGAGGTCCTGTTCGAGATCCTGGGCGTCCTCCGCCAGCGAAGTCCAAGCCGCGCCGACGACCGCCAGCAAAGCGGCGCCGAGCAGCGCCGTGCTCTTCTTGAGGCTGTATTTCATGGTGATCTCCGAGGTTGCCGCGGCCGGTGCGAGCCGCGCGTCGTCGATTATACGAGAACGGTGCCGGCGCGCCGAAGGGGCCGCCGGAGGAGGGTGCTGGGACGTCATTCACCACCGCCGAGGGCTTCGGCGGAGACGAGGTAGAGATGGTTCACGGGGCCGTGTCCTCCGCCGAGGGGCTGGGCGTTGCGAATCGCCCCCCAGAGATAGTCGATGGCGCCGCCGACAGCGATCGGCAAGGCGTCGCCGCGGGCGAGGCGGGCGGCGACGGCGGACGAAAGGGTGCAGCCGGTGCCGTGGGTGGAGCGGGTCTGGATCCTGGGATGATCGTAGCGGTGCTGCTCCCCGCCGTCGAACAGCAGGTCTGTCAGGATCTCGCCGTCGCCGTGTCCGCCCTTGAGGAGCACCGCCGGCGACGCCTGGGAGGGCTCTCCCCGGTTCCCCATGGCGGCGACGAGGCGGGCGGCGGCGGCCATCTGATCGACGGTGGGGGCGGTGAGGTCGAGGCCGGTGAGGCGGGCCGCCTCCGGCAGGTTGGGGGTCACCACGGTCGCCAGGGGCAGGAGCTCCTCCACCAGCGCCGTCACCGCCGTGTCCTCCAGCAGAGGGTCGCCGCTCTTCGCCACCATGACCGGGTCGAGCACCACGTGGCGGGGTCGGTGGGCCGCCAGCCGCTCCGCCACCGCCTGCACGAGCTCGGCGCTGGCCAGCATTCCGATCTTGACGGCGTCGACGCCGAGGTCGTCGAAGACGGCGTCGATCTGCGCCGTGACCACCGGTACCGGTACCGGATGGATCGCATCGACGGCGCGGGTATTCTGGGCGGTGATCGCCGTCACCGCGGACATGCCGTAGGCGCCGTGGGCGGCGAAGGTTTTGAGGTCCGCCTGGATGCCGGCGCCGCCGCCGGAGTCGGAGCCGGCGATGGTGAGAAGCCGCGGTGGGGTTTCCGGAGGGCCGGTTTTCACGCGTCGCCCTCTGTCCCTTGGCGCAGGCGACGCCAGAGGATGGCGACGATCACCAGGATCACCACGCTGATGAGCTGGGCCACGGTGAACACGCCGAAGAAACGGTCGTCCTTGGCACGGAGGATCTCCACCAGGAAGCGCTCCACCGACATCAGGGCCATGACGATGAGGAAGAGTGCCCCCGGCCGCAGCTTGCGGCTACCCGCCAGCCAGAGGGCGAAGATGCAGATTCCGAAGCTTGCGAAGGTGGTGTAGAGCTGGGTCGGATGGACCGCCAGCATGGTGGCGTCGGCGATCTGGGGATCCACCTCGACGCCGAACTGGTAGCGCAGGTTCGCGGCGGTGGAGGGCGGCAGCCCGACCTTGAAGGCCACCCCCCATGGAAGATCGGTGGGGATGCCGTAGTCGTCCCCCACCAAAAAGCAGCCGATGCGACCGACGCCGTAGCCGAAGGCGAGGGCCGGGGCGGCGGCGTCGAGGGTCGGCCCGGCGGGGAGGCGGCGCTGCCGCAGGGCCCAAAAAAACGCCGCGACGCCGGCGATCAGGCTGCCGTACCAGACGATGCCCGCGCGGTCGATCAGGGTGTACCAGTCCCCCACCAGGATCGCGTAGTAGATCTTGCCGCCGAGGATGCCGGCGAAGCCGCAGGCGAAGACGATGGCGCTGGCGTCGTCCTGGTCTCCGATGCCCCGGCGGATCATCTGGCGGGCGAGAAGCCAGTAGCCGCCCATCAGTGCCAGCACCAGCATGGCACCGAAGGGGCTGATGGCGATCGGGCCAATTCGGAAGAGCTCTTCGATCATGGGTCGGGATGTCCGGGGTGCGGAGAATAGGGACGGCGATGCGCGGGAGGATCAGATGGGGGTGGTGTGGAGCTTGATGCCGCGCCGCGGCGCCAGCTCCCTGATCCTACCATCCGGACCCCGCCGGCCGAACAAGGTCGGACGCCGGTGGAGGCCGTCGGCGGGGCGCGGGGTCGGGTACGATGGAAGAGTCATGGAGGAGACGCAAAGCGGTTTGCGGACGGTGACCCCAAGGCACCTCGAACGTCTGGTGGACATACTCGGGGTGGACGGGGTGCGGTGCGATGAAGCGGCCTTGGATCGGTACGGCCGGGACGAGACGGAGGATCTCACCTACCCGCCGGCGGCGGCGCTCCTGCCGTCGACCCAGGAGCAGGTATCGAAGGTGCTGGCCCTGGCCCACGACGAGTGGCTGCCGGTGACGCCGCGGGGCGCGGGGACGGGTCTCTCGGGGGGCGCCCTGCCGGTCTTTGGAGGCTTGGTGCTGTCGCTGGAGCGGCTCGATCGAATCCGTACGGTCGACGAGCGGGATCTGGTGGCGGAGGCGGAGAGCGGGGTGGTGCTGGCGGACCTGCAGCGGGCGGTGGAGGCCAAGGGGTTGTTCTACCCGCCGGACCCCGGGAGCCGCGAGACCTGCCTCTTGGGGGGCAACCTGGCTGAGAACAGCGCCGGCCCGCGGTCGTGCAAATACGGATCGACCCGCCACTGGGTGCTGGGTCTCGAAGCGGTGCTGGGGGACGGCACGCCGCTGCGGATCGGTGGACGCAACCGCAAGGATGTGGCCGGTTACGACCTCACCCACCTACTGGTGGGGTCCGAGGGTACCCTGGCGGTGATCACGGCGGCGACCCTCAGGCTGGTGGCCAAGCCCGCCGCGACCCTCTCCCTGCTGATCCCGTTTCCCGATCTAGAATCGGCGGCGGCGGCGGTGGAGGCGGTGTTCCGCCACGGCTTCGACCCCTCGGCCTGCGAGCTCATGGAGGAGAACGCCATCGCCGCGGTGGGGTCGGTGATGTCCCTGCCCCCCCAACTGGAGGGGCACCGGGCCCTGATGCTCCTGGAGCTCGACGGCGACGCCCCGGAGCGTCTGCTCGAAACCGCCGCTGGGGTCGCCGAGCTGGCGGAGGACCTGGGGGCCGGAGAGGTGATGGCGGCGCAGGATCCGGCGGAGCAGCGGCGGCTTTGGCAGATCCGCCGCAAGATGGGGGAGGCGGTCAAGCACCGTTCGGTCTATAAGGAAGCCGACACCGTGGTGCCCCGCTCCAAGCTGGCGGATCTGGTTCGGGCGGCCCGTCGGGCCGCCGCCCGCCAAGGGTTGGAGGCGATTTGCTACGGCCACGCCGGCGACGGCAACCTGCACGTCAACCTGCTGCGGGGAAACCTGGACGGCGGCTCCTGGGAACGCCGCCGCGACGCCGCCGAGCAGGAGTTGTTCGAGGCGGTGACGGCCCTCGGGGGTAGCATCACCGGAGAGCACGGCGTGGGCTGGACCCAGCGGCGGTTCTTGGGCCTCGCTGTGGACCCGGCGGCCCTCGCGCTCATGCGCCGTCAGAAAAGGGTTTTCGATCCCCGGGGCATCCTCAATCCGGGCAAGATATTCCAGACGCCAGATTCGGGAGAGGGTCTTCGATAGATCAGTGTTGTTACTGATCTATGTTCTGGAAATTCGATAGATCAAGAAGAAACCTTGGTTCCCAGAGAGGTTTCCAAGGCCAACAGCAGACGGACCTTGATGTCCTCGCTGCCGATGAGAAACGAGCGGATTTCCTCCCGCAGCTCCTCGCCGACATCGAGGGAGTCGACCCGCCGCAGCAGGTCCACGTCGTGGGTCGGCAAGGGCAGGTCGCCGCTGGGGGCCGCCGGGGTCCGGGACCCCACCAGACGCCGGTATTCAGGGTCGTTCTCGATTCGGCGGGCCGTTTCCATAAGCTCCCGAAGGGTGCAGCCCAGGGCCTCCGCGATCCGCACCAGGGTTTCGTGGCGGGGTTGCTGGGCCGCCCGACCCCGCTCGTATTTGGACCATTGCGTGTTGCTGAGGCCTGAGTGCTCCGCCAGGTCCTTCTGCGTGCGGTTGCCGCGGCGGAGTCGGATTGCCATCCCGAGTGCAAGAGGATTGATCATGGCCGTTCACTATAACCACGAGCTCTGGCCGGTGCAAGCTGCTCGAAACAGCAACTATTTAAAGCATTTGTGTGAATTTTCGTATTAATCACCAAAGGTTGCAGCCTGCCCACCAGTCCTGGAGCTTTGGGTCGACGGCGGCTTTGGAAGGTTGCGGCGAAACCAGAGAAGTCTCTGACTGTAGGGGATCTTTCTCCCCGCGCCTGCGGCGGGAATGGCGGCCCCCTGGGCGGCTATACTCGGCCCCGCTCCGTGGGGCTCCGGCGCGCCCGTGGGCGCCGGCCGAACCGAGCCAACGGAGCCGAGTCAACGAGCCTAGCCAACGGAGGCGAGTCGCCATGCCCCATCGCTACACCCACGTCGATCCGGATCATCGGCCACACTCCGCCTCCACGGTCTTTCGGTGGGCGGTTCTGGACCGTTTGGCCGGCCGCCGTGACATCGCCGACCCCGGGCCCGGAGCGCCGCGGGTCGACGTGGACTCGGCACGGCTCAGGACACCGGCGGATCGTCCGCGGATCACCTGGCTAGGGCACGCGTCCTTCCTCGTTCAGATGGCGTCCCGGACGCTGCTGGTGGATCCGGTTTTGGCGCCGAGGTTGGGGCCGCTCTACCGCCGCTATACGGCGCCCGGATTGGGGCCTTCGGAGCTTCCGGACCTCGACGTCATCCTGGTGTCCCATGCCCACTACGACCATTTCGACACCTGGACCCTGAAGCGATTGGACCCCGGCGCCGCGGCGGTGGTGCCCCTCGGGGTGGGGCGCTGGTTCCGGCGCCGCGGGTTCGCCGAGGTCCACGAGCTGGGTTGGTGGGACCGGGTGGAGGTTCGCGGCGTCGAGGTGACCCTGGTTCCGGCCCGTCACTGGTCCCGGCGCGGGTTGTTCGATGTGAACGACAGCCTGTGGGGCGGGTTCGTGTGTCGTGACGGCGGCGGTGGGGTCTACCACGGCGGAGACTCGGCCTACTGCGACGCCTTCGTGGAGATCGGTCGTCGCTTTCCGGACCTCGATGTGGCCCTATTGCCCATCGGCGCCTACGAGCCCGCCTGGTTCATGGAGCACAGCCACATGAATCCGGAGCAGGCCGGCCGGGCTTTTCTGGACGTGGGGGCGAAGGCCCTCGTGCCGATGCATTGGGGTACCTTCCAGCTCACGGATGAATCCCTCAGGGCCCCCGCCGAACGACTGCGTACCTGGTGGCGCGAGCACGGCCCGGCGGACCGGAGGCTGGCGGTGATGGCGGTGGGTGAGACCTTCGAGCCCGGCGGGGCTCAGGGGAACGGCTGACGACCCGGCAGCCAGCGGGCGAGGACGGCTTCCAACTCGTCGCGGGAGTAGGGCTTGGCGAGGTAGTCGTCCATGCCCTCCTCCAGGCACTTCTCCCGGTCCCCGGGCAGGGTGTTGGCGGTGAAGGCGACGATGGGGGTGCGTTGGTTCCCCTGCTCCCGGCGCCGAATCTCCCGGGTGGCCCCATAGCCGTCTAGTTCGGGCATCTGGCAGTCCATGAGCACCAGGTCGTAGGCCCGCTGCTCCATGGCCTGCACCGCCGCCCGCCCGTCGGCGACCCCGTCGACGTGGTAACCCTTGGCCTTTAGCTGGGCTTGGGCGATCAGGCGGCTGACGGCGTCGTCCTCCGCCACGAGGATCGCGGCCGAGCCGGAGGTGGACGGCTCGGGGTCGTCGCCCCGGCGGGGGGTCGGCCCGGGGCCGCGGGTGTCCCGGGGGGAACGGCGCCGAGTCCCGCCCCGGGTGCCGGCGGAACCGGGGTCGTCCCGCTCGTGGGCAAGGCGCTCCACGTGCTGATGCAGCCAAGCTTCGGCGGCCTCGAAGTGCACGTACTCCCGCTCACGGCGCCGGAACTCGGCGGTGTGGATCCATCTCCGGCCACCCCGTTCCACCGGCGGCACCACGGCGTGGAGGAGCTCGTGGTGGATGATGGCCTCGAGCACATAGCCCGGTGTGTCGGCGTGGTCGAGCACTCGGTGGATGCGGACGAGGTGGTCCGCCTCGTGGTAGCTGCCGAGGCGGATCGAGAAACCCCGGCTTCGGCGCCGACGTCCAGTGACCCTGGGGAGTTTTCGTCCCCAGGTGATGTCTGCCTTCACTTCGCCTGCGAAGTAGGTGGCGTCGATCCGATCCCGCAGCCTGCGGAGGTCGAAATGGCGGCCCACCGGGTCGAGGCGGGGCCGGCGTCGCGGCGCCACATCCCCCTGGCCGTGGTCGCGGAATCGACGGCGGACCGTAGCGAGGGCCCGTCGCCTTCGGGGGTCTTCGGAGCCGGAGGTGAGGAAGACGGCGATGGCCTCCACCACGGTCTCGTCCGCCCCGGCGAAGCAGCGGTGCACCCGAAGGTGTAGCCCCTGGCCGTCCCGTGCCGGCCGGGCGGACAGGATGCGAGAGCGGTTTCGGGTCAGTACGAGGGAGGCGATCGGTCGCCCGAGCCATGGGCCTAGTCTCAGGGCCAGGGCCGCTGCGGGGTCTCGAACTCCCCTGGCTTCGCGGGGGCAAGCCGCGGGTTGGCTGCGGGCTTCCCGCCGGTCGTCGACCCCGTTCCCGGGGTTCGCGGCGGGAACCTCGTTCCCGGGATCCGCGGCGGGAACTTCACAGAATAGGGGGAGCTGGCGGCTGTCGGAGTCCTTCATGGGCAGGGCGGTGGGTCGACCGTTTCGCTTCGACTCGGGGCCGCACCCCGGGCGATGTTTTGGGGCGGCCCCGGCGGTGCAGAACAGAGGCAAGTCAAGTTTAGCTCGGTTTCTCTAGGAACGCCGCAGTGACGAATCCCGAAGAGCGGACCCTGAAAGGGATGCCGGGGTGGGTACCGCCCCAGACCTCCATCTCCGCTCCGGGTTGCGTAGAATGGCGCGGCGATGGAACGGACCTACGCAAGGAGCCGGGGGACGGCCGGTTCGAGGACTCTGGACGGAGGATCGTCGAGGATGAGACGACGCAGATGGATCGCCGCCGCCGGCACGGCCGCGCTGCTCGGGCTGCTGGCGGCCTGCGGCGGAGCTCCCGAGACGGCGGAGGACGTCGCCGCGGGACCGTCGCCGGCTAGCCCGGGGGCGGAGCTGACCAATCGATTGAAATGGAGCACCGGCGGCGAGGAGGACAACCTCGGCTTCTACGTTTACCGCTCCGAGAGCCCGCAGGGGCCCTTCGTACGGGTCAACGACGAACGGATTCCAGGGGCCGGAACCACGGACCGGCAGCGGGACTACGAGTATCTCGATGGGACCATCGCCTCAGGGGTGGAATACCACTACTACGTGGAATCGGAGCGCAGTGACGGCTCCACCGCCCAGGTGACGCCGGTGATCCGAGCCCCTGCCAAGTTTCCGTCGTCCGCCGACACCGCGACCGCCGACTCCGCGGCCGCCGAGGATGGGACTTCCGACAGAGACGATGGGGGCGCCGCCGAGATTCCCGATCCATGATCGCGGTGCCCGCGGCCGTGATCCCAGCGGCGTTTCGGCGGCGGGCGCTGGCCACGCCTCTGGCCCTGGCCGTCGCCTTCGGCTTGGGGGCCTGCGGCGGCCCCGTAGACGACGACGGGGCGCCTTCCCCTGGCGGGGCCCCATGGTTTCAGGACGTATCGGAAGCTGTCGGACTGACGTTTGAGCACGTGTCCGGAGCCACCGGAGAGCTGTACATCGTCGAGGTGATGGGGGCCGGAGCAGGCTGGCTCGACGCCGATGGGGACGGCGACCTGGATGCCTACCTGGTGCAGGGCAACGCCCTCGACCTCGCCTCGAGGGATCCCGACGTCGTCGATCGCCTGTTTTTGAACGAGCCTTCCCCTGAGGGTGGGCGCAGGTTCGTCGACGTTACCGAGGCTAGCGGTCTGCGGAACGAAGGGTACGGCATGGGGGTGGCGGTGGGGGACGTCGACGGCGACGGATGGGACGACCTCTACGTGACCCAGTACGGGGCCAACCGGCTGTACCGCAGCCTCGGCCCCGGCCCCGACGGACTGCCCCGGTTCGAGGACGTCACCGAGGTCAGCGGAACCGGGGATCCCCGCTGGAGCGTCGGTGCCAGCTTTTTCGACGCCGATGGGGACGGCGACCTCGACCTCTTCGTCGCCAACTATGTCGATTTCTCGGCCGCCAGCCACCGGCCGTGCCACCATCCGAGCTCGGCCCTCGACTACTGCGGGCCTGGGGTCTACCGGGCCGAGGTGGACCGCTTCTACCGGAACCTGGGGACGGACGCCGATGGCCGGCCGCGATTCGAAGACGCCACCGCCGCCGCCGGCCTCGCCGCCGCCCACGGTCCGGGCCTCGGGGTGGTCGCCGCGGACTTCGACGGCGACCGTCTGACCGAGATCTACGTCGCCAACGACGCCGCCGACAATCAGTGGTGGGTGCCGAGGGCCGGCGACCCGGGCGCGCCGGCCGGTTTTCGGGACGACGCGCCGATGGCCGGCTGCGCGGTGAACGGCGCGGGTCAGCGGGAGGCCAGCATGGGGGTGGCGGTGGGGGATCTGGACGGGGATCTCGACCTCGACCTCTTCCTGACCCACCTGGACGGCGAGTCCCACACCCTCTACGACAATCGGAGAGGCCACTTCGCCGACGTGACCCGGGCCCGGGGTCTAGAGACTCCGACCTGGCCCCACACCGGCTTCGGCACCGGAGCGGTGGACGTGGACAACGACGGCCGCCTCGACCTCCTGGTGGTCCACGGTGCGGTCAAGCGGTTCTCCGAGGCGCGGACAGAGACGGCGGACGGTGTTCCGACCCTCGGTCAGCCGAATCACTTGCTGCGCCAGGGCCCGGACGGCGTCTTCGAAGACGTGTCCCTTAGGGGCGGACCGGCCTTCGCCCTGGCGGAGGTGAGCCGCGGGGCCGCATTCGCGGACTATGACGACGACGGCGACCTCGACGTGCTGATCACCAACAACGACGGGCCGGCCCGCCTGCTGGAGAATCGGGTGGGGCAGGACCGCCCTTGGATCGGCCTCGATCTGCGGACCCCGGGGGGAGGCGCGGCGGACCGGGCGGTGGTCCTCGTCACCTGCGGCGATGGGGCCCGATTCCTGAGGCGCGCCGCCCGGGACGGCAGCTACGCCTCCGCCAACGATCCCCGGATCCTCGTGGGCCTTGGGGGCGGGTCAGGTCCCTGCGGTGCAGAGATTCGCTGGCCCGACGGCTCCACGGAATCCTTCGCGGACCTGGTCGCCGGCCGCTACCATCGGCTGGAGCAAGGTAGCGGAGATTCGAGCTCCGGGCGACCCGGGGATCCTGACGCGTCCTGACCCGCCCTGAGCGTTCATCGGGCGGGTCAAGATCGTTAGCCCTTACGGACGATCTCGCCGCCGCCGGCGCCGTCCCTCACCTCGAAGCCCAGGTCCCCGAGGCGATCGCGGATGCGGTCCGCCAGGCCCCAGTTCTTCTCGGCCCGGGCTTCCCCGCGCAGTTCCGAGATGAGCTTCAGGAGGCCGTCTTCGGTCTCGGCGTCGCCGCCGCCGGAGCCGGCGGCGAGGGGCCGCTCGGCGCGTACCCCCAGGATGTGGCAGAGGCGGTGGAGGGTCTTCGCCGCCAGCCGCCGCTCGGCGGCGGGGGCGTCCCCGAGGCTCTTTGCGACGCTGATCAGCTCGTCGATGGAGGCGAGGGCCCTGGGGGTGTTGAAGTCGTCGTCCATGGCGTCCTCGAAGGATGCCGTGATGGCAGCCATCCTCTCCTCGATGGCTTCCGTCGCCCCGCCCTCCCCCTCCGCCGAGTCCGGGAGGTCGTCCGCGAGCCGCTCGGCGGCGGCGTAAATCCGCTCGACGCGGGCGGTGGACTGGTCCAAGAGGTCGGGGGAGAACGTCAGGGGGGAGCGGTAGTGGCTGGTGAGCATCAGCATGCGGACCGCCATCGGATCGTAGGGACCCTCGGGCCAGATCATGTCCTTGAGCCACTTCACATTGCCGAGGGACTTGGACATCTTTGAAGCCCCTTCGACGGTGTGCTCGTCGGCCAGCTCCGCCTCGGTCTCGGCCTTGACGGTGATGAAGCCGTTGTGGATCCAGTACCGCACCGACTCCCCGCCGTCGAGCTCGCTGCAGTAGCCGCACTCGTTCTGGGCCTTCTCGTTCTCGTGGTGGGGGAAGACGAGGTCCCGTCCGCCGCCGTGGATGTCGAAGGGCATGCCGAGGTACTGGCGCGAAAGGGCCGAGCACTCGAGGTGCCAGCCGGGTCGTCCGCGGCCCCAAGGGGAATCCCAGGCGGGGACCCGGTCGCCGTGGGCCCGCATCTCTTCAGAGTCGTTCACCGCCAGTTTCCAGAGGATGAAATCGGCGGCGTTTCTCTTCACCGCCAGCTGATCCTCGGTGAGGCGCCCGGAGCCGCCGGCCCGCTGTTCGTCGAGCTTGCGGCCGGATAAAACGCCGTATGCGTTGAAGCTGGAGGTGTCGAAGTAGATATCCCCGTCACTGGCGACGTAGGCGTTCTCCTCGTCCATCAGCCGTGAGATCAGGTCGAGCATCTCCGGGACATGATCGGTGGCGCGGGGGTAGACATCCGCTGGCCGGTTGCCCAGCAGCGCCGTCATCCGATGGAACTCCTCCATGTAGATGGACGTGATCTCGCGCCAGTCGCGGTTCTCCCGCAGGGCCCGCAGGATGATTTTGTCGTCGATGTCGGTGAAGTTCGAGACATAGCGGACGACGTAGCCCCGGTGCTCGAGGTATCGGCGCACCAGGTCGGGCACGATGGCGGCGCGGGCGTGTCCGAGGTGGAGGCTGTCGTAGACCGTCACCCCGCAGTAGTAGAGGCCGACTTTCCCGGATTCGGCGTCGACGGGGACGAACGTTTCTTTGGCGCGTTTGCGGGTGTTGTAAATCTTGATCATGGGGCGACCGGGGGAGGGGCCGCAGGACGGCCTATCAGGGGTTTAGCGATAGAGAAACGGCCGCGATCGTACCACGGGGTTCCGCCCTCTGGCGGCGGTCCGGGGCGGCGGTAGGCCGGCCTGCGGCGGCGGCCCTCAGCGGAGGAAGTAGGCCAGCTCTTCGAGGAAAATCAGGAGGTCGACGTTCTTCGTACGGACCGCCGGATCCTCCCGCAGCTGGACCGGTGCGAAGTTGAGCACCGCCCGGACCCCAGCGGCTACAAGGGCTTCGTAGTTCTCCGGCGCCGCCTCCGCGGGCACCGCCAGAATTCCGATCTCCGCCTCGGTCTCCCGCACGCGGGCCGCCAGCTCGCCGCTGTCGTAGACCACCAGGTCGCCGACGTGGTCGCCGATGCGGGCGGGGTCGTTGTCGAAGAGGGCCACCACCCGAAAGCTTCCGGAGTCGAGGCCTGGAAACCGGGCCAGGGCGGTGCCGATGTTGCCGGCGCCGAGGATGACGGCGCGGTGCTCCCGCTGGAGCCCCAGGAGGGACTCGAGACGATCCCGCAGCTGATCGACGTCGTAGCCGACGCCGCGGATGCCGAACTCGCCGAATTGAGCTAGATCCTTGCGGATCTGGGCGGCCGAGAGGTGGAAGCGCTCGGCCATCTCTCGTGACGATATTCGATGGACGCCCACCTTCTGCAGGGACCGGAGTCCCCGAAGGTAGACGGAAAGCCGGTTGAGGGTCAGGGGGGAGATCTCCACGGTTTGGGTCATGTCCGGATCCTTGCGCCGTCAACTAGAAAGGGGATAGTCCGGGGGGCGACGGCCGGGTGATTGTTTCACAGGGGAGCAGCGCAGATTCGTCAACCCAAGGGCCCCGCCCCATCGGGCTGTACCCCCGTTGCGACCCTTGGGGCCTGTGCTACGATGCGCCGGCCATGGACGCAGCCGTGACCCCTAAAGCATTGAAATCACAGCTCAAAGCCCTCATCGTCGAACGCTTGCAGCTGTCGATCGAGGCCGACGCCATCGCCGACGACGCGCCCCTGTTCAAAGATACGGGCCTGGGGCTAGATTCGATCGATGCCCTGGAGCTGGTGCTGGGGATCGAGAAAGCGTTGGGAGTCCGCATCGACGACGAGGAGGTCGGCTCGGAAGCCCTGGCCTCGATCGAAGCGCTGGCGGCGTTCGTGAGCGAGCGCCGGCTCGCGGGTTAGTCCGGCGCCTGGAACGGAATGCTGCCCCACGGCTATCCGCTGCGCCTGATCGATCCCATCTCCGCCGCCGGCGGCGGCGGGCCCGCGCGGGTTCGGCTGACCGCGGCGTCGGCGTTTCTCAGGTCCGAACCGTGGCCTCCGATGCTCGGGGTGGAGGTTCTGGCCCAGGCGGCGGCGTGGCGACTCGCTTCGACGGTCCCGCCGTCTTCCACCCCTGGGGATCCCGAGGAAGGAGCGCCGCTGCTGGCGGGGATCGACCGGGTGAGCTTCGCGCCGGAGCTGGCCGATCGGCCGCTGGCGGCGGGGGATGAGCTGTTGGTGACGGTCGAAGAGGTGGCCAGGTTCGGCCGCCTGGTGAAGATCCAGGGCAGCTTAGAGCGCCGAGGCCAGGTGGTGATCGAAGGGAGCCTGATGCTGGCGGGGTGAGGAAGGATCTTCGGCGATGGGGAGGGGATGGTGCGAAAGGGGGGACTCGAACCCCCACGTCCTTGCGGACACAAGATCCTGAATCTTGCGCGTCTACCAATTCCGCCACTTTCGCGTCGAGCCAAAGATCGGGGCGTCAGGAAGAGGGTCGTCTTGCGACGATGGGGCCTGCTCGCTGCCGCGGACGACGGATTGTAGAGAAGGCCGCCGCGGGCTGTCAATAGCGAGGTGCCCCCGGTCTATCCGCCGCTCCGACTGGGGCACCGGAACTCCGCGGGCCCGCTGGGGGTCGAATCGGAGTGAGGGGTCGCGCCGGCGAAGTGTTTTCGCCGGGGGGCCCGGTGCTATGCTTCCTCCTCCGAGAAACGGACCTACCCAAGATGATTCCCCACCATGACCCATACGGCGAGGGCCCGCGGCGGCGGCCCACGGGCCGACTCGCCCCCGCCCTGACCCTCCTCTTCATCCTGCTCTTCGCGACCACCGGCTGCGGCGATCCCCGCGCCAAAGAAGAGGTCGACCGTACCGAGATCCAGGAGGTCCTGGAGGCCTACCTGCCCCTCTTGGGACGTGCCTACGCTGAGCAGAACGCTCGTCTGATCGAATCCTACGCGGTCCCCAAAGAGATCGCCCGCATCAACCTGCGCATCGACGAGCTCGAGGTCAAGGGGCAGATCTACGAGCCGGAGTTCAAGACCGTCACCGTGGAAGACGTTTCGGTCTGGAACTACTCCAACGCCTTCGTCACGACCAGCGAGGTCTGGGACGTGCAGGCGTTCACCGTCGGCTCACGGCTGTTGGTGAACCAGAGCCTGGATCAGCGCAGCCGCGTCAAGTATCAACTCAAGCGCAAGGACGACGGCTGGGTCGTGCTCTACCGGGAGTTGGAGAAGACCTCCGACTCCTGAGCCACCGGCCCGCGCCGCGGGCCGACCGCCGCCCCATCCGCAGACATCGGAGACAGCACCTTGACCACTGCGACGGTCGCCATTGTCGGGCGGCCCAACGTCGGGAAGTCCACCCTGTTCAATCGCCTCGTGGGGCGGCGGCAGGCCATCGTCCACGACCTTCCCGGCGTCACCCGGGATCGGATCGTCGGCCGGGCCGAACTGACCGACGACCGTTCCGTCGAGCTGGTGGATACCGGTGGCCTGGTGCCCGGTGACGACCCCCTGGGCCTCTCGGAACAGGTCTTCTTGGCGGTGGAGGAAAGCGACGTCCTGCTCCTGGTGTTGGATGGCCGGGAGGGCCCCGTCGGCGGCGACGAGCGGGTCTGGGAGGAGCTCCGCCGGACCGGCAAGCCCACCATCGCCGTGGTCAACAAGGGCGACACCCGGGCAGCCCAGGAGGGGTACCACGACTTCTATCGCTTGGGCCTCGATCGGCTCGTCTTGATCTCCGCCGAACACGGAACGGGCATCGAAGAGCTCCGTGGGACGGTGGTGGACCTCCTTCCCGCGCCCGAGCCGCTGGATGCGGAGGACGACGAGGTCCCCTCGTTGGCGATCGTCGGTCGGCCCAACGTGGGGAAGAGCTCGCTGGTGAACCGGCTCCTGGGCCGTGCCCGGGTCCTCGTATCGCCGATCGCCGGTACTACCCGCGATCCCATCGACACGCTGCTGGATGTGGACGGGCGCCGCTACCGTCTGATCGACACCGCGGGTATCCGGCGTCGGAGCCAGGTCACCGGCTTCGCAGAAGACGTTGCGGTGCTGTTCGCCCGTCGCCAGATCGAGAGGGCCAACATCGTCGTGCTGCTGGTGGACGCCTCCCAAGGGGTCACCACCGGCGATTTGGCCATCGCTGGGGACGCCTGGGAACTGGGTCGCGCCGTGGTGGTGGCGATCAACAAGTGGGACCTGCTGGACGAGGCCGCGCGGGAGGACCTCGAAGGTTCGTGGGAGAGACTCGACGAGTTGTTGGCGAAACCTCCGCGGATCAACGTCTCGGCGTTGTCCGGGCGTCGGGTCGATCGCCTGTTGCCGGCCGTCGACGCGACCCTGGAGCGTTCGCGCACAAAGCTACCCACCGGTGAGGTCAACCGTCTGTTCGAGCGGGCCCTCGAGCTCCATCAACCCCCGCAGGTCAAGGGGCGTCCCTGGAAGCTCTACTACGCGACCCAGGTGGCCACCGCGCCGCCGACGTTCATGCTGTTCGCCAACCGTACCCTGGAGCGGAGCGACACCTACCGCCGCTATCTGGTCAACCGGATACGCGAATGGCTGGATCTCGCCGGTGTGCCGATTCGTCTGGTCATCCGAAAGCGCTGATTCGGCCGCTCCGGGCGCCCTTGTCGCACCGCCGCCCGATCCCCTATACTGTTGATTCCTGGCAGCTTGGGCATCGAAATCACCGCGGTGAATCCCATGGTTCGCCGTCGCTGGCTACGCTTTGCCCGTCAAGATCGAGAAGTGGATGGACGTCGTTTCGGAGGAACCGTGAGTCGTAAACTGGCGAAACCGTCGGGGAAAACGAAGGCCGACCTCATCGACGCGGTCTACCGCCGGCACGGTGCCCTGACCAAGGCTGAAGCGGCGCGGGTCGTGGAGGCGATCTTTTCTACGGTCAAGACCAGCCTGCGCGGCGGGCGCCCGGTCCGGATCCGAAATTTCGGAGCTTTCGAGCTTACCGAGCGCGGCGGCCGAACCGGCGTCAATCCCTCCAACGGCGAGCGGATGTTCATCGAGCCCCGTTTGGCCCTGACCTTCCGGCCCTCTCGCCTCCTGAAGACGATCATGGAAGACGAGGAGCCCTGAGCCCTTCGGGTTCCGGGAGCTTGATCCGTGGCGAAGAAGCTGTTCCACAAGATCGGGGAAGCCTGCAAGATCCTCGACATCCAGCCCTACGTGCTGCGCTACTGGGAGACCGAATTCCCATTCCTCAATCCCAGTAAGAGTAAGTCTGGTCAGAGGGTTTACAGCAAGCGGGAGCTGGACATCATCCGGCGAATCAAAGAGCTGCTCTACGAAGAGGGCTATACGATCGCCGGAGCCAAGAAGAAGCTCGAAGCCGAGATCGCCGAGTCCCCCGACGGCATCTTGCCGACGCCGGATTCCGCCGAGGCGCCCGCTGCGAAAAAGTCGGCGAAGGAAACGCCGCTTGACACGTCCTCCACGGAGACGGTAGAAACTCTCCGCGCCGGCATCAAGGGTGCTTTGGCGCAAGCCCGGGACATCCTGCGGCTACTCGATCCCGAGACAACCTGAGCCCATCCCAGAGCATCCTCAGTCTTCGCTGGTGGGTGACCCCAAGCTGGTACCGGGCTCAGGATCTGCGAAGGGAAAACGGGGTCCGTAAGGGGGTCGAGCTCAAGGGCAAAACATAGTAGACTCTTCGCGTCGGGACGTGGCGCAGTCTGGTAGCGTACCTGAATGGGGTTCAGGTGGTCGCGAGTTCGAATCTCGCCGTCCCGACCATTTCTCACCTTCGACCTGGCCCTGCTCACCTCCAATTCAACGCCTCCCGCTCCGCGGTCTTGAGGCGTCCTCCCCATGCACGAGTCACCGACGTTCTCGGTTCCGAGTTCCCCCCGCGGAGGCTGGCGATGAGCGAGATCCACCACGTCGAAGGTCGGCTCGACGCCACCGGTCGCCGTTTCGGCGTCGTCGCCTCCAGATTCAACAGTCGCATCACCGACCTGCTCCTGGCCGGCGCCGTCGACTGCCTTCGGCGACATGGCGTCGTCGAAGCAGACCTTCACGTCGCGAGGGTGCCCGGAGCCTGGGAGATCCCCCTGGCCCTGGACGCGATGGCCCAATCCGGCAACGTCGACGGACTGGTCGCCATCGGTGTCGTAATCCGCGGCGAGACCCCGCACTTCGAATATGTGTGCGACGCCTGCTGCAAGGGCGCCGCAGCGGTGGGTGCCAAGACGGGGATCCCTGTCGGCTTTGGGGTCCTCACCACCGACGACTCGCCGCAGGCGGTCGAGCGGGCGGGGGGCAAGGCCGGCAACAAGGGCTGGGAAGCCGCCCTCGCGGTGATCGAGATGGTGGATCTCGTCGAACAGCTGCGTGGATCGGCATCGTGACCTCCCAGCGCAAGCGACGCGGCACCGGCCGACGTCGGCGGGCCCGGGAGATGGCCGTCCAGATGCTCTATCAGCGGGAGATGGGGCAGACTCCGGTCCCCCAGATCTTCGAGTCGTTCGACATCGAGGACTACATCACGGAGACGGAATCCGTAGTGCAGCGCGCCGAGCCGCCGTCGGGGGAGACACCCGCCCCGCCGCCGCGCCGAAACGCCGCCGACGACGAGTCCCAGGCCACCCGCCGCCGTCGGGCGGAGGAGTCTTTCCGCTACGCTCAGAAACTGGTCCAAGGGACCCTTGCCGACGGCGACGCCATCGACGGGGTTATTCGCCGGCACGCCGAGAACTGGCGTCTTGAACGGATGCCCCCCATCGACCGAAGCATCCTACGCCTCGCCATCTACGAGATGCTTCGAGAGCGTGGCGTTCCCAAGGTCGTCATCGTCGACGAGGCCATCGAGCTGGCGAAGAAGTTCGGATCCGAGAATTCGAGCCGGTTCGTCAACGGTTTGCTGGACGGTGTCCTCAAGTCGAAGGTGCTGGACGGTATGGCGGTGGACGGTGCGGTGTCGTCGGCGGAATTGAGCGATGGCGCGGGCGTTGCCTGAGCTGGGCCCCGGCATCGTGGCCTCCGCCCGTGCGTCGCGGGGTAGCTCCCGTAGACGAGGGGGCCTCATCGGCGCGCTCGTCGCCGCCTGTGGCGCTTTCGCGCTGCTGGTTGGAGCACTGCCGCCGGTGGCCGTCGCCGAGGGTTTCGCTGTCGAGGGGGTCGACAGAGCTCGAGTGCTGCCGCCCGCCGGCGCCACCATCGAGGCATACCAGAATTCCGGCTACCGACTCCGCTGGACCGACGACGAGGTCATCGTCGACGTCGAAGCGACCCCGGTCGGCAGCTCCAGGCGTTTCGCGACGCCGGATCCTTCGTTGGAGGGCTCCGTCGCCCGCTTGGCGCGGTCCGTCACCACCGGGTCGCGCACCGAGTACGACGCCGCGTCCCGCATCCTCGGCTGGTTAGCCCGCAACATCACCTATGAGCTGAATCGCCAGGAGGCGCAGACGCCGGATGCGGTGCTGGAGAGGCGCAGCGGCTACTGCACCGGCGTCGCCCGGCTGGCGGTGGCCATGATGCTGTCCGTGGGCCTGGAAGCCCGGGAAGTCGCCGGATACGTCTACGGCGGAGGCGAAGGGGGACAGCCACAGGGATATCACCGCTGGATCGAAGTTCGCTTCGATCGCGGCTGGGTTTTCAGCGATCCCCTCTACAGTCACCACTGGGTTCCGGCCAACTACTTGCGGCTGGGGAGTGAGCGGCTGAATCTGGCGGAGGGGACCGAGGGGCTCCTGTTGGAGCGACACGACGCGGTGGTCGCAGTGGACCTCTATCCCTTCGCCAGTACCGGCATCCGCGCCCGACGCAACAGCGATCGGCAGCTGGCGGCCGCGCTGCGGGTCCAGTTGGACGGCGGCGATGCGGGTCTGGCGGTGCTCGAGGGAAACGCGACCCGCTGGACCCACGTGTTGCTGGAGGGCGCAACGACCTTTGTGGGACTGGACCCGGGCAGCTACCGCCTGCGCCTTCGCCTAGGAGGTGGAGCAGTCGTGGAGCGCCGCGTCGAGCTGGCCCGCCGTCAGCGCACGACCCTGCTCCTGGCGCCGGAACGGAAATCCCCTCGACCCCAAGATTCGAATTATCATAGCCCCACGTCCCGCGCCGCTCCGGCAGAGCCGTACGGCGAACCCAAAACCATAGGGAGCAACGAGTGAGCCAGAGCAGCCTTTTCCTATCCTCACCCCAAGGCGCCCCCTCCCGCGGCGTCCGCTGCCTTAGCCAACTCGTTCTTCTGGTCGCGGTCGCGCTGGTCCTTTCGGGATGCGGTTATGCGCTCGTGGGTAAAGCCAGCAATATCCCCGAGGACATCCGGAAGGTCTACGTCGAGCCGATGGAGAATCGGACCTCCAGGTCCCAGGTGGAGCAGATCCTCACCCAATCCATTGTCGACGAGATGGTGACCCGGCGACGCTTCGAGGTGATCAATGAAGAGGGAGACGCCGACGCCGTCCTAAAGGGGACGGTCGTGGACTTCCAGGTCAGGCCCGTAGCCTTCGATTCCGGTGGCCTCGCGACCGACTACGAGATCCAGATCACCACCGACATGCTGTTCCAGCGCCCCCCCCGGGACGGAGAGGTCGAGGGGGAGGTGATCTGGAAGAACGCCCGTTACCTGTTCCGTGAGGACTATCCCCTGGAGGAAGGGGACGCGGGGTACTTCGACCGCGAGAACCTGGCGATCGAAGAAACTGCCAGCGGGTTTGCCGAGACCCTGGTGACGGATCTTCTAGAAGGCTTCTGACCGGGAGGGCGAAGGCCGCCGCCTGCCTGAAGCGGTGAGGAGCCGCCGGCCAAAGCGTGTTGACGCAAACGCCTTCCACGCGGACCGACCTCCCGCTGAACCGTCTCCGGCGTATGGGCGCGGACCGACCTCCCGCTGAACCGTCTCCGGCGTATGGGCGCGGACCGACCTCCCGCTGAACCGTCTCCGGCGTATGGGCGCGGACCAACCTCTCGCTGAACCGTCTCCGGCGTATAGGCGCAGACCGACCTCCCGCTGAACCGTCTCCGCCGTAGGGGCGGGGCTTGCCCCCGCCCGTGCAGTAGAAGAGGGAGGACCTTTCGCCGAAACACCATCTCGGCCGGAGGTCGAGAACCGGAGCCGAAAAGGCCCCAAACGCTAAATCCGCCCCTCAGGTCCAAGACCAGATTGGGGGCGGATTAACTTAAAGGGCCAGGAACGGGTGCCGACCCTAGCTCTCCAGGTGGCCCTCTGAGAGGGCCGAGCTTGCTTGCGGGGGGTCAGCCCAGGGCCGCGGCAGCCTTGGAGAGGCGGGACTTGGTCCGAGCCGCGGCGTTGCGGTGGATGATCCCCTTGGATGCGGACGCGTCCACAATGGTGAGCGTCGAGGGGAGCAGCTCACGCGCCTGGGTCGCATCTCCGGCTTCGACCGCGCTGCGGAACTTCTTGATCGCGGTCCGCATGCGGGAACGGTGTTGGCGGTTGCGGTCGCGCCGTTTCTCGTTCTGGCGCATCCTCTTCTCGGCAGATTTCGTATTGGCCATCTTCGGCGGTGTCCTCTGAATCGTGGCGGTGACGCGCCTCGGCGTCCCGCGGGGTCCACGGTGAGTGGTTCGGTGGACCCGTGGCTCTTTGCCCGTGGCTCGCTAGACTTCGAGCATTCAGGCGCTTGGGATCTCGGGGCGGTTGGGTGGGCGCGGGCGTAGGGAAGCTCGACCCGTGCGAGACACGGTCAGCGGATTATAGGGACCTCAGCACTGGAGGTCAATGCCGAGCTCTTCCAGCCGCTGACGAGCGACGTGGGCTTCATCCGTCTCCGGGTGCTCGCAGATGACGTTCTGCAATTGGACGATTCCCTGGGCCGGCTGACCCAGCTCCAGGTAGGCGTATCCCTTTCGAACCAGAGCGCTAGCGATGCGGTCGCTACCCGGGTACTGGGTCAGGACCGTGTCGTACTGCTCGATGGCTTTTTGGAACTTGTTCTGTCGATAGAAGCACTCGCCGAGCCAGTAGCTGGCGTTGTCGGCGAGATCGGTCTCCGGATGCCGGTCGAGGAAGGTCCGGAACCCGTCCGCCGCCAGCTCGTAATTGCCGGCCTGGTAGTGGTCGTAGGCGGCGTCGTACATCGCCTCGGGATCCTGGCTCGAAGAGGTTTCGCCGACGGTGGGTTCCACGGTCGGCGCCTGGCGCCGGTGGTCGGCGCTGGCCTTCGCCTCCTCGGCGACGTCACGGATGTCCCTCAGCTCCTCGTTGGTGGCAGAGATCTGCTGAGAAAGCTTGGCCAGGCGGAAGTTGGTGTCCTCGATTTTCGCCTGAAGCTGCTCGACCTGCTCGGACAGGGCCCGGACGTCGGAGCGGAAGTCGGCCTGCGACTGGAGGAGACCTTCGAGGCGGTCTTCCAGGCTCGTCTGCGCCGCAGTGAGTTGATCCCGGGTCGAGCCCTCTTTTCGGAGCTCCAGGACCTGGATCTGGATGTCGCTCAGCTGTGACTGGATGCTCTTGATCTCGGTGGAAGACACACACCCGACGACCGGCAAAGCTGCAATCAGCAAGCCGGCCGCCGGGAGGGTTCGCAACACGCTAGATCGACACATCGGTGGGGTCGTGGTTTCCGACCTCGGCGAGACGCGTCGGGATCAGCCGTTCTGACCCGAGACCACGAAGCGGGCGCGCCGGTTCTTCTGCCAGCAGGCGTCGCTGGACTCAGTGCAGAAGGGGCGCTCTTCGCCGTAGCTGATGGTTTGGAACCGGCTACGGGCGACGCCCAGGGACTCGAGGTAGTCGAGGGCGGAGGTGGCGCGGTTCTGGCCGAGGGCCAGGTTGTACTCGTTGGTTCCGCGCTCGTCGCAGTGGCCTTCGATGGTGAAGGTGAGGTTACGGCCTTCTGAGGACTTCATGAACTCCGCGTTCTTGGCCAAGCGCTCTCTGGCGGCCGCCCGCAGCTCGTAGCGATCGAAGTCGTAGAACACGTCCCCTAGCAGGCCGCGGGTGGTGAGGTCGTCCTGAATGTCGGCGAGACTCTTGGGCTGAGTCTTCTCGACGACGTCCCGCGGTTCCGCAGGTTCGGGAGTGGCCGGCACGTCGGTGGTCGGAGCCGCGGGCTTGACCTCCGGCGGCGGCGGGGTGGTCTCGGGGTCCTTCTTGCTGCATCCGGTGACGGTCAACAGCATCGCCAATGCGGCCAGGACGATCCACTTCCGGTCCATAAGCATTGCTACTGCGGCCTCCTCCCTGTCTGGGCGTTTCATTGCTCGGGCGTTTGGTTTGAGCTCGGGCGATCTCGGGTCAGCGGTCGGGCTTCAGATTCGCCCCTCAACTTAGCAGAGTCGACCTGTCCCGGCAATAGGGGAACGTGCCGAAAAGCCTGATCTAACCGGCGTTTACGGGGCCTTTACCTGACAAGGTCGGAATCGTCACTTCTTGGGATGACTCGACCAGTCCGGGGCGGAGCTGTTCCCCTCGTGGGTCAGCTGTCGCCAGTTGCCACCGTTGGCATCCATGACGAAGATCTTCGACTCCTGCCCCTTTCGCAGGGTGAAGGCGATCTTGCTTCCGTCGGGGGAGAACGTCGGCTCTTCGTAGCTGTCGGGGCCATCGGTTAGAAACTGGGTCTGGAGGTCCACCAAATTGGTGACCGCGACGCGGAATCGGGTGCCCCGGCGGCTGGCATACGTCAGCTGGGTTCCGTCGGGCCGCCAGTTGGCCCCTTCGTTGTAGTCCCCTTCGAAGGAGATCCGTCGTATGTTGGAGCCGTCGGCGTTCATGACGTAGATGTTGGGTCGCCCGGAGCGGCTAGAGGTGAAGGCGATCTGCTTGCCGTCGGGGCTCCA
This sequence comes from Acidobacteriota bacterium, assembly GCA_038748685.1. Classification (GTDB taxonomy): domain Bacteria; phylum Acidobacteriota; class Thermoanaerobaculia; order Multivoradales; family J023; genus JAUIJL01. The sequence continues at coordinate 28,671 of JBCDIS010000022.1, read as the reverse complement.
GGCGGGGTTGGTGTCGATGGCGTTCGACCGGGTCAGGCGCGAAGGCTGAGAGCAGGAACGCTCGCAGGCGTAGATATCGATGTTCGACGCCTTGCTGGAGGCGAACGCGATGCGCCGGCCGTCGGGGGAGAAAGACGGCGAAAGGTTGAGGACGCCGTCCCGGTAGACGGGGATCTTGTCGCCGGAGGCGAGGTCGACGTAGTAGATCCCGGGGGGGCCCGCGAAGTACGACATGTAAGCGATGGCATCCCCGGTGGGGCTCCAATCGCTGTAGCCGCTGGTGGAGCGGTGCCCGCTGATGCGCCTCTGATTGTGGCCATCGTAGTCCATCAGGTAGAGCTCCTGATAGCCGTCGCGGTCACTCTGGAAGGACAGGGAGGTCAGCGCGAGGCTGGGGCGCCCGGTGAACTGATGGTGCAGGGCGTCCGTCAGGTAGTGGGCGATCAGCCGCACCTGGTCCAGGGTTCCCCGGTAGCGCTTGCCGAGGACCGACTGCTTGCTGGGCAGGTCGTAGACCCAGCCGTCGAGCACCAGCCGCTCGCCCTCCCGCTTGATCGCGGTGAGGAGGACCACCTCGTTGCCCAGGGAGCGGTACTGGTCGAAGTCCTGCTCACGGTTTCCGGTCAGCGCGAGGACCCCTAGCTCCGTGGGCCCCTGGGCGTTGAAGAGGATCGTCTGGTCGAGGTCGTCCCTCAAGGTCTGCTCGATTTCCCGGGCGCCCTGAAGGAAGTCGCCGGTGAGCCCTGGATCCAGGTCGGCGGCTGGGAAGGCGATCCGCACCTGGCTGCGGCCCCGGCCCTCGACCACGATGGTGGGGACACCCGAAGGATCTTCCGAGGAGTCCGCCGCAGGGGCCTGGGCCGCCGCCGGCGCGGCAGAGGCGACGGCCAGCAGGGCGACGAATGGCGCGGCGAGCCAGCGCGGCGAGGGCGAGGGGAAACGGCGGGGCGCGTCGAGCGGGGTCATGGGGGGTCCTCTGGGCTTAGCGGATGATCAGGTTGATGCCGAGGCGGTCGTTTTTGTAGCTCTTGGGTAGCGGGGGCAGGGGGGAGGCGGCCTCGACGGCGGCCCGCGCGGCGCGGTCGAAGGTCTCGTCGCCGGAGCTGTCGGCCACCCTCAGGTCAGTGACTTCGCCGGTACTCAGAATACGGAAATAGAGCACGGCCTGTTGGACCTCGCCCCCCACCGGAGGGCGGGTCCACTTGGCGCTGATCTCGGCGGCGACCCGGTCGAGATAGTAGCCATAGGTGAAGTTGGGATCCTCGACGCCGATGGCCGTGTTGCTGGTGGACCCTAATGGGTCGCCGAAGGGGGAGCCCCGCCGACGGGTGAGGGGATTGGAGGGCGGTGCCGCGGCTCGGGGAGGGGGCGGCGCCGGAGGAGGGGGCTGCACCACAGGCTTCGGCGGCGGCGGGGCCGGTTTCGGCTTGGGCTCCTCAGGTTTCTTCTCGTCCACCAGTATCGGCCTGTCGGGCTCCGGGGCCTTGGTTGCCGGTGCCGGCGGCGGCGGTTCGGGGGGCGGCGGTTCCGGCGTTGGCGTCGGAGGGGGTGGTGGAGGGGGCGTCGGGTCCTCCGAACCCAGGGCCTGGGGGGGAATGACCGTTACCGCCACGTAGTCGAACGGCTCCGGCTCCTCGGCGAACAGCACGGGGAGGAGGAAAAAAGCCGCCACCAGCGCGGCGTGTCCGATCACGGAGACGATGACGTAGCGCCGGCGTTGGGTGGTGGAGATCCGGTGCAGGCGCTGGCCGAGGACTTGATCGAGGGTGCTCGGCATCAGCGATTCGGGTCGAGCTCTTCGGCCACCAGGCCGATGTGACGTATGTCGCCCGCGTTGAGCAGGCCGATCACTTCGATGAACTGGCCATAGGTGATGTTGCGGTCCCCCTTGACGAAGACCTGCGGGTCGTCCCGCTGATCGAGGATCGCCTTGAGCCGCTCCACCAGGCGCGACGGGTGGACCGGCTCCTCGCGAATCCACACCATGCCGTCGGTCTTGACCGTCAGGATCAAAGGATCGTCCACCCGGATCGGAATCTCCTGGGCGGATACGGTCTGCGGCAGCTCCACCTCCACGCCCTGGTGCAGCATGGGGGCGCTGATCATGAAGATGATCAACAGGACCAACATCACGTCCACGAGGGGCGTGACGTTGATGTCCGCCATTTCGCGGTCGTCACCGCCGTCGTCGTGGACTTGGAACGCCATGCCTTTGCCCGCCGATCAGGTGAAGTTGCGCTCGGTGAGGTTCATGAACTCGAGCACGAAGTCCTGCATCTCGCCGCGCATCTGTCGCAGCCGGGAACCAAAGAAGTTGAAGCCCACCAGGGCGGGGATGGCGGCGACGAGGCCTGCGGCGGTGTTCACCAGGGCCTCGGCGATGCCGGGGGCCACCGCCGCCAGGGAGGCGCTTCCGGTGGCTCCGATCTCGTTGAAGGCCACCATGATTCCCCAGACGGTGCCGAACAGGCCGATGAAGGGCGCCGCCGCCGCGGTGGTGGCGAGGAAGGCGGTGCCCCGGTTGAGGACCGCCAGCTCGACGCCGATGGCCCTTCTCAGGCTGCGTTCGACGCCGTCGAGGGACTTGACCCGAAAGGACTTCTGGCCCGCGGCGGCCGAAGCGGATTCCTGGGCCGCCTTCACCTGGGCGTCGATCTCGGCGTAGCCGGACTGGAACAGACCCACCATGGGGGTTCCGGTGAGGCGGCCGGCGGCGGCGTTCACCTCGCTGAAGCGCTTCGAGCGGCGGAAGACCTCGAGGAACTCACCGCCGTCACGATCCGCCTTCTTGTACTGGAGCGCCTTGGAGATCATGATCGACCAAGACCCCACCGACATGATCGCCAGCACGAGAAAGACGGCCTTGGCCATCAACCCGGCCTGCAAGAAGAGGTCGACGATGCTCGGCGAGTTGGCCGTGGTGGCCACGGTGAGGGGGATCATCGAGTTCAGGCTCCTGAGATTCCGGGGCTGGGGAGGGGAACGGCGGTTCGGTGGGTGATCTGGACGCGTCCGTCTTCGTGGTCGAAAAGTAGCATGCCGGCATTCCCCCTGTCCACCGCCCCGGGCCCCTTGGACAGGGCGCTAAGAGGCTCTGCTCCAGAGGTTTAGGGGGACGCCGCGGGGCCGCCGGGGCGCTGGCCCGGAGCCGGGATGGAAAGGCCCCCGACGTGATAAGGTTCGGCGGTTCCCAAGACCTGTCCCACTGGAGTTAATCAATGCGTATAGCAGTGTGCATCAAGCAAGTCCCCGATACCGAAGCGCGCCTGCGCGTCGCCCCCGATGGGCGGTGGATCGACGAGGACGAGCTGAAGTTCGTGATCAACGAAAGCGACGAGTATGCGATGGAAGAGGCCCTGTCCATCGCCGAAAAAACCGGCGGCGAAGTGGTGGTGTTCACCGTCGGGCCGGAGCGGGCAAAAGAGGCCCTGCGCAAAGCGCTGGCCCTAGGCGCCGTCCGCGCGGTCCACCTGGTGGACGACGCCTATCAGGGCGGAGACGCCGCCGCCACCGCCCGCGCTTTGGCGGCGGCGATTCGCCGGGAGGACGTCGGTCTGGTGCTGACGGGCTCCCAGTCCGACGACGTCGGCTACGGTTCCACCGCCTCCATGCTGGCCGGGCATCTGGGCTGGCCCCACGCCTGGCTGGTGATGGGACTCGATGTCGAAGACGGCAGCGCCAGGGTCATCCGCGAGATGGAGGCCGGCATGAATGAGATCTTCCGGGTCTCCCTGCCGGCGGTGATCGAGGTGCAGGCGGGAATCAACCACCCCCGCTACGCGTCCCTCAAGGGCATCATGCGGGCGAAGAGGAAGCCCGTCGACACGCCCTCCCCGGGGGACCTCGGCCTGGATCCGTCGGCCCTGGGGGCCGCCGGATCCCAGATCGAGATCGTCGACGTGGCCTTCCCCGACAGCGGCGCCGGCGCCGAAGTTCTGGAGGGGGACCCCGCCGCCGCGGCGCAGGCCCTGGTGGAAAAACTGCGCAACGAAGCGAGGGTCCTGTAATGTCGAACCAAGTATGGGTCATTCTCCAGCACCGGGACGGCAAGCTGCACCGATCTTCCCGCGAGGCGATCGCCGCCGGACAGCAGCTGGCGGCGCAGATCGGCGGCCGCGCGTCGGCGGTGCTCCTGGGTAGCGGCGTCGGCGATCTGGCGAAGGAAGCGGCCGGTTTCGACCTTGACGCCGTCCACGTGGCGGACGACGGCGCCTTGGCCGGATACACCCCGGGGGCCTACGTGGGCGCCTTGGCGCCGGTCATCGGGGCATCGTCCCCGGCCTACGTGGTGGCTCCGCACACCTACCAGTCGGTGGACTTCGTCGCCCGGCTCTCCCAGACCACCGGCGCCGCCTACGTCCCTGAGGCCATCTCCTTCGAGGAGGTGGACGGCGAGCTACTCTGGAAGCGTCCGATCCTCACCGGCAAGCTGCACGCTCGGGTGCGGGTGAAGGCCGCCGGCACGGTGCTCGTGACGGTGCAGAGCGGAGCGTTCTCCGCCGACTCCGCCGCCGCCGGCTCGGCCGCGGTCCAGGACCTCGCCCCCGCGGCGCTGACCTCCGACCGCGAGCTGCTCGGCGTCGAGCAGGTGGGGAGCAACGAGGTGGATCTGACCAAGGCCGACATCATCGTTTCCGTCGGTCGCGGAGTCGGCAAGCCCGAGAACCTGCCGCCGATCGAGGAGCTGGCCAAGGAGCTCGGAGCCGACCTCGGCGCCAGTCGCCCGGTGATCGACAACGGCTGGCTCCCCCGCGAGCGCCAGATTGGCTCCAGCGGTCAGACCGTGGCTCCGAAGCTCTACCTCGCGGTGGGCCTTTCGGGGGCCATCCAACACCTGGTGGGCATGAAGGGCTCCACCTGCGTAGTGGCTATCAACAAAGACCCGAGCGCTCCGATCTTTGGCATCTCCAAGTACGCCATCGTCGGTGATTTGCACGAGGTCATTCCGGCCCTGACGGAAGCGGTACGCGCCGCCAAAGGCTGATCCCTCGGTTACCCGTGGGCGGGGCGTGCCCAGGCGCGCCCCGCCTGCCTCGATAGTCGCTGGGGGCTCAGCGGTCGGCGTCGGCTTCCATCAGGTCCGCCAGGAGGGCGATGCGGCGATCGAAGGATGTGAGGTCCAGGAACTCCTGCCTCGTATGCATTCCGTCACCCACCGGCCCGAGGCCGTCTAGGATAGGCATCGTCCCGGGGTCCGGCAGGAAGTTGGGGAACGAAATGCCGCCCCGATCCTCCTCCACCTCTAGGGTCCAACCCCGTTTCTCGGCGAGCCCGGTCACGAGGTCGGCCCAGGCTCGGCTCGGACCCCGGGGATCCACCGGGGCGACGACCGGCCCCGGTTCGAACAGGACCTCGACCTCGTGTTCCCGGGCCACGTCTTGCGCCAGCCCGGCGAGGGCCTTCTTCAGCGCTTCGCCGTCGGCCCGGCGGAGGAACCTGGCTTCCCCCTCCACGACCGCGCGGTCCGGCACGACGTTGGTCTGACGGCCGCTGCCCACCAGAGAGGCGTGGGCCTCCAGGTCGTCGAGGAATCCCCGCTCCCCCGCCACCATGCGGCCGGCGTTCACCGTGGGGCCGTCCCCCGGCCGGGCCAGGTCACGGGCCCCGACGCACCACCGGGCCGCCGCTTCGAGGGCCGAACGCCCTCGCCAGTAGTCGTTCCCGGCGTGGGCGGACCGCCCTTCGACGGTGAGGGACCAGTGGAACATGCCGCGGCGTCCGCCGACGACGGTCTCCCCCGTCCGGCGGGGTTGACCAGGCTCGAGCACCCAGAGTCCCCGCGCACTGTCGCCATACTCCCGCATCGCCCATTGGGATAGATGCCCCGCTACCTCTTCGTCTGGGACGACAGCCACCAGGAAGTCGTCGGGTGGGGATCCTCCGCGCTCCGCTAGCAGATCCAAGGCGCCGACGAACGCCACAAGCCCGCCCTTCATGTCGATGGCGCCGGTGGCGTAGAGGCGGCCGTCCCGCAGCTCCGGTTCCGCGGCCGGCAGGACGGTGTCGAGATGCCCTATGACCATCAGGGGGTGGTCCCCGGCGCGCGGACCGTGGGCCAGGAGAAAGGGCAACGCTCGGCCTTCGGCGTCCTGCTTCTCGGTGACCTCCACCGAGAAACCCCGCTCGCCGAGGGCCTGTCCGTAGAGGGAAAAGGCCTCTGCTAAACCGGCGGGATCCCCGCTGGGGGAGGAGATGGCGGTGAGGCGCTGGAGCAGCCCGAGGGTTCGGTCGAAGAGTGGCTTTGGTGTGTGTTTGGGCTCGGGCATGTGCGATCTCTCCGTAGATTGGAGCCGACGTCCGGCGACGTGGGGCGAGTCGGCGAGGGCGGTTGTCGGTGTCGGGGTGGACCGGTAAAATCCGGCCAACGTTCGGTGCCCTTGGGATTCGTTCCGCGGCCGCCGCGTTTCCCCAGCAGCCCCTAAGACACCACAATCCCGAATCGGTCACAACCCCCGGGCCGGCGATGCCGCCCGAATCTAGGAGGCTCATCCATGAGCGACAAGACTTGGTACATCGCCGTCGGCGGCCAGCAGCAGGGTCCGTTTTCCGTCGACGAGCTGCTGCCGAGGTTCCGTAGCGGCGAGCTGAGCGGCGACACCTACGTTTTCACGGCCGGCATGGACAACTGGGTCGCGGCCACCGCCCGCGGCGAGTTTGCGGCGGCGTGGAGCGCCCCGGCCCCGGCCGCCGCCCCCGCCCCCATGGCCCATGCGGCCCCCGCCGCCGCGGCCCCCGCCGCCGGGTACGCCCCGCCGGGTCAGGAAGCCCACGAGATCGACTACGAGATCTTCGGCGAGGAGATGCAATATGTCGAGATCACCCTCGACCCCCAGGAAGCCTGCATCGCAGAAGCCGGCGCCTTCATGTTCATGGAGCCCGGCATCGAGATGGAGACCATCTTCGGCGACGGCTCCGCCCAGTCTTCCGGCGGTGGTTTGATGGGGAAGTTCCTGTCGGCGGGCAAGCGGGTGCTCACGGGGGAATCCCTGTTCATGACCGTGTTCGGCAACTCCGGCGCCGGCCGCCAAATCGTCGCTTTCGCCGCTCCATACCCGGGCCGGATCATCCCCGTCGACCTGCGGGAGCACGGCGGCAAGATGCTGTGCCAGAAGGACGCCTTCCTCTGCGCCGCGAAGGGGGTTTCTGTGGGCATCGAGCTCCAGCGCAAGCTCGGCGCCGGCCTTTTCGGCGGTGAGGGATTCATCCTCCAGAAGTTGGAGGGGGATGGAATGAGCTTCCTCCACGCCGGCGGCACCGTGGTCAAGAAGCGTCTTGGCCCGGGTGAGGTCCTCCGCCTAGACACCGGTTGCCTGGTGGCCTTCGAGCAGCAGGTGGGTTACGACATCCAGATGGTCAAGGGCATCAAGTCCGCGATCTTCGGCGGCGAGGGATTGTTCTTCGCCACCCTGACCGGTCCCGGCAACGTGTGGATCCAGTCCCTGCCCTTCAGCCGACTGGCCAGCAAGGTCTACGCGGCGGCGCCCCAGACCGGGGGTCGCACCACCGGTGAAGGCTCGGTGCTCGGTGGCCTCGGCGGCATGATCATGGGTGGCGACGACTGAGCCGTCTACCCGTATTTGAGGGGGCTTCGGCAGTGCAGAGCCGAGGCCCCAAGCTCCGCCGAGCCCTTAGGACACTCCGAGCCACCGAGCCCAGGCGGCCCTGAGGTTCGCCGGCAGGTCGAGCTCGGGAAACAAAGTTTCGACCTCCGCGCGGTCCACCTGGCGCCAGAGATCGTCCCAAGGAGCGTATGTCAAGAGCTGGGAGATGGCCCAGATCCGCCGTTCCCGATCTTCGGAATCGAGGAGATGGCGAATCTCTGCCTCGGTGACTTCACCTTTGGGCAGCGTGAACGCTTTTGCCGTCGTGGTGGGTTGCGGTGACTCCGCAACGGCTTCGCCATGTTCGGTGGGAAGGCCAGTGCCGGGGGTTTCGTCCAAAGGTGCCATCTCGACGGCAGTATATCGGCCCCCGGCGGAGAAGGAAACGCGGCGGCGGAGCTGTCCTTGGTTCTCTTGACCCGGCGGCCTCGACTGGGCTAAGTTTCCCTCCAGCACAGGTCGAGCAATCGAACCTCTGAGCGGGCATAACTCAGCTGGTAGAGTGCAAGCTTCCCAAGCTTGATGTCGCGGGTTCGAGTCCCGTTGCCCGCTCCATTTCTGCTATCTCGGGCCGGCGTCCCAGCTCGGCTCTTCTCGCCTGTCCGGCCCTCGGTACGGCGACCGAACGACTTCGACAGCGTCCAGACTCCAAAGACGAGCACCCGAAACTTTCTCGAGGTGAGCCCATGGCCAGCTTCTTCAGCCGCGGCGGAGGCAGCAACAACGAGCCGTCTCCCGCCCCCAAACCGACCCCTGCCCCGCAACGTCCGGTCCAGCGAGCGCCCCAAGGCGCCGAGCCCTCCAGATCTTCGAGCCAGGAGTCGACCCTCGTCGCGCGGGGCTCCACCCTCGTCGGTGAGGTGACCGGCAACGCCGAGCTGGTGATCGAAGGAGTCGTGAAAGGGGAGATCCACCTCGACAGCCGCCTGGTTATCGGCGAGACGGGGCGGGTCGAGGGCAAGGTCTTCGCCCGATCGGTGCAGGTCGCCGGCAAGGTGGAAGGCAACGTCTCGGGGCGCGAGCGGATCGAGGTACTGCCCTCCGGGCGCCTTGAAGGTGACGTCGTCGCTCCGAGCGTGGTGATCGCCGAAGGGGCCTTTTTCAAAGGCACGGTGGAGATGACCGATCCGAAGCCGCCGAAGACCTCCCAGGGCAAAGGACCCGCCCCAGGCGGCAAGCCCGGCGGAACGAAGAAAGAACAGAAGACCAGCAACAGCGGGTCCGGTGGATCCAGCGGACCGGCCGCCAAGGACGACGGCCCTTCCGGTCAGTCGAAGCCGGCCCCCGCGCGACACGGTGGGGGCGGAAAGTGAAGATCGGAATCCCGAAAGAGCTGAAGGACAAGGAGTTCCGCGTCGGCATGACCCCCGGTGGGGCCCACACCCTGGTGGACGCGGGGCACGAGGTCTTCCTGGAGAAGAGCGCGGGGGAAGGGAGCGGCTTCGAAGACCAGGAGTACTCCGACGTCGGGGTCCAGGTTCTGCCGGACGCCGACGCGGTCTGGGGCCACTGCGACATGATCGTCAAGGTGAAGGAGCCCATCGAGCCCGAATACCATCGGATGCGGGAAGGGCAGATCCTCTACACCTACCTTCACCTGGCCCCCCTGCCCCGCCTCACCGAGGTGATGTGCGAGCGTAAGGTCTCGGGTATCGCCTACGAGACCATCACCGACGACCACGGCGGCTTGCCTCTGCTAGCGCCGATGTCGGAGGTGGCCGGCCGGATGTCGGTCCTGGTGGGCGCGACCCATCTGCAGAAGGCCCACGGCGGACGGGGGGTCCTGGTCACCGGCGTTCCCGGCGTCACCCCGGGTGACGTCGTCATCATCGGCGGCGGCATCGTCGGCCTCAACGCCCTGAAGATCGCCCTGGGGCTGCGGGCACGGGTGCTGCTGATGGACAACAACCCGGAGCGCATGCGGGAGATCGACGATCTCTTCGAGGGCTCGGTGACGACAGTGATGAGCAACCGCCACAACATCGAGGCCTCCATTGCGATGGCGGATATCGTCATCGGCGCGGTCCTCATTCCCGGACGTTCGGCCCCGAAGCTGGTGACCCGTGAGAACCTGAAGCTGATGAAGAAGGGTTCCGTGTTGGTGGACGTCGCCGTCGATCAGGGGGGCTGCTTCGAAACCACCCGCCCCACCACCCATTCCGATCCGGTGTACGAGGTGGACGGCATCGTCCACTACTGCGTCGCCAACATGCCGGGGGCGGTTCCCCGGACCTCGACCCTTGCGCTCACCAACTCCACGCTGCCCTTCGCCCTCAAGATCGCCAACCACGGTTTCGAGAAGGCGGTGCGGGACGATGCCCATCTCCGGGCCGGGGTCAACACCCACGGCGGCCACATCACCTGTCAGCCGGTCTCCGAATCGCAGAACCGGCCGTTCGTGGATGTCATGGACCTGATCTGACGGAGGCTGCCGGTGGACCGTCCTCCGGCCACGGCTCGTCCGCGAGGGATCTCCACAGATCCCGCAGATCCCCAGGGACCGGCGCTTCGATCACGAGTCGCCGGTCTTTTTGCGTCGGGTGGTCGAGGGCGATGCGGTGGGCATGGAGGGCGGGGCGAGGGAACGACTTCAGCGCCCTGCGTAACCGGTGGGGGAGGCCGCGCCAGCGGTCCTCGCCGTAGACCGGGTCCCCCACCAGGGGATGGCCGATAGCTTTGAGATGAACACGGATCTGGTGGGTTCGGCCGGTTTCGATGTCGAGGTCCAGCACCGAGACGAAGGACTCGCTGGGGCGGCGCAGGGCGTAGTGGGTCGTCGCGGGACGCCCGTCCTGCCGCACCGTCATCCGCTTGCGATCCCGGGGGTGCCGGCCGAGGGGGAGATCCACGGTGCCTTGGGGTGAGCGCGGTCGTCCATAGACCACAGCCTGGTAGCGCTTGTCGACCCACCGCTCTGCGAACGCCGTCGACAGGGCGCGGTACGCGACCTCGCTGCGGGCCACCAGCAGAACCCCGGTGGTGTCGAGGTCCAGTCGGTGGACGATCCCCGGCCTGCCCCGACCCCCCACCAGGGCGGTCTCCGGGTAGCGATGGAGCAGCCGATGGGCCAGCGTCCCCACCGGTCGACCGGCGCCGGGGTGCACCGCCAGACCGGCGGGCTTGTCGACGGCGACGAGGTCTTCGTCCTCGTAGAGAATCTGCAGGGGCCCGTCCTCCGGCGTCAGGTCGACGTCCGCCGCCGGTGGGGTGGGGGTACACGCGACGGCGGCTCCCTCCGCCACCGGCGTCGAGACCTTGGCGGCTTTGCCGTCCACGGTGACCCGCCCTTCCCGAATCCACCCCTGCACGCGATTCCTCGGGCAGTCCAACCTGGCGGCCACGTGCCGATCGAGGCGTTCGCCGGCGTCGTCGTCGTCGACTTCCCAGCGGATCTGCTCCGGCTCGGGGCGCTCGGGCCCCCCGCCGGTGCTCACGGCCTGGCCGAGCTGTCGTCGCTCGATGGCTCGGCGTCCGGCGCCCCGGCGTCCCCCGCCGCCTCCGTGTCCGAGGCCTCGGGGGGCTGCCGGAAAGCGGAGAGGATCATCAGGCCGATACCGACGCTGATCGCCGAGTCGGCCACGTTGAACGTGTGCCAGTGGTACGTGCCCACGTAGGCGTCGATGAAGTCCGTCACGCCCCCCTGGGCTAGGCGATCCGCCAGGTTGCCGACGGCCCCCCCCATCACAAGGGACAGGGCCGAGAGAAGGATCCGGTCCCGAAGGGGTACGAGGTAGAAGTAGTAGGTGACGAATCCGAGGGCGGCGATGCCGAGGGCCGCCAGCAGCAGGGTTCCTGTCCTGTCGCCGTGGGAGGCGAACATCCCGAAGGCCACCCCCGTGTTGCGCACGTGGGTGAAGTCGAGGAAGCCGGGGATCACCTCCACGCTGTCGTGGAACTCGAGCTTCGCCTCCACCAGCCACTTCGTCCACTGGTCGAGGACCAGAACCACCAGCGCGACGACAAAGTACACGCCCTTGCCCCGCAGACCCGGCGTCGCCGAGGCCAGCTCGCCGGTATCCAAGTCGCCTTGCCGGGTCACGACGTCGACCCCGGGCTCGCCCCTGCGGCGCCTTCAAGGATGGCGACGGCGGAGGCGTAGGAGCGCTCGTGGCTGATCGAGAGGTGGATGCGATTCACCCCGAGGGTCTCGGCCCGCTCCGCGGCGGCGTCGTGGAGCCGGACGCCCGGAGCCCCGGCGCTGTTGCGGATCACCTCGGCCTGGGCCAGTCCGAGGCCTTGGGCCCAGCCGGTGCCGAGGGCCTTGAGAACCGCCTCCTTGGCGGCGAAGAGCCCCCCGAGGTGCTCGACGAGGGCCGCACCCCGCCGGGGCTGACATTCCCCGGGGCGGCAAATCCGGTCGACGAAGGCGTCGCCGTGGCGGCGGTGGAGGCGGCCGATGCGTTCCAGCTCCACGATGTCGAGACCTATGCCCAAAATGGTCATGCCGTCCTTTCTTCGATCGGCCACAGGCGGCGGCCGGCGAGGGCCATTTCTACCAGGCTGCCGGCGTCCTGAAAAGCGCGGATACCGGCGACCCCGCGGGCGCCGGCGGCCCGGACGTCGCCGAGACGGGAGGGCTCTACGCCGCCGAGGGCGAGGACCGCCGGAGACTGCGAGACCGCCGACTCCAGGCCGGCGAGTCCGGGGGGCGGGCCGTAGGCTTCCTTCGAAGGCGTGGGGTAGACGGGGCCGAAGGTCACATAGTCGGCTCCCCCTTCGCTGGCCCGCCTCACCTCGTCGAGGTTGTGGGTGGACCGGCCGATGAGGAGGGAGGGTCCGAATCGGGCGCGGATCGCGGCGACGGGCACGCTGTCCGCCGGCAGGTGGACGCCGTGGCACCCCGCCGCCAGGGCGACATCCACCCGTCCGTTCACCAGAACCGTCAGCCGTTCGCCGACGTGCTCTGCGACGGTTCGGGCCAGCTCGAAGCTGGCGCGGTCGTCGAGGTGCTTCTCGCGGATCTGGACGGCGTCGACCCCGGCGTCGACGAGCTCGTCGAGCCACTCGGTGACGGGACGCCGGAGGGTCCGCAGGTCGGTGATCGCCAGCAGCGTCGGCACCCCTCGGCGCCGTCGGGGGGTCGCCCCCGATCCAGGCTCGGTCATTCCGAGAGTCCGGTCATTCCGAGAGCGGGAGCCGCAGCATCAGGTGGAGGTCGTAGGCCCCCCACACCAGGTGGACGAGGCCGAAGCCGGAGACAGCCCCGCGGGCCAGCGGTAGCTCCAGAAGTCGAACGCCGGAGAAGGGCAGATGGGCGAGCATCTGATCCCATCCCGGAGACCACGGCATGAGCAGCAACACCACGCCGACGGTGGTGCAGTACAGCACGAACACGAAGCGGAACAGACGCTCCAGATCCATCGCTCGAATTCTATGCGATTCCGCCCCCTCCGTGCCCTCGTCCGGGCTGAGGGATTGGGCTATACTTCTCAAGACAAAGGATTTGTTTCTAGCAATATCTTGATGCCATTTACTCCCACGTTCTTGATGATCGGTTCAGAGGTTCAGGGGCATGATCAAGAAGCTGTTTGGTGGACGGAAGAAAAGTGCAGAGGGGGGCTCGGGTAAGGAGCTGACGATCGACGATCTCATTACCCTCGAGCGCTACGACGAAGCGCTCGAGAAGCTCAAGGCCCGGGTCAAGGCCGTACCGAAGGATCTGCACGCCCACCTCCGTCTCGCGGACGTCTACCTCGCCCTCAAGAGCGTCAACAAGGCGATCGACGAATACGTCTACGTCGCCGATTCCCAGGCCGAAGACGGCTTCTTCGACAAAGGCATCGCGCTGCTGGCGAAAGCCGGCAAGCTGGCCCCCGGCGACGACACGATTCCCCGGCGGATCAACAAGTACCGGCAGATGAAACGGCTCGAAGCACGGAAGCGATACGCCATCCGCGGCCTTCTGGCGAACAAATCCACCCAGGCCGACAGCGCCGCCAACAAGACCCTCGAAATGGAGATGCTCTGGGGCAAGATCGCGAAGAGCCATCTCGTCGCCCAGCTCGACGGTGAGCGGCTGGAGAAGCTCTTCTCGGTGATGGAGATGAAGAAGGTGCAGGAGGGTGAGGTGATCGCCCAGTTTGGTCAGACCCTGCCCCTCATCTTCCTGGTGGTCGACGGCGTGGTCGAGGCGCGGGCCGATGTGGGGGGCAAATCCTTCGACCTGCGGACCTTCTCCGTCGGTGATCTGATCGGCGATTCGGCGCTGCTGGAGCACAAGAGTTGGCCCGCCAACTACACCGTCCTGGAGCGGGGTACCGTCTTCACCCTCGACCGTGACGGGATGCAAGTGGCAATGACGGGGCACCCCGACCCGCGCGCCTTTCTCGCCGTGCTTCGGCAGCAGCACAACGACCGCGACGTGGCCGCCAGTCTGGCCCGACTCAAGGCGAGCTGAGCGGAATCGAGCCCATGGCGCTGCTTCCGATCCGTATTTTTCCCGACCCCGTGCTTCGGGTGGAATGCCCGCCGGTCGAGACGTTCGACGACGACCTCCGCCGGCTGGTGGACGACATGGTGGAGACCATGTACGACGCCCCCGGCGTCGGCCTGGCGGCCCCTCAGGTGGGGGTGGAGAAGCGCCTGGCGCTGGTGGACGTTTCCGTGGGTAGGGAGGAGGGAAAGCTCCTCGTGCTGGTGAACCCCCGCATCGTCCACCAGGAGGGGAGCGAGGTGGACTTCGAAGGCTGCCTGTCGATCCCCAGGCTGTCGGAGAAGGTCAAGCGGCCCCAGGCGGTGAAGATCACGGCTCAGAACCTCGACGGCGAGCCCTTCGAGTTGGAGACCGAGGGTTTCGAGGCCCGGGCCATCTGCCACGAGCTCGACCACCTGGACGGCGTGCTTTTCATCGACCACCTCCGCGGGCTGCGTCGGGACAAGGTGCGACGGCAGCTGCGACGCATGGCCAAGGATTGAGGCGCCCCCCGGCCGGGCCATGGACCACCCCTCCGACTTCACCCGGCTGCCCCACACCCGGGCCCGCGGGCGCCTGGGGGAAGACGAAGCCGTCCGCTGGCTCCTCGACCGCGGCTACCGGGTCATCGAGCGCAACGCCGCCAACCGAGCCGGTGAGATCGACGTCGTCGCCGAGCAGGGTGGCGACCTCTGTTTCGTCGAGATCAAAGCCCGCGCCAACCGGACCTTCGGATCCGCCCTGGAGGCGGTTCCCCCGGCCAAGCAGCGCAAGCTGGCCCGGGCCGCCTCCCTCTACCTCGTGCATCACCCCACGGACCTGCCCTGCCGCTTCGACGTCTTGGCCATGGACCTGGCGGACGACGGCTGGCGGTTCACCCTCGTCCGCGACGCCTTTCGCCTCGCCTGAGCGGAAGCTAGAAGCTCAACCGTTCCTGGAGCCCCAGCGCGTCCAGGAAGTCCTGGTCGTGGCTGATCACGATCATTGCCCCCTGATAGGACGCCAGGGCCCGCTCCAGGACCTCCACCGTTTGGAGATCGAGGTTGTTCGTCGGTTCGTCCACCACCAAGAGGCGAGGGGGTTCTTGCGAGTTGAAGAGACAGGCCAAGGTCGCCCGCATGCGCTCGCCGCCGGAAAGCGTTTCGGGCAAGCGGGACGCGAAGGCACGGCCGAGGCCGAGGGCGTCCAACCCCCAATAGGCTTCCTGGGTCGAGAGGCTCGGATTGGCAAGGCGCATCGCCTCGACCAAGGACCGACCGTCGGGTAAAAACTGGGTCCTTTGATCCAGCCAGGCGACCCGCGTTTCGTTGAGGCGAAGCCGCCCCCGGTGCGGCTCGAGCTCACCGATCAGCAGGCGCGCCAGGGTCGTCTTGCCGCTGCCGTTCGCCCCTTGTAGGGCCAATCGCATCGGCCCCACCAGGCGGACATCGACATTCCGGGTCCACAGCCAGCGATCGCCGAAGCGCACGTTCAGGCCCTCCGCCTCGAGGACCGTCCGTCCTGCGGGGACGGCCGTCTGGCCGAAGTCGAGCCGCACCTGGGTCTGGACCCGCTGGAGGGCCCTGGCCTCCTCCAACTGCCCGCGGGCCGACTCGATGCGCTCGTCGTGCACCGCGCCGAGCCTTCCGGTGGTCCGTTCCGCCTGCCGGCGGGCCCCCTGGATCTCCAGCTTCGACCGACCCTTGCGCAGCGCCGCCCGCTTGCCGCTGCTACCCCTCCGGGCCTGCCTTTCGGCGGCATCCTGGGCCGCCCGTCGCTGCCCTTCTAGCTGCTTCGTCGCCGTCTCGACCCGGTGCTTCGCTGCCCGGTCTTCAATGGCCAACTGCTCCCGGTAGTGGTCGAATCCGCCGCCGTAGCTCCGTAGGCCCCGGCTGGAGAGCTCCAGGGTCCGTTCCATGCGGCGCAGCAGGGCACGATCGTGGCTGATCACCAGAAGGCCCCCCTTGTGCTGATCGAGGACCCCGTGGAGCGCGGCGCGGGCCCCGGCGTCGAGGTGATTGGTCGGCTCGTCGAGCACGAGGAGATCAGGCTCCTTCAGCAGGCAGCCGGCCAGCGCCACCCGCATGGCCTCGCCGCCGGAGAGGGTCCCCATCGGCTCGGTGAAACCGAGCTCGGAGCGGCCCAGCTCCGGCAAACCCAGGTGTTCGAGCCAGAACCGGGCCCGCGCTTCGACGTCCCAACCCTCCCCGACCGTCTCGAATAGATGATCGTCGACAGCGCCGCCCTCGATGGCTGAGATCGCTTCGAGCACCTTTTCGATCCCCAGTCGCTCGGCGACGGTGCCGGGGAGCGATGCCGCGGATTGGGGCAGCCAGCCCAGGGTGCCGGTGCGTCTGAGGCTCCCCTGGGTCGGGGTCAGCTCCCCCACCAGCAGGCGTGCCAGCGTCGTCTTGCCGACGCCGTTCCCCCCCACCAACCCGGTCTTCTCTGTGCCGAGATGGAAGGTCAGCCCTTGGAAGATCTGTCGGCCTTCGGGCGTCGCCCAGCCGACATCGAAAGCGCTCAAGCCGAATTCCGCAACACTAGAACTTCGAAGCATCTCGTCTCCTTCTTTTCGGATCGAAGGAGACGTGGCACACACCTAGAACGGCTCCCTCGACGAGGGATTCGTCCGCGCTGCGGAGCAGCGGTGGGCCCTTGAAACTTGGATGTGCTCTCAGTGGAGCGGCAGCGGCGATCCGGCGGAGCGGTACAGACCCAGGCCAGTGGACGAATGCGACGTCAACTCGATGTAAGGGGTCTGGCTCACGGTCAGGATCTCCTGCGGACAAGGGCTGCGTGGGATCTGCAAAGGCAAGCGCCGATCCAGGGCCTGGATCCTCCAGGGTACGGGGCGGAGAGTCAAGGGTTTGGGTCGAGGGAGGGGGCTTGACGGGATCCAGTGTCGTGAATAGGCTCCTTTAGGGCTTCGAGGGACGCCCAGCCCGAGAAAGACGACGTCACCCTCCCGCTTCAGAAACGCCCCCAGGGGCTTCACCACTCCACGTGCTGCCGGTGTCGGGCCGAAGGCAGAAGACCACGAAGGAGTTCCCGTGAAGACTAAAGCTTCCCCGATCTCGGCGTCCGAAGGCCGCATCCGGGCCCGTCGCCTGCTCAAGCACCTGCGTTCCGGCTCCCGGGCCGAAGCCGTCGCCGCCGCCCGCAGGTTCCGCCGCCTCGCCACCCTCCGCGGCCGAACCGCCGAGGACATCCTCGACGGTCGCGGCGATCTGCGGCTCAAGCACGCCCTGGCAGTCCTCGCCGTCGAGCACGGATTCGACGGCTGGGGGGCCATGAAGGCCGCCGCCGAAGCATCGTGGGCAGGGAATGACACCGACGCCCTCGGTCCCCGCGGCATGTACGTCCGCGGCATGGACGTCCTGCTCAACCGCTGGTTCGCGCGCTACGAAGACGCCCGCGCCTCCCTCGACGAACAGGGGGGCTACCTGCTCCCCTACGAGCACCAATGCTTCGTCTGCGAGGCGGAAGGCATCCGCCTCCTGGGCCTCGACCCCGAAGACCCAGACTGGGCCCGCATCGGCTGGGATTGGGCAAAGCCCACCGACCGTGCCGCCTGGAAACGCCTCCGGGACCGGCGCCTCGTGGCGATGGCCGGCTAGGCGGGGTCCCCGATCGCCTCGGAGCATCTTTCTGAGGTGGTCAACGCTCCTCGAACAGAATGGCCTAGATCCGATCCCCGTCCCCGGGGCGGGGACCGGATGCAAGGACAGGAACCCTCCTCATAGATCAGGGAAAGACCGTCGACCAGTCGCCGGTGTTGCCCGACTCGAAGCCGCTGTTGAAGATCAGGTTGGCGCTGCTGGCGCTGAAGTAGCGGAGGATCTCGTCCCCGAAGGCGACGTAGATTTCCCCCTGCTCATCCTCCCCGTAGCCGACGCCGTTGAAGCCGGGGAAGTCGATCCAGGGGGTTTCGGTCCACACCCCGGGGGAGGTCTGGGTGGCGAACCAGGTGTCGCCGGTGCACCAGTCGTTGTATCCATAGTGGCCGACGAGGCCGGGGATGTCCTGGCCGCGGTAGACGAAGCCGCCGATGACGGAGCACTCGCCGCCGCCGTGGCTGTATTCGAGGGCGGGGTGTGTCAAGGTCATGGAGCCGTCGCAGAACGACGGTTGGAAGCTCTGGGTGCCTTCGAGGCACGGCCAACCGTAGTTCTCACCGCCGGCGCTGGTGCCGGGCTGGACGTTGACCTCCTCCCGCGCCCCTTCGCCGACGTCTCCGATCAGTATGTCGCCGGTCTGGCGGTCGAAGCTCCAGCGCCACGGGTTGCGCAGGCCGATGGCCCAGATCTCGTCGCAGACCTCGGCGGTGCCGACGAAGGGATTGCTCGCCGGAACCGAGTAGTTGCCCACCAGGCCGCAGAGGCCGCCGCGGCTCGCCGACGGCGGCGTGTCGACGTCGATACGCAGCATCTTGCCGAGGAGGGAGCTTTGATCCTGGGCGGTGTCCCAGCCGCCGCCGTCCCCCATGCCGATGTAGAGGTAGCCGTCGATCGGGCTGAAATGGATGTCCCCGCCGTTGTGGTTGCCGAAGGGCTGGTCCACCACCAGGATCTCGACGGCGGACGCCGAATCGGCGACGTTCGGGTTCCCCGCCGACACGGTGTACCGGGCGACGACGGTCTGGTCGAGGGGGGAGGCGCTGCGGGTGTAGTTGACGAAGAAGTGGCCGTTGGTGGCGTAATCGGGGTGGAACGCCAGGCCCAGCAGCCCCTGCTCACCCCCGGAGACCACCAGGGCGCTGATGTCGAGGAACGGGGTCGCCAGCAGATTCGCCCCGTCGAAGATCTTGATGGCCCCACCCTGCTCGACGATGAAGATCCGACCCGAGCCGTCGTCGGCGTGGCGGATCGCCACCGGGGCGACAACGCTACCGGTGACCGACTGGAGCTCCAGGTCCGCGGGGGGCTGGGCTTCGGCGGATGGGGAGAAGGGGGTGAGGGCGGCAATCAGGCCCCCGGCGACGAGGGTCCGGGCGAGGGTCGGGTTCGAGCGACGGCGGCGTGGCATAGCTTTGAGGTCTCCAATCGATCGATCGTAGTTCGAGGGCAGGGACAGGCATCCTAGCATCTGCCCATGCGCATGTTGCAATGGAAGGTGAGGTTCATTCGCAGGGTAGCTCTCACGGTGGGCCTTCTCTCACCCCCCAACGAAAAAGCCCAGGGCCCCCTTCGAGGGGAAGCCCTGGGCCCGGAACCGATCCGTGTGGCGGCTCGGTCAAGCGGCGAGGTTCTCGAAGATCCCCGCGGCCCCCATGCCGCCGCCGATGCACATGGTCACCATGCCGTAGCGGTTGCCGCGGCGACGCATCTCGTAGAGCAGCTGGGTGGTCAGCTTGGCGCCGGTGGCCCCCAGGGGGTGGCCGAGGGCGACGGCGCCGCCGTTGACGTTCACCGTCTCGGCGTCGAGGCCGGCCTCCTGGATCACCGCCAGGGCCTGGCAGGCGAAGGCCTCGTTGAGCTCCACGAGCTCGATGTCCGACAGGTCGAGGCCGGCGTACTTGAGGGCCTTCGGGATCGCCACCACGGGGCCGATGCCCATCACCTCCGGCGCCACGCCGCCGACGGCGAAGCCCAGGAACTTGGCCATGGGCTCGAGGCCGAGGGCCTCCGCCTTGTCGCGGGACATCACCACCACCGCCGAGGCGCCGTCGCTCATTTGCGAGCTGTTGCCGGCGGTGACGGTGCCGCGGGCGTGGAATACCGGCCGCAGCTTGCCCAGCACCTCCGGCGTCGATCCGGCCCTGGGGCCCTCGTCGGTATCGAAGGTCACGGTGCGGCTCTGGCGTTCGCCGTTCTTGAACTCCACTTTCTCGACGTCCATGGCCACCACCTCGTCGGCGAACTTCCCCCCTTCGATGGCGGCGAGGGCCCGCTCGTGGGAGCGGGCGGCGAAGGCGTCTGCCTGGTCCCGGGGGATCCTATACTGCTTGGCGACGTTCTCCGCGGTCAGGCCCATGCCGATGTACGCCTCGGGACGGTTCTCCACCATCCACGGGTTGGGGCGGAAGTGGAATCCGCTCATCGGCACCGCGCTCATGCTCTCGGTGCCGCCGGCGACCACTACGTCCCCCATGCCCGCCAGGACCTGCTGGGCGCCGAGGGCGATGGTCTGCAGGCCGGAGGAGCAGAAGCGGTTGACGGTCTGGGCGCTGACGCTGTCCGGCAGGCCGGCCCGTAGGGCGATGATGCGACCCATGTTGAGGCCCTGGGGGCCCTCGGGCATGGCGCAGCCCATGATCACGTCGTCGATGTCGGCGGGGTCCAGGCCCGGAGCCCGGGCCACCGCCTCGCGGACCACCGCCGCCCCCATGTCTTCGGGGCGGACGTCGGCGAGGGTCCCCTTGTTGGCTTTGCCCACGGCGGTGCGGGCGGCACTGACGATGACGGCTTCTCTCATGTCGATATCTCCTTCGATCCTCAGTTGCGCAGGGGCTTGCCGGTTTCGAGCATGTGCTTCATGCGGGCCTGGGTCTTCTCGGTGGCCACCAGTTCGACGAAGGCGTCCCGCTCGAGGCGCAGGAAGTGCTCCTCCGGCAGGTGCCCCGGCGTGCTGGCGTCGCCGCCGGCGAGGACGTAGCCCACCTTGCCGGCGATGAGGGCGTCGTGGTCGCTGGCCCAGCCCGCCTGCTGCAGGCTCCACACCGCCACCTTGAAGGCCGCCAGCAGATCGCGGCCGCCGGCGTAAAGGGGCGCCGGAGCTTCGGGGAGGTAGCCGTCGGCAACCATGCCGAAAATCTCCTGACACGCCTCCGACAGGAGCAGGTCGCGGTGCATGACGACGCGGTCGTGGACGGTGAGGAAGCCCATCTCCCGGGCCTCCTCGGCGCTGGTGGAAACCTTGGCCATGGCGACGGTCTCCAGGGCTTTCTGGGCCGCCGGGAGAGGGTCGCTCTCCTTGAGGCCCATCGAAGGCGTGATGACCCGCCGCACCAGCTCCATCAGGCCGCCGCCGCCGGGCAGCAGGCCGACGCCGACCTCCACGAGGCCGATGTAGCTCTCGGAGTGGGCGACGATGCGGTCGGCCCCCATGGCGATCTCGGCGCCGCCCCCGAGGGCCATGCCGTGGACCGCCGCCACCACCGGCTTACCGTGCCGGCGCAGCCGCTGAAGGGTGAGCTGGAGCTCCCGACAGCCCTCCGCGATGCCGTCGAAATCTCCGGTCATCGCGGCCTGGCCGACCCCCATGAGGTTGGCGCCGACGCAGAAGTTCGGGGCGTCGTTGCCGATCACCAGACCGATCCAGGCGTCATCGTCCAGGAGGTCCGCGGCGCGGTTCATCAGCGCCACCATGTCGCCGTCGATGGCGTTCATCTTGGCGTGGAATTCGAGCAGGAGGATGCCCTCGCCGAGATCCAGGAGGCTGGCGCTGGCGTTGCCCTCGACTTCCCGGCCGGCGATGTGCAGGTCGGCGACCTTGATGTGGCCGTCCTGCTCCCGCAGCGGCTTGTAAGCCTTGGAGTCCCAGTCGTAGTAGCCGACGACCCGCCCGTCGGTGCGCTGGTAGAAGGAGGGGCAGCCGGCGTCGAGCATCTCGCGGACCCAGGGGGCGACGGAGAAGCCCAGCGCCTCCAGGCGATCCGCGGTCTCGGCGACGCCGAGGGCGTCCCACAGCTGGAAGGGGCCGGCCTCGTAGGCGAAGCCCCAGCGCACCGCGTCGTCGATGCTCGGCAGGTCGTAGGCGATCTCGGAGGCGGTGGTGGCGGCGTAGAACAGAAGGTGGCCGACGGCGGCGCGGATGAAGCCGGCGGCGCGGTCGTCGTCGAGCTGGGGATCGAAGAAGCCGCGGAGCCGCTCTCCGAGGTCCCCCACCTTGCGCAGCGCCCCCACCGACTCGAAACGCACCTTTTCAGGCGGGCCGTACTCGAAGGTCTCGGGGTCGAGCACCAGGAAGACCGTCTTGCCCTTCTCGTCCCTGGCCTTCTTGTAGAAACCGGAGCCGGTCTTGTTGCCCAGGCGACCGCGCTCCATCAGACCGCCGATAACCTTGGCCACGTGCTCGCCCTGGAGCACGTCGCGGTGGGGGTCGTCGGGGATCAGGCCGTGGAGGTTCTGGGCGACCCCGGCGGCGATGTCGATGCCCACCAGATCCTGGAGGCGGAAGGTGCCGGTCTTGGGGCGCCCCACGAGCGGTCCGGTGAGGGCGTCCACCTCCTCCAGGCGGTAGCCCTCCGCCAGGGCATGGTCGATCACATAGGAGCCGTGGACCGAGAGGATGCGGTTGCCGATGAAGTTCGGGGTGTCTTTGCAGAACACCACCCCTTTGCCGAGGCGGTGGGTGGCGAAGTCCGCCATGGCCTCCACCGCCAACGGGTCCGCCTCGTCGCCGCGGATCACCTCCAGCAGCTTCATGTAGCGGGGCGGATTGAAGAAGTGGGTGCCGAAGAAGTGGCGGCGGAAATCGTCGCTTCGACCCTCGGCGATCTGGGAGATGGGCAGCCCGGACGTGTTGGTCGTCACCAGGGTGCCGGGGCGGCGCACCGCGTCCACCCGCTCCATGAGGCCCCGCTTGATGTCGAGGCGCTCGACGATGGCCTCCACCACCCAGTCCACCTCCGCCAGGCGGTCCAGGTGGTCGTCGAAGTTGCCCACCTCCACGAGATCTTTGGCCCGTCGGCTCATGAACGAGGCGGGCTTCAGCTTGGCGATACGGGCGAGCCCATCGCGGGCGATGCGGTTGCGCACCGCGGGGTGGTCCAGGGTCAGCCCCTTGGCCTCTTCTTTGGGGGTCAGCTCGCGGGGGGGGATGTCGAGCAGCAACACCGGCAAGCCGGCGTTGGCGACGTGGGCGGCGATGGCCGCCCCCATGGTTCCGGCGCCGAGCACCGCCACCCGTTCGATGGAATAGCTCATGGTTGGGTAGTCCTCCTTGTCGTGGGTCGGGAAGGCTTCGAAATAAGGCTTGATTCGCGACTCAAGGGCCGAGCACGGCGTCTTCGAGATCGACGCTGATGGGGCAGTGGTCCGAGCCGTGGACGTCGGGGTGGATGGCGGCGCCGCGCAGATGCTCCATGGCTCCCGGGGACGCCAGCACGTAGTCGATTCGCCAGCCGACGTTGCGCTCCCGCACGCCACGGCGCTGGCTCCACCAGGTGTAGTGGCCCCCGTCGGCCTCGACGTGGCGGAAGGTATCCGTCCAGCCGGAGCGCAGCCAGCGGTCCAGCTCCTCCCGCTCCTCGGGGCGGAAACCGCTGGTTTCGCGGTTCTGCTTCGGGCGGGCGAGGTCGAGGTCCCGGTGGGCGGTGTTGAGGTCCCCAAGGACGACGATCGGATCGCCGGCGGCTCGGGCGGGCTCCAGGTGATCGAAGAGCCGGCGGTAAAAGTCGAGCTTGTAGGGAATTCGGGAGAGGTCCCGGTTCTTGCCGTTGCCGTTGGGGAAGTAGCCGTTGACCACCAGGAGTCGGCCGAAGCGGGACAGGAGCAGGCGTCCCTCGACGTCGATCTCGTCGACGCCGAGTCCCGGGGTGGACTCCTCGGGTTGGCGACGGGAGAACGTTGCAACGCCGCTGTAGCCGGGGCGCTCCGCCGCGGCCACCTCCACGTGGAAGCCGGCGTCGAGGAGGTCCGCGGGGACCTGCTCCGGCTTGGCGCGGACCTCCTGCAGGGCCACGACATCGCCTTCGCAGCCCGCCAGCCAGTCGCCGAAGCCCTTCTTCGCGGCGGCGCGGATGCCGTTGACATTCCAGGAATAGATGCGCATCGGTGGGTATCCGTGGGTCGTAGGGGATCAGGCGGGACCGTCGAGAGGAAGATATCAAGTTTCTTGACCTACCGGTAGGTAATTCCGCGCTGCGGCATTCAGCACGCGGTCCCGGGGGCCCGTCGGTTTATGATGCGGACCGTGGACGATGCACCGACCAGAGCCGACGCTTCGTCGTCCGAGGTGGACGGCCGCAGTAGATCCCCACGGCGGTGGGGACGGGCGGCGCGTTGGGGCCTGGTTGGCTTGGGGCTGCTGGCGGTGCTCGCCGGCTTGCTCGCCTGGTGGGCCCTCGGTTCCGCCGCCGGACGGCGGGCTGTTCTGGACGCGGTGACGGGCTCCGTCCTCGAAGCCTCGGGGTGGGCGGTGGAGGTCGAAGACTTTCGCCTGCGTCCGCTGGCTGGAGAGGTGGAGCTGGTGGGTTTGAAGGCCGGTTCCCCCGGGGGACCGCCGGTGGTGACCGCCCGCGGCGCCGCGGGCGAGCTGCGGTGGGGCGAGCTGCTCTCGGAGCCGCGGACGCTGCGGTCCCTGACGGTGGACGGCGCGACGGTGGACTTGGGGGCCCCAGTGCCTGAGTCCCCCGGTTCGGACGGCGGGGGATCCGGCGGAGTACCGAACGTGCTCACGTTCCGGCTGACCGACATCGGCGTCACCGGCGGTCCGTCGGGGGGCTGGTTGGAATCGTGGTCCATGGGGGATCTCGACGTGTCGGGATCCTTGGTGGACGGTGCGGTGGATCTGGGTCTGGGGTCGGGGCGCCTGACGCTGATCCGGCGGGGGGCCGGCGCCGCCGACTTCGACCTCGGGGCGAAGGTCCGGGGTCCGACGGCGGGGCCCGTCACCATCGACGACGTCGCCGTGGTCGGGGACGGCCTGGATCTGCGGGCCTCCGGAACCGTCGCCACCGACCCCGAGTCGCCGATCCAGACCCGCTTCAGCCTGCGGGCCGACCCGGCCGTCCTGGCGCCGGATCTGGTGCCCGGTGCCGCCGCCGACGCCGGGCGACTGGAGGCCAGCGGAGATCTGGAATTGCGGCGGCTCCGTGGGAGCTTCGTAGCCAGCGCCCAGGGCTTTCCGGCGGCGCTTCTCGAACCTCTGGTGGGGGCGGAGACCCTCGACCGGCTGTCCGCCCGGGGCTCGTTCCTCGACCTGGAGGCAGATCTTTCGATGGCGTCCCCCGACGCCGAAGGGTTGACGGGGGAGGCGACCGTGGTCTGGCGCCGCGGCGGGGAGATCTGGCTGACGGCCGACGCAGAGACCTTGGAGACGGGCCCCGGTTCCGGCGACTCTGACCTCAGGCTCGCCTTCGATGCGCAGCTCTTTCCGGGTCTGGAGGGCCGTCGCCGGGTCGCCGGGCGGCTGGTGGCCCCGTCCTGGGGGCAGCTCGCCGAAGCCCGGCTGGAGGGGACCGGGGCCAGCATCGAGACCGCCGATCTCGGACCTCTGCTCGACGCCCTGGCCGCCCGCTGGCCCTGGCTCGGGGACCGGATCGACGCCGTCCGTCGGCCGCCGGCGATCGAAAGCGTCCCCAATTCCTCGGCACAGCCCGACGCCGTGCCTAAGGGCGTCGATCTGGTGGGGACGCTCCAGCTCGACGCCGAGGTGAGCGGAGCCGTCACCGATCCCGCCGTCTCGCTGACCGGGCTCTGGTCGCCGCGACCGGGCCGAACTCTGACGGCTGACGCTTCGGGGCGGCCCGCCTCGGCTCGGGGGGAGGTCGCCGTAGCGCTTGAAGACTTCGACCTGGCGATCCTCGGGGTCGGGGTGGAGGGTGCGGTGTCCGGGGCGATAGGGGCGGCGGGAAGCGTCGCCGGCGGCAGACCTGAAGGTACGGTGGATGCTGAGCTAACGGGCACCGACCTCGCCGCCGCAGGGCAGGATGGCCCCTCCCTGTCGACGGTCGTCGCCAACGTGTGGACCGACGGCCGGAGGGTCGAAGCGGAGCGGATCGAAGGGGTCCTGTCGGGTCTGGGGCCGGAGCAAGGGGTGCCCTTCGAGGTGCGGGGGCACGCCGATCTCGACCCCGGCGTGGGCGACTGGCTTCGGTCCATCGCCCTGGAGGTTCGGATGGACAGGCCCTACGACGGCATCGAGAGTCTGGTGGGGGACGCGTCCCTCGCGGATGGGGCCCTGCGGTTCGAGCTTCGGGACCTGGCGGTGGCGGACGGCGTTCCGGTGGTAGAGGCCTTCCTGGTCCACGCCCCCCTCGGCGGCCTGGGGGCGTTTCCCGGGGCCGGCGACATTCTGGACGCCGTGCCGACCCCCCGGGCCGACGGGCCCGTCACCGGCGTGGTCGACGTGCCCCGGCTCGATACGGAGGAGCTGGCGGGCTGGCTCGGCCTGGAGCCGCCGGCCCAGCGCTTTACGGCGGCGGTGGAGGGGAGCTTCACGTTCGACCCCGGGCGACCGTCTTTGGCGGCCGCCGAGATCACCCTTGGGGAAGCGGTCCTCGAGCTCCCCGGTCATCGGATCGCCGCCACCGAATCCCTGGTGGGGACCCTGCGCAACGGCAGCTTGGGGTTGCCCAAGACCATCTTCACGGTGGACGGACATCCCTTCACCCTTGAAGCCAGTGCCGATCTCGACCCCGGCTGGACCCCCGAGCGCCCGGCGGCGGAAGGGGTGACCGCATTGGAGGTGGTGGCGGACGGCGCCCTGCCGGCGTCGCTGCTAGATCCTTACCTCGCCGGCGGTCTGGCGGAAGGGCTGATGGAAGTCCAGGTGACGGCCTCCGGCCCCCCCGCGGATCTGGAGGTCGACATCGCCCTCGACGCCCCGGACGCCTCGGTCACGTGGCTGGCCCCCTACGCCACGCGTCTGGAGGCCCCCCGGGGCAGGATGCGTATGGGGGACGGCAAGTTCGAGATCGAGGAGCTCTTGGCCCGTCTGAACAACGGCGAGATCGACGTCGTCGGCCAGGTCGACTTCGGCGACGACGGGGAGGGACGCCCCCCGGGTCTCCAGCTGGACGGCCTGTTCGATCGACTTCGGTTCCGTCTCGACTATGGCCTTACCGTGCTCCTCGCCGGCAACTTCTCCCTCCAGCTCCCCCTCGTCGATGGACCGGCGGATGGGGCCGAGGGCGCCCGGCTGACCACCAACGTGCTGGTGGAGCGGGGTTCCCTGCGTCGCAACCTGGATACCGATCGGGAGCTGCTGGCGCTCCTCCTGGAGCCGCCGGCCCTCGGCGCCGGGGAAGCCCCGGAGCTCCTCCGGCAGATCGAGCTGCGGGCCGACATCGCGACCGTGGACGGCGTGATCGTCAAGAACAACGTCGCCGATCTGCGGGCCAGCTGGGCGCCCCTGCGGGTGGAGGGCACGCTGGCGGAACCCCGCATCCTGGGGAGCATCGAAGTGGAGCCGGGGGGGCGGGTCTACGCCTACGGGCAGGTGGTGCGCCTCGACCGCGCGGTGATGAGCTTCCCCGGCCAGCCCGGGGTCCCCGCCACCCTCGACGTGGTCACCACCACCTCCCTCGAAGATCCCGGCCTGACCACCCGCGCCGACCAGCAGGTGCTCGCCGGCCTCCAGCGCCCCGACATCGGTCCCGTGGGGGTCGGAGGGGTGGACTCGGACGACGGTGGGGCCGGCGACGGGATCCAAGAGGGCCTGGCCACCTACTACGGCAACCGCTTGGCCTCGGGAATCGGCCGGGCCCTGGGGGGAACCCGGGTTCAGTACCGGCCCCTCTTCCTCTTCGGTGAGGCGGATCCGGAGGCCCAGCTGGTGGTGAGCCGGGACCTGTCGACCCAGGTGGCGATCGCCGTCGCCATCGACCTGCGGGAGGCTGAGGAGCGGACCTACATCCTCGATCTCCACAGCTTCCGCGCCCTGCCGCGGTTGACCGGTGCCCTGTTCACCAACGACCAGAGCAACTACGGCGCGACGGTGGTGCAGCAGATCGAGCTCGGCGCCGACGACCCGCTGGAGGAGGGGCAACGCCGGCTGGGGAGGATCGAGGTGGACTGCGATCGCTGCGGATCGCGCTGGGTCAGGAGGGCGATCCCGTATACCCGCGGAGACGTTCTACCCGACGGCGTCGACTTCGACCTCGAGATCGACATCGGCGATGCCCTGCGGAGGCGGGGCTACCCTGAGCCCCAGGTGCGGGTCCGGGTGGGGTCCGCGGACTCGTCGGGGGACTTCGTCCCCCTCCACGTCGAGGCCGCGGCCGGACTGTTCGCCGAGCTGGAGTTCGAGGGGGAGACCCTCCCCAGGGCCCGGCGGCGGGAGCTCCGCCGGCTCTATCGGGCGGACTACAACGAGCCGCAGTCCCTGAAGGAGATGGAGAGCTTCGGGGTGAGGGCCTGGCGCAGCCTCGGTCACCTCGACCCCGAGGTGACGGTCGAGCGGCGACCCGCGGATCCGGCGCAGCCCGACGGCGATCGGATTGTCACCGTACGTTCGGAGCCGGGGCCGCAGGTGGAGCTCGACCCGGTGGATTTCCGCGGCGTTGATGACGGGGTGGCCTCGATCCTGCGGGGCCGATTCCCGAGTCAGCTGCTGCGGGCGGAGCTGCTGGCGGGGGTCGAGTCGGCGGACGCGCGGCTCCTGCGGTCCCTGCGGGACCTGGGCTTTCCCGAAGCGACGATCGCGGGTCGACGCCTGGGGGAGGAGCCGCGGCGGCCGGTGGTGGACCTCGACGTCGGCCGGCGGCAGCGCATCGCCGGTGGGCCCCTGGAAGGTCTCGGGGACGGCGAGCGGGGCCGCCTCGAGGACCTGGTGGAGCTGCGGCCGGGGGACCCCGCGGTGCGTAGCGGGATCGCCGGGGCGGCGCTGACGGTGGAGCGGGCGCTGCGGGCGGAGGGGCATACGGAGGCCCGGGTTCGGCCCGTGGTGGACGACGGGGATCCCGTGGACCTGCGGGTCACCTTCGAGGTCGACCCCGGCCCGGGCTACCGGGTCGAAGCCGTGGAATTCGAAGGGGGAACCGTCACCCGCGATCGCTGGGCCCGTCGGGTC
>JBCDIS010000021.1:0-62768 GCA_038748685.1 Acidobacteriota bacterium | reverse complement strand
CTCGACATCGCTCGGCGACTCGCCAACGATGCCCCCACCCCCGAGGCCCTCAGAGACCTCTCCATAAGCCTCGAAAGAGTCGGAGACGTGCGACGCGCACGTGGACTCCTCGAAGACGCCGCCAACGCCCACGACGCGAGCCACCACATCCGCAGGCGACTCGCCAACGACTATGGACCCACGCCCGAGGCCCTCAGAGACCTCTCCGTAGGCCTCGAAAGAGTCGGAGACGTGCGACGCACACGGGGACGCCTCGAAGACGCCGGCAACGCCCACGACGAGAGCCTCGACATCCGCAGGCGACTCGCCAAAGACGCCCCCACACCCGAGGCCCTCAGAGACCTCTCCTTGAGTCTTTGGCGAGTGGGTGACCTGGCCCGGGAAGCTGGGGAGGCGGACCGGGCGCGGGCACTCCTGGAGGAGAGTCGCGATCTGCAACGCCAACTGTTGAAGATCCTAGACCCGCTGCCCCAAGTACTCGGCGACTCGAAGCTCATATTGGGCACGCTACGGGATCTGTACGAGGAGCTCAGCGACACAGAAGCTCTCGAAGGGGCTTCGGACGAGCTCACCGCGCTGAGCGGGACCGGAGAGCCCCCCACCGAACCGTCTCCGGGGTAGGGGCGGGGCTCGCCCCCGCCCGCGCAGCAGAAACGCTGAGGAGGAACTGCCAAGACAGCGGGAGCTCAGGGCAACAACCCTCCGCCGCGGCCCCGCCCCGCAGATCGGTCTCCCGCCGAACACGTCGTCACGACCGTGGGTCGAGATTCGGGGTTCCATCCTCGGAGCAGGGTTCGGCCAACGCCGATACGAGGACGCGGGGTGCCCAGACGCGGAGGCAGATCCTATCTGCGACTCCGAAAGATCGACGGTTTGGGTCAGGCGGGCGGGGGCAAGCCCCGCCCCTACCCGGGAAACCCAGGCGACTTGAGAATCTCGCGAGGGGCCGGCCATGCTCCGCGAATATCCTCCATCAGCCCAGCGTCGATCTCGCCGTGCTCGTCCGCCAGGTCCGCCAGCAACTTGGCGAGCCGCTCGCGTTGGGGTAGCAAGGCTGGATCCGGGACCCTGGGCAGATTCGCTTTCGTCATCGCACCATCTCCTCAGAACAACCACACCGTCAGATCCGGCAGGTGACCGCAGGGCTGGGGCCGGCCGATCTCGCGGCCGAAGAGCTGGACGTGCTCGGGCCGTAGACGGCGCAGGCGCCAGCTATTGGACCAGGAGAGACCGGCGACGGCGACGGAGTGGCCGTTCTGGCCTTGGCCGTTGGTGATGACGCTGTGCTCCGTAGCCCAGGAGCCGAGGATCTGGCTCCAGATTTGTTTGCCCATCCGCGGGCGTAGGTGGACCGGGTCGACGCCATACCAGGCGGCCTGCTGCTCGACCCAGGTGAGTCCCTGATCGTCGGCGAGGTGGCGGAGTCGGTCGTCGAGGTCGTGGGAGCGGCGGCGGACCTCGGCGGCGGTTTGGGTGGAGAGGGGGAAGAGGAGA
The DNA here is from genome assembly GCA_038748685.1 of Acidobacteriota bacterium. Lineage (GTDB taxonomy): Bacteria > Acidobacteriota > Thermoanaerobaculia > Multivoradales > J023 > JAUIJL01. The sequence goes on along the minus strand of JBCDIS010000021.1, from coordinate 61,274 downwards.
CGGCGGGCGACGTCGAGCTGCCAGTCGGCGTAGCGGGAGAGGCTGGCGATGGGCATGGAGGTGAGGACGATCTCTCCACGCTCCGGGGCGGCGCCGGCGTCCCGCAGGCGATCGATGCAGTCCCCCACCCAGCGGGCGACGGTGGGGGCGTCGCGGCCGTAGCCGAGGTCGTTGCCGACGTCGGTGACGAGGGCGTGGGTGACCGCGGCGGCGGGGGCCTGGGCCAGGGACGACCATAGGCCGCAGGAGCGGATCCCCGGAAGCGCCCGGCCCAGGAACCAGCTTCCGGAACCGTAGGAGCGACCGCGGCCGAGGGCCCCCCATACTTCGACGGGGCGACCGGGGTAGCGGCGCTGCAGGAGACGGCGGCCGGTATCGACCACCGTCGGCAGCTGGCGCGCCAGGTTGCTGGCCCCTAAGAGCACCAGCCGCGCTGGTGCGCCGGAGGGTGCGCCGCCTGGTGCTCCCCCTGGTGCGCCAGAGGGAGCGTCTTCCTGCGCTCCGTCGTCCATCCTAGGGTTTCCTACCGCGGCGGCATGCGCAGGGCGCCGTCGATGCGGATCGTCTCGCCGTTGATGTAGGCGTTGGTGACGATCGACTCGACGAGCTGGCCGTACTCCGCCGGATCCCCGAGGCGACGGGGGTGGGGGATGCCCGCCGCCAGGGCCTCGCGGACGTTCTCCGGGAGGCCGGCCAAAAGCGGCGTGTCGAAGGTGCCGGGGGCGATGGTGACCACCCGGACGCCGAGCTTCATCAGGTCCCGGGCGGACGGCAGGGTGAGACCCACGACGCCCCCCTTGGAAGCGGAATAGGCCACCTGGCCGATCTGCCCCTCGAAGGCCGCCACGGAGGCGGTGTTGATCACCACCCCCCGCTCGCCGCCGTCGTCGAGGTCGTTCTTCGCCATCGCCGCGGAGGCGATGCGCAGGACGTTGAAGGTGCCGATGAGGTTCACCTCGATCACCTTGCGGAAGAGGTCGAGGTCGTGGGGGGAGCCATCGCGGCCCACCACCTTGGCGGCGGGGCCGATGCCGGCGCAGCTGACGGCGATCCGCAGCTCCCCCAGCTCGGTGGCGACGTCCACCGCGCGGGCGACGGCGTCGGCGTCGGCGACGTTGGTGAGGGCGAAGCGGGCGCCGTCCCCCAGCTCCTCGGCCAGGGCTTCGCCCCGCTCGGCGTTGAGGTCGGCGATGACGACGCGGGCGCCGGCGGCGGCGAGGCGGCGGATGGTGGCCTCGCCGAGGCCGGACGCGCCCCCGGAGACGAGGGCGACGGTGTTCTCGTGAATCTGCATGGGATCAGTCCTCCGTGGGGGTCGGGGGCTTGGTGGAATAGTCGTAGAAACCGCGGCCCGTCTTGCGGCCGAGGTCCCCCCGCTGGACCCGCCGTTCGAGGGACGGCGCCGGCTTGTAGGCCGGGTCGCCGGTCTCCTGGAAGCGTTCCAGACGGGCGTTGTAACCGATGTCGAGGCCGCTGAAATCGCCGAGCTTGAAGGGCCCCATGGGGTGGCTGAGGCCCAGCTCGCACGCCAGATCGATATCTTCGAAGCTGGCGACGCCGTTCTCCAGCAGGTCATAGGCTTCGTTGGTGATGGCCCGCAGGATGCGGTTGACGAGGAATCCCGGCAGCTCCTTGTCCACCTGCACCGGCACCTTGCCCATGCGCCGGGCCAGCTCCATGGTGAGGGCCATGGTGGCGTCGGACGTCCACTCCCCGCGCACCACCTCCACCAGCTTCATCACCAGGGGCGGGTAGAAGAAGTGCATGTTGACCACCTGCTCCGGCCGCGAGGTGGCGTCGGCGATGCGGGAGTTGCCGAGGTAGGAGCTGTTGGTGGCGAGGATGGCGTGGGCCGGGGCGTGGCGGTCGAGCTCGGCGAAGACGTTCCTCTTGACGTCGAGCTTCTCCACCACCGCTTCGAGCACGAAGTCGGCCCCGGAGGCGGCCTCCCCGAGGTCGGTGGTGGTGGCGATGCGGCCGAAGGTCTCCTCCACCTGGTCGGCGGTCATCTTGCCCTTGGTGACCTTCCGCTCGAGGTGCTTGCGGTTGCCGGCGATGGCGGCGTCGAGCTGCGCTGCGGAGATGTCGTGGAGGGTGACACCAAAACCGTGGAGCGCCGCCTGGATGGCGATCTGGGCCCCCATCTGGCCGGCGCCGGTGACGCACAGGTGACGCACGTCGTCGATATGCATGGGACGTCCTTTCGGATTGAATGGCGAACGGGGCTCGATGCTAAACCGCCGCAGGTCGAAGGTCCAGGGTAAGGGGGTCCAGCCCAGAGAACCGAATCCAGGCCGGTGATATGTTGCCGCCGCGGAGTGCTCATCCCCGCGTCCACACCTCCCCCACCTCGACTCGCCCCCACCCAGACTCGCCGTGCTCCTCCCCGCCCTCCACCTGGTTTTCGTCTACCTCGCCTTCGCCGCCGCGGCCCTGGCGTTGACCCATCGCTACGTGCGCCCGTTGTCGCGGTCCGCCGCCCTGGTGCTGGCGCTCCTGCCCCTCTGCCTCACCGGCGGTTCGCTCTTGACGGGGAAGGTCTACGCCCCCCTCGACATGGTGTTCAGCTGGGAGCCCTTCGCCTCGGACCGGGGGGACTTCGGCGTCGAGCGGCCCCACAACGCCATGTCCGGTGACCTGACCTTCCAGATCGTGCCGTGGCACGCGGCGGTGCGGCAGGCGTGGGCCGCCGGCGACTGGCCGCTGATGAACCCCACCATGCTGGCGGGGGACACCCTGGCCCAATCGGCCCAGGCGGCGCCGTACCACCCGATCAACGTCGTGGCCCTGGCGCTGCCCCTGGACCTCTCCCTCACCTTCATCGCCGCCGCCGTGCTGCTGTGCGCGGGGATCGGCGGCTTCGTCTTCGCCCGCGAGCTCGGCTGCCGCGAGACGGCGTCCTTCTTCGCGGCCGCGGGCTGGGCCTTCTGCGGTTTCGGCACCTTCTGGCTCGGCTGGCCCATGGCCACCACCGTGGCGTTCTTCCCCCTGGTGACCACCGCCGTGCGGCGGGTGACCCGGGGGCCCGACCGTCGCTCGGCCCTGCTCCTCGCCGCCGCCTTCGTGCTGGTGGCCCTCGGCGGCCACCCCGAGAGTCTGCTCCACGCCACCGCCGTGGGGGCGATCTACGGCCTGTTCGAGGTGGCCTCGATCCCCGGCCCCAGCCGCCTGCGGAAGGCGGCGTCGGCGGTGGCCGCGGCCCTGGTGGCGGGGGTGCTGGCGCTCCTGGCCTGCGCCGTCTACCTGCTGCCGATCGTCGACGCCCTGCCCCAGACCGAGCAGTACCGCCTGCGCCACGACCTCTTCGCCGCGCTGGACCACAGCGTCCCCTGGCCGGAGGCCCTGGACCGGGCGCAGACGAACCTGCTGCCCCACCGCTACGGCCTCGGCTGGGGCGAGACGGTGCCGGGGCCGGAATTCTTCGTCCCCCATTCGAACGCCTACGCCGGATCGGTGCTCTTCGCCCTCGCCCTCTTCGGGCTCTGGCGTCACCCGTGGCGGGGCCGCTGGCTTCTGGGGGGCGTCTACCTCTTCGGCGTCGCCATGGGGGCCTCCGCACCGTGGGCGACCCACTTCGTGGCGAGTCTGCCCCTGTTCGAGATCGGCATCCACAAACGGCTGGTGTTCGCCGCCGCCTGGGCCCTCGCCACCCTCGCCGCCCTCGGGGCCGAAGCCTGGGCGACGCGGCCCGAACGCCGGCTGGCGGCCCTGCATCTGGCGGTGACGGCGGGCCTGGGGGCCCTGGTGGCCAAAGCCTGGGGGCCGATGACGGAGGACGGCCTGTCGCCGGAGCTCCTGGCCCACTACGGGCTTTGGCTGCTGGTGCCGGTGGCCGCAGCGGCGGCGGTCTGCTGGCTTGGGGGGGGTGCCCGCCGGGCCGGACGGCCCGGGACCGTCCTGGCGGCGCTGCTCGGCCTGCTGCTGGTGCAGCGGGCCGCCGAGGTGGGGGACCGCTACCCGGACCTCGACCGCCGCCTGGCCTACCCCGCGGTGCCGATCCTCGAGCACCTCCCCGCCACCGACGCGCCGTACCGCTTCGTGGGGGTCGGCATGACGATGCCCGCCAACCTCGGCGCGATCTACGGCTTCGAGGACGTGCGGGGCTACCAGCCCATGACCCTCGCCCACCTGGTGCGCACCTACCACCTCTGGCCCACCGAGCCCCACGTGTACTTCAACCAGGTCCACCGCCTCGGCAGCCCGTTCCTCGATCTCCTGAACGTCCGCTGGGGGATGGCGCCGGCGAGCTATCGCCCCCCCGAGCCCTGGCGGGTGGTGGCCCGGGACCGCGGCGTCCAGCTGTTGGAGAACCCCCGGGCCCTGGGGCGGGCCTTCATACCGAGGGAGGTCCACCTGGACATGCCGCCGAAGCGGCAGATGGCGGGCCTCGAAGCCTGCCGCGACTTCGGCGCCACCGCCTGGATCGACACCCCGGCCCGGGCCGACCACGGACCCGACCGCCCCCGCGCCAACGGTCCGGGGACGTTGACGGTCCGCAAGCGGGGCACCGGACTGCGGATCGACGCCGCCATGGAGGGCCCCGGGTGGGTAGTGGTCTCCCAACCCGCCTGGGACGGCTGGCGGGCCCGCACCCCAGACGGCGGGGAGCTTCCCCTCGCCCGGGCCAACCGCAGCTTCCTGGCCTTCGAGCTGCCGGCGGGGGATCACCGGGTGGACCTGGTCTACCGGCCCCGGTCCTTCGGGATCGGCCTATGGACCAGCGCCGGCACCGTCGCCGCGCTCCTCCTGGGGTGGCTGGGCTCTATGCTAATCTCCCAAAGTCGCCGCCCGGCGAATCCCGCTTCCACTGCTGCTCGACCCAGCGGCATCCGACCCAACCCCGGCCGCCCCAACGTCGCCGCGGAGCCCGCACCTTGAAACGGCCCCTCACCCTCGTCATGGACCTCACGGAGCGCTGCAATCTCAGCTGCGTGATGTGCTACTTCGCCAATACGAATCGGCTGAAGTTTCACCCCTTCGACCGGGAGCTGTCGAAGAACGGCAACATGCCGGTGGAGGTCTTCGAGGAACTGGCGGAACACTTCTTCAATCGCGCCTGGCGGGTAGCCCTCGGCTGCGCCGCCGAGCCGATGATCCACTCGAAGTTCGCCGACATCGTGCGCATCGCCGGCCGCTACGGCATCGAGGATCTGTGGTTCCCCACCAACCTCCTGGCGCTGACGCCGAAGAAGGCGGAGGCGATCGTCGAGGCGAAGGTGCGGACGGTGGCGGTGTCGATGGACGGCACCGACCAGGAGACCTACGAGAAGATCCGCATCGGCGGCAAGTTCTCGATGCTCCTCCAGCGCCTCGACCTGATGAACGAGACGCGCAAAGGGTCGAGCACGGGCCTGCGCATCATCTACACCTGGATGCGCTCGAACCGCGACGACATCCTGAGGCTCCCCGAATTCGCCGAGCGCTACGGCGTGCGGGATCTGGACGTGCGCTTCGTGACGCCGACGGTGGGTGTGGACAACGGGCCGGAGCTGCTGGACGACCTGGACAGGCAGTGGCTCTCCGACCGCCTGGCGCAGGTGGCGGAGGACGCCGTGTCCCGCGGCATCAAGCTCGCCTACTACCCCGAGTTCCAGACCGCCGACGACTTCCGCCGCAACCCGGTGACCCGTCTACGGCGGGCCCTGTGGCGCTGGCGGGCGGGTCTCTACCGGCCCGAGTATTTCCGCTACCGCTGGCAGAAGCGCCTGGACGGCTGCGCGTACCCCAAGCGCACCTACGTCATCCGCCCCAACGGCGCGGTGAACCCCTGCATCTTCTGGGAAGGCCAGCCCATGGGGGTGATGCCCGCCGACGGCCTAGCGGACGTGGAGGCGCGGATCGACGAGGTGCGGGAAGGTCTGCGCTGCGGCAAACCCATCGGCACCTGCAGTACCTGCAACATCCGCCGCGACGCCTTCTACCAGCCCTTCAAGCGGCCCAAGGCGACGACCTCCCCCGAGCCCGCCGAGGCAGGCTGATTCCCACCCCCGCCGCTGCCCCGCGGACGGCCCGGGGGCCCCTGCTCCTCTCCCTGCTGCCGGCGCTGCTGGTGGCGTTCATGGTGGCCCGCTGGGGGGTCGACCTCCCCCATTGGGATCAGTGGGAGCTGGTGCCCCTGCTGGAGAAGGACCGGGCCGGCGACGTGACCCTCGCCGACCTGGCGGCCCAGCACAACGAGCACCGGCTGCTGTTCCCCCGCCTCCTGATGCTGAGCCTCGCCCGGGTCAGCCACTGGAATGTCCGCTGGGAGCTGATGACCCACGTGCTGCTGGCGGCGGCCATCTTCGCCGCCGCCGCGTCGATGGCCCTTAAGGTGGAACGCGGGGGGTGGCTACCGCCGGCCCTGTCCCTCCTCGTCTTCAGCCCCGCCCAATGGGAGAACTGGGCCTGGGGATGGCAGAGCCAGGTCTTCCTGGCGGTGGCGGGGAGCCTGGGGGCGGTGGCGATCCTGGCGCGCTTCGGGGGGCGATGGACGGGGACCCTGGGGGCCGCCCTCCCCGCCTTCGTGGCGACCTTCTCCTACGCCAACGGCCTCTTGATCTGGGTCCTCGCCCTGCCCCTCGTCGCCCGCCGCGCCGAGGGGCGATGGGTCCGCGTGGGCCTGTGGATGACGGCCGCGGCGGCGACCCTCGCCCTCTTCTTCGCCGGCTACCGATCGCCCCAGTCCCTGCCGGACGCCGGCCTCCTGGACCCCCACCGCCTGAAGCTCTTCGGCGGCTACGTGAGCCTCTATCTCGGCAGCCCCGTCTTCGGATTCCACGGCCAGCTGGCCCTCTACGGCGGATTCCTGGCGGTGGTGGGCTTCGCCGCCCTCGTCGTCTTCGGGCTGCGGCGGGAGCCGGGGCGCTTCGCCGACCTGCTACCGTGGCTGACGGTGGCGTCCGTCGCCGTCGCCAGCGCCGTCCTCACCGCCTCGGGGCGTCTCGACGAGGGCCTGCACCAGGCCCTGACCCCCCGCTACATGACCTTCGCCAACCTCTTCTGGATCGGCCTCTTGGGTTGCCTGGCGGTGCTGCGGCCCTGGTCCGACCCACCTCCATCGGCCCCGAGCCGCCGAAAGATGGCGGTCGCGGCTGCTCTCCTGGTCGCCCTCGCCTGGGGGGCCAACGCCGTCCACGGCTGGAACGTCTTCCGCGCCCAGCACGGGGAGCGCTCCCCCGTCCGCCAGGCCCTCATCGACGGCGAGGACGTCGACCTCACACGCCTCTACCCAGACGAATCCGTCGTCGCCCAGCGCCTCGAAACCCTGCGGGCCCTGCGCTACAGCCTGTTCCGGGGGCCGTAGCGCAGGGGGTCCCTCCGCCGCCTCAGGGGCAGGTGGCGAAGGCCGTCGTGTCGGTGACGGCGTCGGCGGCCTGCCCCAGGGGGTTGAAGTAGGTGTGGGTGACGCCGCGGAGGGTGTCGGTGACCTCCACCGTGAATTCGACGTTGGTGGTGGCGGCGAAGTAGACCCAATAGTGATTGTTGACGCCGCAGCCGTCGAGCACTTTCATGAGCATCTCCCAGTTGTCGTCCTGGAAGAACCACAGCACCCCCGAATCCCCCTGCGACAGGACGACCCGGGCGTCGTCCCGCACGCCGCGGAAATCCCGCCAGTCGACCCGGACGCGGAAGCGGTTGTTGTCGAGGCAGAGGGTGGTGCTCGTGGGGAAGCAGGTCCCGTTGGCCACCTCTTCGAAGCGCCAGGTCTGGTTCGGGTTGCCGGTGCATTCGAAGAGGATGATCGGGGTCAGGTCGTCGGTGCTGGACCCGAGGACGTCGAGGCACTGGCCCGAGTCGTCGTACTGGAGGCGGAATCCGCCCGGGAAGCTGCCGAAGCGGCGCCAGCGGGTGTCGTTGGTGCAGGTGCCGAGGACCGCCTCGGTAAAGCCGCTGGGACCCACTTCACCGGGAACCAGGCACTTGCCCTGGCCCCGCAGAAGGTAGCCTTGGAAGCTGTCGCCGTCGAACCGCCATTCCTGGTTGGGGTTGCCGGTGCATTGGAAGTACACCACCGGCGTGCCGTCCTCGGTGCCGGAATTGAGCACGTCGAGGCATTTGTCGCCGATGGAGAGGAGGCGCCCCGGACTGCTCAGGAACCGCTCATTCCCGAGGTCGAGGTTCGTGGACGGCAGGTAGCGGCTCGCCCGCCAGGTGCCGTCCGCCGCCGGTTCGAGGGCCACCAGGGACCGCGACCCCTGCCGCAGCTGGGGCGCGCCGAGGACCGTCACCCGCCCGCCGTCGTCCCCGACGCCGCCGGGGGCCCGCAGGGTCAGCTCGTCCCCCGATTCAAAGTCCCCCCGCAGGCTCTCCACCACCCGCACCCGCGCCAGGGTGGAAGGCAGCGCGTCGGCGGACCCCTCGGCGGGGGTCGTCCACAGGGTCTCCACCTCCACCACCCGTTCCGGCAGCCCCGCCGACAGGTCCCCGGCGGACAGGGGCGTTGCCGCCAGCACCCCTACACCCAACGCCAACACCGACAACATCCGTAGCGTCTTCATCTCGTCTCTCCTCATCGTCCAAAGAAACACATGCTCCCGGCGCCCACGACGGCACCAGCCTCACTATCCGACGCGGAATCCGCCGGAGATTCCGATCAAGGTTGTCGAGATTTCCGCTCGTATAGGCGGTATTCGTAGGGCTCTACGAAGGTTTTCACCCGCCGGTAGCCGAGGTGGTCGATCTCCGCCGGGCTCCACTGGCTGAGGAGCACGAGGTCGGGGGCATGGAGCTCCAGGACCTCCGGCACCGGCGTGCAGTGGAGATCGTCGTGGAAGTAGAGCCCAGGCGTCACCAGGCCGGCGTGGTCGACGATGCGGAACCCCGTCTCCCAGCCTAGGACGCCGATCCCCGGCTGCAGCAGGGAGGTTTCGGCCGGGTAGCGCTCCACCATCCAGGCCGACATGGCGTGCAGCTGGCTCGTCAGGGGGTCCATGCGGTAGCGGTGGCGCATCTGCTGCTGGAGGTGGACCAGGAGGGGCACCATCAAGGCGACGGCCACCGCGACGGGCAGCCAGCGCCGGCGGCCGAGGGCAGGAATCCCCCGCGCCGCAGCGTTGCAAAGGAAGCCCAGCGCCACAGCCACCCCGACGGCGAAGAAGGCGTAGCCGAAGGGGTTGAGGAGGTAGACGTGCCAGGTGGAGGCGGGGTGGGAGCCGATGAGGGCGTAGGCCGCCAGGTGCAGAGCCGGGTAGGCGGCGGGCACGAGGGCGCGTCGATCCCGCCAAGCCGCCGCCGCGACGCCGAACAGCACGACCAGGGGAAAGCCCCAGGCCGCCAAATTCGGCAGGCGGGCGCCGGGCAGGTAGAAGCCCAGCAGGCGGCCGTAGGTGGTGCGGTAGTACTCGAAGACCTGCAGCACGTAGTTCAAGGCCGGGAAGTGGTCTTTCTTGGCGCCGAAGGACGTCGGCAGGATGGAGCCGAAATAGAGCTGGGCGAACACCAGCCACGGCAGCACCACCGCCGTGAAGGCGAGGGTCATCCGCCAAGGGAGGCGACGGTCGCGGATCCAGCGGTCGACGCCGATGAGCGCCGCCACCAGGGCCGCGTCGTAGCGCACAAGGAACGCCAGGCCGAGGGCCACCCCCAGGGCCCAGGGGCGCTCGCCGTCGAGGTTGAGCACCATCGCTAGCAGCACCAGGGCGACGAAGAGGTGAGTCTCCATCCCCAGGTAGAGGTAGGTGAGGTTGTAGTTACCCAGGATCATCAGCGCCGCCGCGAGGCCCGCCCACCGGTGCCCCAGGCGGTGCAGCAGCACCAGCATGAGGCCGGCTTCGAGGGCCATCCACAGCAGTCCGAAGAGGTTCTGGACTCCCGGCGCGTGCTCCCCCCCCAGCACGATGTAGACCGTGCTGAGCAGGGTGTAGAGGGGAGTCGTGACCCCGAGGATCTGCTCCCCGGGGTTGTAGACGAAACCGTGGCCCGCCACCAGGTTGCGGGCGTACCGCAGGACGATCAGGGCGTCTTCGAAGCGCAGATCCCACGCCAGGTTGCGGGCCAGGAAGGCCCCCCAGACGGCGGCCACGGCGGCGAAGATGCCGAGGGCCCAGGGCAGGGAAGGTCCCTGACTAAGCCACGGTAGAGACCCAGTGCTCGGTCGGGGCGCGACGGCATCCGTCGGGCGGCGTCCGTCCACGGCGGTCATCCTTCGAAGTCGGGGAAGGAGCCGTCCTTGGCCGAGATCACCGAGATCGGCAGCGGCCACTTGATGTCGAAGGCCGGGTCGTTCCAGCGCACGCCGCGGGCCGCCTCGGGGTAGTAGAACTCCGACATCTGGTAGAAGACCTCGGTGTCGTCTTCTAAGGACTGGAAGCCGTGGGCCACCCCGGCGGGGATGTAGAGGGAGAGGCGGTTGTCCCGCGTCAGCTCGACCCCGTAGTGCTGCTTGTAGGCCGGGGACTCGGGCCGCAGGTCCAGCAGGAGGTCGTAGATGCCGCCGCCGGTGCAGCGGACCAGCTTGATCTCTTCGTAGGGGGCCGCCTGCCAGTGCATGCCGCGGACGGTGCCCTTGGTCTTGTTGACCGACACGTTGCACTGCACCACGGTGGGGTCCAGGTCCCGCTCTTCGAGCTCCCGCCGGCAGTAGGTGCGGGCGAAGAAACCGCGGCGGTCCTCGACCCGCTCGGGCTCGATGAGGTAGGCGCCGGGGATGGGGATCTCGTGGAATATCACAGGACCGTCACCTCGGGGATGGCGACGACAAAGCGCCCCCCCCACTCCAGCACGTCGGCCATCTGCTCCATGATCTCGTGGCGCAGGTTCCAGGGCAGGATCAGCACGTAGTCGGGCCGGGTCTCGCGGATCCGGTCGGGGTGGTGGATCGGAATCCCCACCCCCGGCAGGGTGTGCCCCTGCTTGTGGGGACTGCGGTCGACGGTGTAGTCGAGGAGGTCGGTGCGCACGCCGCAGTAGTTGAGCAGGGTATTGCCCTTGGCCGGGGCGCCGTAGCCCACCACGGTCTTGCCCTCGTTCTTGGCCGTCAGGAGGAACTGGAGGAGCTTGCGTTTGGTGGCGCGGACCTTCTCGGCGAAGTGCCGATAGGCGTCCAGGTCCAAGAGGCCGAGGTCACGCTCCCGCTCTAGGAGGTCCGCCACGGAGGCCGACGCCGGCTCCGCTCCGGGCCGAGACGGGTGCCGGGCGTAGACCCGCAGGGAGCCGCCGTGGGTGGGCAGCTCGTCGACGTCGAAGACCTCGAGGCCGTGGTGCTCCAGCACCCGGGTGACCGCCGAGAACGAGAAGTAGGAGAAGTGCTCGTGGTAGATGGTGTCGAACTGGTTCTCCGCCATCAGCTGGACAAGGTGGGGGAACTCCAGGGTCACCACGCCGTCCTCCGCCAGCAGGATCGCCAGCCCGGCCACGAAATCGTTGAGGTAGGGGGTGTGGGCGAGGACGTTGTTGCCGAGGATGAGATCAGCTCCGCGGCCCGTCTCACCTAGACCTTCGGACCGCAGCCGGCGGGCGAGGTCGGTGCCGAAGAATTCGACGAGGGTCTCGATGCCCTTCTCCCGCGCCGCCTCGGCGACGTTGGCCGCCGGCTCGATGCCGAGCACCGGGACCCCCCGGCGGTGGAAGTACTGGAGCAGGTACCCGTCGTTCGACGCCACCTCCACCACCCGGCTGTTCTCGTCGAAGCCGAACCGCTCCACCATGGATTCGACGTAGCCCTCGGCGTGGCGCAGCCACGAGTCGGAATACGACGAAAAATAGGCGTAGTCGCTGAAGATCGCCTCCGGGCTCTGGACCTCCGGCAGCTGCACCAGGAAGCACTTGCTGCAAACGTAGGTGTGGAGCGGGTAGAAGGTCTCCGGAGACTGGCGCTCCTCGGGTCCACGGTAGGAATTCGCCAGCGGCGACATTCCGAGATCGACGAACGTGTGCACCAGGGGGTGGGCGCAGAAACGGCACGCGAGCTGGGTCATGGGGATCCTCTGGACGGGCGCTGCGGGGCGGAGGGCCGGGGGACTTCCCGGGCGGCGAATGCTAGCATGCCGACCCGGCGCCGCCGCCATCACCCAACGCCATGACCGATCCCGTCGCCCAGCCCGCCGCGCCGCCGCCGGCCACCCGCTCGGACACCGGCTTCTGGCTCTACGCCGGCCATCTCCTGTCGGTCTGGGGGCTTGCCCTTTCGAACCTCTTCCTCGGGCTGATGGTGATCTGGGGGGTGCGTCACAGGCGCCGCCTGAACTGGGATTGGAGTCGCGACTCGGTGCTGCTGGTGCCCGCCGGCCTCTTCGTCATCACCTACGTCGCCTCCATCGCGACGTCCCTGATGCCGGAGGTGAGCCTGGACCAGCTGCGGGACGTCCTCTCGTACACCACCCTCGCCCTGGCGCCGGTGCTGGTGCGGGGGGAGACCCGGGTCCGCCGCCTCTACGACACGCTGATCGCGATGGTGGTGGTACTGGCGATCCACGGCATGGGCCAGTACTACCTGACGGACTACGGCACCCTGCACCGGCGGATCGTCGGCCTCTTCTCCCACTACCAGACCTTCGCCGGGGTGCTGCTGCTGGGGGCCCTGCTGATCGCCGCACGCCTGGCCACCGGCGGCTGGCGACGGCCGTCCCTGTGGGTCGCCTTCGGCCTCGTCCTCTGGACCCTGATGCTGAGCCTCACCCGCGGCGCCTGGGTCGCCGCCGCCCTCACCCTCGGGGCCTACGCCCTGCTGCGTCTTTACCGCCGGCCCGCCGCCTGGGGAACGGCGGCGGCGGCGGTGCTCCTCGTGACGTTCGTCGCCCCCGATTCCTGGGGGGAGCGGCTGCGCTCGATCCAGGACCTGCGGGACGTCTCGAACTACGACCGCCTGTGCATGGCGGACGCCGCCATCTACATGATTTCCGAGCGGCCCCTCTTCGGGGTCGGCCCCGAGGTGGTGGCGGAGCGCTACCCCATCTACCGCCACCCCACGGCGCCGCGGGTCACCGTGCCCCATCTCCACAACAGCCTGCTCCAGCGGGCGGCGGAACAGGGCCTGATCTCGGTGCTGCTCTACCTCTGGCTGATGGCCGCCTGCTGGGTGGTGACCTGGCGCGCCTACCGGCGGGAAGGGGGCGCCAAAGGCCCCAGGGGAGAGCTGTTCCTCGCCACCCTCCTGATCCTGGTGGGGTTCAACCTCGCCGGCCTGTTCGAAGACAATTGGCGCGACACGGAGGTCCGCCGCCTGGTGCTCTTCTTCATGGCCGTCCCCCTCTGCCTGGCCCGTTCGGCGAGTCCGGGTAGCCCCACAGGGTCCGAACCGCGACCCGAAAGCAAACCTTCGTCTTCCTCCGCTTCCGAACCGCACGCCCTGGAGCCCACATGAATTCGGCCGCCGAACCCACGAGCCCGCCCAGCTTCGAAGCCTTCCTCGACCACCTCCGCCCCGATGTCGAACGCACCTTGGGTCGCCTGGTGCCGGGGGGCGACGTGGCCCCGCAGCGGATCCACCGCGCCATGCGCTACAGCCTGTTCGCCGGCGGCAAGCGGATCCGTCCGGCCCTAGTGGTGCTCACCGGCGAGGCCCTGGGGCTGCCCCGGGAGTCCCTCCTGCCGGGGGCGGCGGCCCTCGAATGCATCCACACCTACAGCCTCATCCACGACGATCTGCCGTCCCTCGACAACGACGATCTGCGGCGGGGCCGGGCCACCCTGCACCGGGAGTTCGACGAGGCCACCGCCATCCTGGCCGGCGATTCCCTCCTCACCCTGGGGCTCACCACCCTCGCCGCCGAGCCGTCGGGGGTCGCCGAGGGTCCGCGGCGGCGGGCGGTGGAGATGGTGGGCCACGCCATCGGCACCCTCGGCATGATCGGCGGCCAGGTGGACGACCTCGAAGCGGAGCGCCACTGGCCCGACGACGCCGCGGCGGCCCTCGAAGCCATCCACCGGCGCAAGACCGGCGCCCTGCTGGTGGCCTGCGTGCGCCTCCCGGGCCTCTACGCCGAGGTCCCCCCGGAGGTGGACCGCCGCCTCACGGAGCTGGGGGATCTGCTGGGCCTGCTGTTTCAGATCGCCGATGATATTCTCGACGTCGAAGGCACTTCCGGCAAGCTGGGAAAGACCGCCGGGAAAGACGCCGCGGCCCGCAAGCTCACGTACCCCGGCCTGTTCGGGCTCGACGCGAGCAAACAGCGGCTCGCGGAGACCCGCGATCTGGCCCTGGCGCTGGCCGAAGAGCTTCCAGGAGGCGGCGGATTGTTTCCGTCCCTCGTCCACTACTTCTCCGCCAGGGACCATTAGCGGCCCGGCCCGGAAGCTCACCATGCGCACGCGCCTCGATCAGCTCCTCCACCAGCAGGGCCACTTCCCGAGCCGCGAGAAGGCGCGCCGGGCGGTGATGGCCGGGACCGTGCGGGTGGACGGCCAGCGGGTGGACAAGCCCGGCACCCCCATCGGCGACGGGGCGCAGTTGGAGGTGATCGCCCAGAAGGAGCCCTACGTGTCGCGGGCGGGCCGCAAGCTCGCCGCCGCCCTCGACCACTTCGGCGTTGACCCGGCGGGCCTCGTCTGCCTCGACGTCGGCGCCTCCACCGGCGGCTTCACCGACTGCCTGCTGCAGCGGGGGGCGACGCGGGTGGTGGCCCTGGACGTCGGCTACGGGCAGCTCGACATGGGGCTGCGGCAGGACCCGCGGGTGAAGGTGATGGAGCGGGTCAACGCCCGCCACCTCGCCCCCGGCGACCTCGACGACCGCTTCGGCCTCGTCACCGTCGACGTCTCCTTCATCTCCCTGCGCCTGGTGGTGCCCCCGGTGCTGCCGTTCCTTAACCCCGGCGGCCTGCTGCTGCCCCTGATCAAGCCCCAATTCGAGGTCGGCCGCCGCCAGGTGGGCAAGGGGGGCATCGTCCGCGACCTGGAGGTCCGCCGCGCCGTGATCGAAGAGCGGGTGGCGGACCTGGTGGGCCTGGGCCTCGAAAGCTTGGGGATGATGGACTCTCCCGTGCCGGGGATGGAGGGCAACCGGGAGGCCCTCGCCCTCTTCCGCGCCCCCAACGGGGATGGGGGGCGAGCATGACCCGGCGCAAGGTGCGGCACGTCGGCATCGTCGGCCGCAGCGGCACCCGCGAGGCCGTGCGCACCGTCGCCGAGCTAGGCGACTGGCTGCGGCGACGGGGGGTCGAGGTGGCCCTCGACGAGGAGGCCCTGCGGGCCTGCGGACAAACGGAGATCGCCGCCTTCGATCCCCAGGTGCCCTACGACCTGGTGGTGGTGCTGGGGGGCGACGGCACCCTGCTTTCGGTGGCCCGGTCCGTCGCCTCCGGGGTCCCCCTCCTCGGGGTCAACATGGGCCGCCTCGGCTTCTTGACGGAGCTTTCCAGCGAGGAGCTCTACCCCAGCCTGGTGCGCATCCTGGCGGGGGACTTCGAGCTCCAGGAACGCTCCATGTTCGACGTCGAGCTGCACCGGCGGGACCGGATCGCCGCCCGCTTCCGCGCCTTCAACGACGTCGTCATCGCCAAGAGCGCCCTGGCCCAGATCATCGAGCTGGAGCTCACCGCCAGCGGCCAGCTGGTGGCGGACTACCGGGCCGACGGCCTGATCCTCTCGACCCCCAACGGCTCCACCGCCTACAACCTCTCCGCCGACGGCCCGATCGTCTACCCGACCCTGCCGGTGGCGGTGATCACCCCCATCTGCCCCCACGCCCTCACCATGCGGCCGATCGTGGTCCCCGATTCCGAGGCCATCGTGGTGGAGCTGGTATCCCAGCGCCAGGAGGTCTTCCTCACCGTCGACGGCCAGGAGGGCGGCCACCTGGCGCACCGGGATCGGGTGGTGATCCGGCGCTCCGAAGCCCTCGCCCAGCTCGTGCGGGTGAGCGGCCGGACCTTCTACGACAACCTGCGCAACAAGCTCAATTGGGGCGGATGAGGCCCCGGCGATGACTGCGGAATCCCGCGGGGTCGACGGCGCCTGCCGGCGCCGCCCGGGCAGGGTCCGGCGCTGGCTCGTGCGGCCCGTCGTCTGGGGCCTGGTGGCGGTGGCGGCGACGATCCTCTCCGCCCGCTGGCTGGCGGACAGCCGCCCCGTCCGGGACTGGGCCGCCGACGAGCTGGTGACCCGCCTGTCGACAGCCCTCGAACGGAAGGTCACCCTGGGGGACATCTCCTTCGAGCTCTTCCCCTTCTCCGCCCAGCTCACCGGCCTCGAGATCGGCGGCGGGCCGGGGTCCGACCGGCCGTTCCTGAAGGTTCCGTGGGCGCTGGTGGAAGCGGACCTCTTCGCCCTCGAACACCGGCGCCTGCGCCTGCAGATGGTGCGCCTCGAACGGCCCGAGATCCATCTCCAATTCTTCCCCGACGGAACCGACAACCTGCTGCAGGGTGGCGGCTCGGGGGATTTCGAGGTGATCCTCGACCAGGTGGAGGTGGACCGGGCACGGGTCGCCCTGGAGCACGAGCGGCTGGAGCTGTCCCTGGGCACCGGCACGGTCCGCGCCCGCCTGCGGAGTCTGGGGGATCGGCGGCTCGGGGGCGAGGTGACGGTCCAAGACGCCGACGTGCTGCTGCCCCAGGCCCGGCGTTCCCTGCGGGTCCGGGTCGCCGCCCGGGGACGCCTAGGGCCGGGGCGCCTCGACCTCGACGATGTTCGGGTGGACAGCCCCGCGGTGAACGTCGTCGCCGGCGGCGACTGCACCTGGAACACTGGGAGTGGGGACGCCAGTTTGGGCAACCCCGAGGCGCCGGAGCCTTCGGGGGATCACCGCTGCGGTTTCGTCACCCAGGGGGACTCCTCGGGGGACACCCTCGCCGAGATCGGCTACCTGAGCGGCCTCGACGGCCCCTTCGACTTCACCGGCGACCTGCGCTGGCGACCCGGCTATCTGCTCTGGGACGGTCGGGTGGGCTCCGACGCCGTGGTCTTCCGGGGCCGGCCCCTGGAACGGGTGGAGGGCCGACTGCGGGCGGATCGGGCTGCCCTCCGGCTGGCCCTCGACGGGGCCACCTACGCCGGCGGCGACCTGTCCGGAAGCATCGACGTGGGGATGGGGGGAACCGAGGCCAACGGCGGCCGCGGGCGGGCCCTCGACGTGGACCTCACCTTCGACGGCGTGGGCCTCGATCCCCTGCTGGCGGACCAGGAGATCGCCGTCGACGGCTTCGCCTCGCGGCTGCGGGGGCGGGTCACCTACAGCTGCGACCTGCGGTCACACCGCCGCGGCGATGGCCGCGGGGAGATCACCCTCGTCGCCGACCCCGAGGCCCCCGGCCTGGCCCTCGAGGGGGCCTTCCCCCTGCGCATCGACGAAGGGGTGGTGAGCACCGAGGCCGCCAGCCTCAGGTCCACTCGTCAGAGCCTGCTGGCGGGGGGTCGCTACGACCTCGCGTCCAAAACCGGCCGGTTCGACTACGAGATCGAGACCAACGACGTCGCCGAGCTGATGCCCCTCGTGCCGGGGGGGCGCCAACAGCCCCCGCCGCCGTGGCGGCCGAGCGGCGGACGGGGCCGCCTCGAAGGGGTGCTCCACCTGGGCCCGGGGGACGTCGCCAGCGACCTCCGGCTCCGCCTGGAGGACGTCGTGACCCCACGCCTGTCGGCCGCCACCGCCCGCGGCGGGCTGAGGATCGAGCCGGGGGCCATCGAGAACCTCCGCCTCGACCTGGGGGACGGCGACCAGGCGCTGGTGGTCCGCGGCCGGATCCCCCTCACCGCCGACGGAGCGGGGGAAAGGGAGCCGACGACCCTGGCCTTCGACGCTTTCGACTGGCCCATGGACCTCGTACGGCCCTGGCTCTCCTTCGAGCTGCCGGTGGACGGGGTCATCTCGGGACGCCTAGACCTCGAAATCGACGCCGCCGCGGAGCCGGACCCGCAGATCGACCCGGAGTCCGACGCCCCCACCAGCCGCGGCCGCCTCGCCGCCCTGCTGGCCCCCGCCCGCATCGCCGACGTGCCGGTGGACGCCCTATCCCTCGGCGTCGACTGGAGCGACGACCTCCTACACATCCGCCAGCTCCAAGCGCGGTCCCCCAGCGGCACGGTCACCGGCGACGGCCGGCTCCACCGGAGCACCGGCGAGCTCGACCTGCGCCTGGAGTCCCCCGGGCTGGACCTCGGCCGGGAGCCCCTGGCCCGATTCCTGCCCCGCACCGGGCTAGGGGGCGAGGTCGCCCTGGAAGCCCGCCTGCAGGGCCGCCTCGACGACCCGGAGCTGGAGGTCACCGCCGAGGCCCAGGCCCTGACCCTGGGACCCCGGGTCCTGGACGGCGGCCTGTCGCGGGCGGAGGCGGCGTGGGACGGGGAGCACCTGCGGCTCGACGCCCGGCTGGCGGATCTGGTGACCGCCAGCGGCGGCGGCCCTCTGGATCGGGACCGCGCCGACCTGGACTTCGCCATTGAAGCGGGGGACCTGGGGGCCCTGCTGGAGGTGCTCCGCAGCGACCCGCCGAAGGGGGTCGGCGGCGACCTCGCCGGCCGCCTGCGGGTGGCGGGGGACCTGGGCCGGGGCGCGACGCCGCGGGTCGACTTGGAGCTGGGGCGGCTGCGGCTGGAGGTCGACGGTCGGCGGCTCCGCAACCTCGAACCGGTGCGGATCCAATACCCCGGGCCGCGGGGGACCGGCGGGGGTCCCGGCATGCGAACCGGCTTGCGGAACGGCGCGCGGAACGGCGATCGCTGGCACCTCGCGGGCCTGCGGCTGGAGGAGGCCGCCACCGGCAGCGAGCTCTTCCTCACCGGCGACCTCGGAGCACGCCCCGGCGAAGACCTGGGCCTCCTCGCCCAGGCGGAGGTGGACGCCGGATGGCTGCGGCGACTGCTCCCCGACCTCGACCTCGGGGGCCGGTTGGCGATCCTCGGGCGAATCGGGGGCGACGCCGTCGGGCCGAGCTTCGACGGCCAGGCCCGGCTCTCCGGCGGCACCCTCGACGTCCCCGGGCTGCCCCAGGATCTCGAAGACCTGGAGGGCACCGTGCTCCTCTACCCCGACCGACTGGTGATCGAATCCCTCGAGGGCCGCATGGCCGCCGGCGACGTGCGCATCGACGGCCGGATCGGCTTCGGGGGCGGTGACGAAGACGGGACGGCGGACGTGCGCCTCAACCTCGACGGCCGCGGGCTGGAGCTGCGGTACGTCGACGGCTGGACCCTCGCCGGGGACGCCGACCTCTCCCTGCGCAGCGTCGGCGACGGCTACCTATTGGCGGGTCGCGCGGACCTGCGTCGCCTCGCCTACGACGACGACATCCGCTTCGACCTCGCCCAGCTGGCCCGGGATTTCCTGCGCCGCCAGCGCCTCGAAGTGACCGCCGCCGACGGCCTCCGGGCCGAGACCCGCCTCGAGGTCCAGCTCAGGGCCCCCGGCGGCCTAGAGATCCGCAACAACCTGGCGGACCTGCGGGGGAGCGCCCAGCTCTCCCTGCGGGGCACCCTGGCGGCGCCGACTCTCTTCGGGGAGCTGGACGCCGAGCCCGGGGGGCGGCTGGTCTACAACGGCGACGACTACACCCTGGAGCGGGGTCGAGTCGTGCTGGCGGACTCTGGGGGACGCTCCGGGGGACACTCCGGGGTACAGGGTGCGGAAGTGGATCTGGTGGCCACCACCCGCCTGCGGGACTTCGACGTCACCCTGGCCCTCTTCGGCTCCCTCGACCGACTGGAGACCCGGTTCTCCTCCCAGCCGCCGCTGCCGGACGTGGAGGTGTTCCGCCTGCTGGCGGGGGGCGACGTCTACCAGGAGCAGGTGGAGCTGGTGCCGGAGACCCGCGCCGATCGCTTGGGGGGGGAGGAGAGCCGCAGCGCCGCCACCTTCCTCTACGGCCAGGCCGCCTCGGTGATCGGCAACCGGGTCAACGACCTCTTCGGCTTCGACAAGTTCCGCATCGATCCCTTGACCGGCAGCGCCGACAACCTCTCCAAGGCCCGCCTCACGGTGGGCAAGCGCCTGTCGAAGGATCTGTTTCTCACCTACTCCGCCGCCCCGTCCACCTCCGACGACCAGCGGCTCCAGATCGAGTGGCGGGTGGCCGAGGGCCTCACCCTCGTCTTCACCCAAAACGGCGACGACACCTACTCCGCCGATGCGCGCTGGGACACCGCGTTTTAGCCGCCGGCGGCTCGGGGCGCCCCCCGCCGCGTCGCGGACCCTGGTTTGCCCTCGGTTCTGGGGGACCCTGACCCTGGGCTTTCTGGCCTGGGCAGGGTCACCGGCGTCGGCGACCCAGACCCCGGAGGGCCGGCCGCCCGGTGTCCAGGCAGCCGAGAACCAGGAAGGGGAGACGGCGGACCCGCGGGTGGAGACCATCGAGGTGCGGTGCGACGGCCCCCTCGGGGTCGACATCGAGGCCCTGCTGGCCTTCGGCGTCGGTGACCCCTTGGACGAAGCCGCCGTCCGCCGCACCCTGTCCAACATCCACGCCACCGGCCTGGTGTCCGAAGCCGCCCTGCTGCGGCGGCCGGGATCCGAGCCGGGCACCGTGGTGGCGGTCCTGGTCCTGCGCCGCCAGATCCGGGTCCGCGCCGTCCGCTTCGAGGGGGAGCCGGGCCTGCGGCCGGGCCGGCTGGAACGGGAGGTGCTCCAAAAGGAGGGCGCCGCCCTCGACGAGGGCCGGATCCTCGCCAGCATCGGCGGACTGCGGGACCTCTACCGCCGCCGCGGCTACTTCGAGGCCGACGTCCGCACGGAGATCCGGCCCAACGAGCGCGGACCCCTTTGGCGGGATCTGGTGTTCGTACTTCGGGGCGGCCCCCGGGCGCGGCTCGGGGAGGTCGGGGTAGAGGGCCCGGGGCTAGCGGGCATGCCGCAGGAGGACTCCCCCGCCAAGCTGGTCGAAGCGATGCGCTCGCGGCTCGGCCGCAACTACGATCCCGACGACCTCGACGACGACCGGCGCCGCCTGCGCCGCTTCCTCACCGAGCGCGGATACCTGGCGGCGGAGGTCGGCGCCCCGGCGGAGCGCTACGACGCCGAAGACGGGGTTGTCTCCCTGGTGTTTCCGGTCGACACCGGACCGAAGATGGTGGTCGAGGTCACGGGGTTCGAGCTGAAGCGCCTGCGTCGGCGGGGCCTGCTCCCGTTCCTCGAAGAGGAGCCCTTCGATCCCCTCGCCCTCGATCAGGCCTGCGGCAACCTGGAGACGTTTCTCCAGCGCAGGGGCCACTACCGGGCGCAGGTGGGCTGCCGCTACGACCCCTCCGCCGAGCCCCACAGGGTGACGATCGAGGTCGACGTCGGCCCCGAGCTGGAGCTTTCGTCGATCCACTTCGAGGGGAATCGGCAGATCTCCGAAGGGGAGCTCCGGCGGCTGCTGACCACGGGGCCCAGCGGCGCCCTCTCCAAGGGTCGGCTGGTGAGCCGGGACCTCGCGGCGGACCTCGAGAACCTCCGCTCCTTCTACCTGCTCCAGGGTTTCTCCCAGGTTCGCGTGGGGCCGGCGTCGATCGAGCAGGACGGCGAGCTGCTGACCCTGACGGTGCCGATCGAAGAAGGACCCCGCTCCCGCCTGGTGGGCTTCTCCCTCTCCGGGGTCGAACACTTCGACCCCGAAGTCCTGCGGGCCAAGCTGCCCCTGCGACCCGGGGGGCCCTACCACCCCCTCCTGCTGGACGACAGCGTGCAGGTGCTGCGGACCCTCTACGCCGAGGCGGGCTTCGCCTCGACGCGGGTGACCCGCTCCCTCGACTGGGGGGAGGACGGGCTGCTGGTGGACGTCGACCTCCAGGTGGAGGAGGGGCCGCAGACCCGGGTCGACCGGGTGATCCTCCGCGGCCAGGTGCGGACCCGGCGGGGCGCGGTGCTCCGGGCCGCCGGGGTCGACGAGGGGGACATCCTGAGCCGCGCCAAGCTGCTGCAGGCGGAGCGTGATCTCTACCGTCTCGGGGTGTTTTCGAAGGTGGACGTCGACGCGGGGCCCGCCGGCGCCGTTCCGGAGCGGCGGGACATCGTGATCCGCCTCGAAGAAAGCCTGCGCTGGAGCCTCTCCTACGGCCTCTCTTACCACTCCGACGACGGCGTGGGGGGCCTCCTGGGTCTGGTGCGCAGCAACCTCGCCGGCCGCGGCGCCAAGCTCCAGCTGGACCTTCGGGCCAGCGCCAACGACCGCCGCGGGCGGCTGATCTACGACGAGCCATCCCTCTGGGGGCTACCCCTGCCCTTTACCTCCACCCTCTTCCTGCGGGACGAGGACCGGGAGTCGTATTCGGTGCGGGAAGGGGGGGCCCAGTTGACCCTCACCCACGACCGGACGCCGGTCCGCTGGGAGCTGACCTACGGCTACCGGCGGGTGGAGCTGGAGGAGACGGTGGCGGACCCCTCGACGGTGGAGCGGGAGGACCGGGAGGTGGAGATCTCCAGCCTGACGCCGCTGCTCTTCGTGGAGCGCCGGGACGACCCGCTGGACCCTTCGGCGGGCTGGAGCACCGCACTCCAGCTGGAGTGGGCGTTCCCCGCCTTCGAGGCCGACACGCATTTCCTGAAGCTGTTCTGGCAGCAAACCCGCTACCTCGACCTCGGCGCCCTCGGGACCCTGGCCGGCAGCCTGCGGCTCGGGGCCATCGAACCCCTGGGGGACGAGCCGATCCTCGATCCGCTGCTGCCGCCGGAGCTGGCGTCGGCGGGGGTGCCGGTGTCCGAGCGGTTCTTCGCCGGCGGTCGCACCACCCACCGGGCCTACGAGAGGGACCGCCTCGGCATCCTCGGCCAGAGCCTCGTCGAGCTGGGGGACGGCCGGCTGGTGGAAGCGGGGGGCAACGGCCTGGCCCTGCTCAACGTCGACTGGCGCTTCCCCCTGCAGGGCGCCGTCGGCGGCGTGGTCTTCTTCGACCTGGGGAACGTCTGGGCCGACTGGCGCCGCATGGACGCCTCTGACCTGCGCCCCGGCGCCGGCTTCGGAGCCCGATACGCCTCCCCCATCGGCCCGGTGCGGGTGGAGGTGGGCTGGAAGCTCGACCCGCAGGATTTCGAAGACGAGGCGCCGGTCTTCTTCCTCAGCTTCGGGAACCCCTTCTGACCGGGCACGCTCCCCGAACGGGGTACACTGGCGCCATGCCGAAACTCGCCAAACGGTCGATTCCCAGCGAAGCCGACATGCACAGGGAGCTGCCCCTCCTCGCCTGGACCCCCCGGTCGTGGGCCGAGCTGGCGGCGGACGACCTGCCCACCTTCCTTGCGGACCACGCCATCTGCGAGCAGCAGGCCGCCCTCTTCGGCCTGTCCCTGGTGGGCCACTACCCCGACGACGACGATCTGGTGCGGGAGATGTCGGCCCTGGCGGCCGAAGAGGTGGCGCACCTGCGGCGGGTCTCCACCCTGCTGCGCAAGCGGGGCCTGTCGATCTCCCGCAAGCGCCCCAACCCGTGGGTCCAGGGCCTGCGCCGGAGGATGGAGACCGACCGCAGCCCGCTGCTCAAGGTGGACCGCCTGTTCGTCGGCGCGCTGATCGAGGCCCGCAGCTGCGAGCGGTTCACCTGCCTTCTGCGGGTGATCGAAGACCGCGACCCCGAGGTCGCCGCCCTGCTCCACGACCTCGGCCCGGCGGAGGCCCGGCACTGGCGCATGTTCTACGCCCTGGCGGGCCGCCACCTCGAAGGGGAGGCCTTCGAGACCCGCTGGCGGGGCTGGTTGGAGCACGAGGCGGAACTGAGCCGCCAGGGGGGCGTACGCCCGACGGTCCACGGCTGAGGCCGCTGCTGCGGACGGGCGAGCTCCCTCAGTCTTTGCTCGATCCGGGCACCACGATGCCGAGGCTCTTGATCCGCCGATAGAGGGTCGGCCGGCTGATCTGCAGCGCCTCCGCCGCGGCGGTGGTGTCGCCGCCGCAGGTTTCGAGGGCGGCGGCGATCTCGTCCCGCTCCACCGCCTCCAGCACCTCCGACAGGGAACCGCCGATCTGGGCCGGCTGCTGGCCGCGGATGGCGGCGGAGAGGCGTCCGGTGTCGAGCAGCTCCTTGTTCTCTAGGAAGAGGGCCGCCCGCGAGATCTCGTTGCGCAGCTGGCGGATGTTGCCGGCCCAGCGGTATCGGCGCAGGGCCCGGAGGGCGGCGCGGGAGATGCCGCGGACGCGGATCCCGTAGCGCTCCGCCTCCTGGGTCAGGAAGTGGGCCGCCAGGTTGGGGATGTCCCCGCGGCGGCGGCGCAGCGGCGGCAGCTCCACCTCCCAGGTGGCGATCCGATGGTAGAGGTCGGAGCGGAACTCGCCGTCCTGGATCATCTTCAGGATCGGACGGTTGGTGGCGGCGATGACCCGGGCCTGGGCCGGGCGGGGGATGTGGCCGCCGATGCGAAAGACTTCCTTCTCTTGCAGGACCCGTAGGATCTTGGCCTGGGTCTCGGCGGCCATGTCGCCGATCTCGTCGAGGAAGAGGGTTCCCTGGTCGGCGGACTCGAATTTTCCGGGGCGGGCTTCGACCCCCGTCGCCACCCCCTTCTCGACGCCGAAGAGCTCCGCCTCCAGGAGGTCCCGGGGCAGGGAGGCGCAGTTGATCGCCACCAGGGGCTGGTTCGCCCGCGGGGACGCGGCGTGGATGAACCGCGCCAGCACCTCTTTCCCGGTGCCGGACTCGCCGTAGATCATCACGCCGACATCGCCGCGGGCCACCCGCTCCGCCTGGTCGTAGATCCGCTGCACTTCGGTCTCGACGCTGGGGGGATCGGGCCGGCGGGGCCGGGGGGCCTCGCTCTTCGTCGACGGCGCCGGCCGGTGGACCCGGCGCCCCACGTCCAGCATCAGGAGGGCCGATTCCACCACCGGCAGGTAGTGCTCGCCGGCGGCCTTTTTGTAGAACCTGGCCCGCACCTGAGTGCGGCTGGAGGCCACCTCCACCCACTCCGCCTCCGCGGGCCCGTCGTCGTCCTCGACCCCCTCCGCGGCGTAGAGGATGCCCTTGTCCTCCCCCTCCACCTCGACGATCTCCACCGCCGTCACCGGCATCGTCTCGTAGAGGGCGAAGCCCACCAGCTGGGCGACCTTCTGGCGATCGGTATCGACCGTCAGCCGCTCCAGGATCCGCGGTAGGTGATCCAGGGTGAAGCGGTCCAGAGGAGAGAACGACTCCGTCAGCTCGTCCAGATCCGCCGTGATCACGCCGCTGGGGTCCCCCGACGCCCGGGGCACGCCGATCCCCACCTCCAGGTCGTCGTCGGGGATCTCCTCCAGGAGCACCACCACCCGGCCGATGACGAAGAGATCCCCCGGGCCGATCTCCGCCCGCTCGATGCGCTGGGAGCGCAGCAGCGTGCCGTTGGTGGAGCCCATGTCCCCCAGCTCGACCTTCGGGCCGTCCACGACGAGGGCGGCGTGGCGCCTCGACACGGTGGGGTTGGGGAGGCAGACGTCGCAGGATGGATCCGAACCCAGGGTATTGCGGCCTTCGCGCAGCGTGGCGCGAATCGTCTGGTCGTCAAACCTGGCCAAGATCCGATAAGCCATCTAGCGTCCCGGGATTTGAACTCTGGAAAGCGAGCCTTGGGCTCGGTCGAGCCGAAGACTCCAGAATGGGGGTCGAAGGTGCGTCCGCGATCCTGGGGCGGTGGCGGAACTCCAGACGCATCCTCTAGTTTCTCACATCGGAGAACGCTTTGAGCCCCCTTCCGGGGATTCCTGCTCGGACGCAGAGTCCAGACAGGTTATTCCATAGGGCCGACGCCCCTCGGTTTCTCAACCTTGAGAAACGCCGATTCTCAAGGTTGATCGCCGCGGCGCTTCCTGCGGCGCCTGAGCGGCGCCGAAAGCCCCATTTGCCGGGTTATGGCGTCGGGCCACGAGCTCCGCGGGCCTGGCACGGGCTTTGCTGAATACCGGAGCAACCGGCACAAAGCCGGTCCCCGGAAACGAAGCGACCACCGGCCGCGGCCGGTGTGACCATAGAGCTTTCCAGTGTCCCGATACCTGCCTCGCAACCCGAGGCAGGATTTTTTTTGCCCGCCCGCGCTGCCCTGTCGCCCCCTTGGGGCGACCTCAGGCCACCGGAGCGGCCTCTTCGGCCGACTGGAATTGGAGCTGGTAGAGCTTGTGGTAGATGCCCCCCAGCGCCAGCAGCTCCTGGTGCGTCCCCTGCTCCCTGAGCTCCCCGCGGTGCAGCACCAGGATCCGGTCCGCCCGCTGGACGGTGGACAGCCGGTGGGCGATCACCAGGCTGGTGCGGCCCACCAGGAGGCGGTCCAGGGCCTGCTGGATGTGGCTCTCGGTTTCGCTGTCGATCGACGCCGTGGCCTCGTCGAGGATGAGGATCTCGGGGTCGAAGGCGAGGGCCCGGGCGAAGGCGATCAGCTGCTTCTGACCCACCGAGAGGCCGGCGCCACGCTCCCGCACGACGGTCTCGAAGCCCTCCGGGAGGCCCTCGACGAGATCGAGGGCGTGGACCTCCGCCGCCGCCCGCCGCAGACGCTCGTCGTCGATGTCGGTCTCACCGAGGCGGATGTTGCCGGCGACGTCGCCGGCGAAGAGGAAGACGTCCTGGAGCACCATGGCGATCGAGCCCCGGAGGCGGTCCAGATCCCACCGGCGCACGTCGACGCCGTCGATCGACACCGAGCCGGAGTCGACGTCGTAGAAGCGCAGGAGCAGATTGGTGAGGGTGCTCTTGCCGGCTCCGGTATGCCCCACCACCGCCACCGTCTCCCCGGGCTCGATCCGCACCGAGATGCCCCGCAGGACAGGATCCTCCGGCACGTAGGAGAAGTGGACGTCGTCGAGCTCGATGGCCCCCCGGACCCGCTCCGGCCCAAAGCCCTCCGCCGGCGAGGTGATCTCCGGCTCCGTGTCCAGCAGCTCGAAGATCCGCTCCGAGCTGGCCATCGCCGCCTGCAGAATGTTGTACTTCTCCGACAGGTCCGCCAACGGCTGGTAGAACCGCTGGGCGTATTGGAGGAAGGCCACCAGGGCGCCGAAGGACATGACCCCCCGCAGGATCGCGCCGCCGCCGTACCAGACGATGAGGGCCAGTCCGAAGGCGGTGATCAGCTCCACCGCCGGGAAGTAGACGGCGTAGTAGGTGATGGCCTTGACGTTGGAGTCCCGATGCTCGGCGTTGATGTCGGAAAAGCGCTCGAAGGACCGTCGCTCCCGGCCGAACAGCTGCACCACCGACATGCCGCCGACGTGCTCCTGGAGGAAGGCGTTGATCCGCGCCACCTTGAGCCGCACCTGCCGGTAGCTGCGGCGGGCCCGGGTCTTGAACCACAGGGTGAGCAGCGCCAGCAGCGGCAGAATGGCGAAGCTCACCAGCGCCAGGCGCCAGTCCAGCAGGAAGAGCACCGTGACGATGCCGGCGAGGAGCACGACGTCGCCGAAGATCGACACCAGGCCGGCGGTGAACAGCTCGTTCAAGGCGGCGACGTCGGTGGTGGCCCGGGTCACCAGGCGGCCGACGGGCTGGCGGTCGAGGTAGCCGACGTGGAGACGCTGGAGGCGAGAGAAGACGTCGCGGCGCAGGTCGTACATGATCAGCTGCCCCATCAGCTGCATCACGTAGCCCTGCACGAACAGGACGCAGAAGGTGAGGAGCAGAACCCCCGCGTACCCCACCGCCAGCACCCCTACGCCGTAGCCGGGGTCGATGTCGGCCCAGCCCCGCTGCTCCATCAGCCCGCGGACCCAGCGGCTGACGGTGGCTTCCGCTTCCCCATCCGGACGCACGAAGACGTCGAGGGCCACCGCCGTCGCCAGGGGGCCGACCAGCTGCAGCAGAGACGACAGCATGATCAGCCCCACGGCCCCCGCCGCCATCAGCTTGTAAGGGCGCAGGTAGCCCACCAGGCGGCGCATCAGGCGCCCGTCGTAGACCTTGCCGAGGGATTCTTCGTCGTGGAAGGTGGAGGCCATGGCGGCCAAGACTACCCCATGCCGTGCCCCCCCGAGGCCCACCGCACCGGGCCCCCGGGGGGCCGCAAGAGGGTACGGGGCGATGGCCCTCCGGTGGCCCGGCAAGACCGTAAAGGTCGATATCTGCTATCCTCTTTGGCCGTTGCCCCCTGCCTTCCCGACGATCCGCCAACCGCCACGGAGGAGTTGCCGGCGTGCCACCGACCCTGAATGCCTTGCTCAAGACGATGGTGGAGCAAGGTGGCTCCGACCTCCACGTCACCACCGCCACGCCCCCGCAGATCCGCGTCGACGGCAAGCTGCGCCAGCTCAACCTGCCGCCGCTGACCCCGACCGAAACCAAGCAGATCGCCTACTCGATCCTCACCGACATCCAGAAGCACCGTCTGGAGGAGGATCTCGAGCTCGATTTTTCGTTCGGCATCAAGAACCTCGCGCGGTTCCGCGGCAACATCTTCCACCAGCGGGGCGCCGTCGCCGCCGTCTTCCGGACCATCCCCTACGAGATCCGCACGTTCCGGGAGCTGGGCCTGCCGACGGTCCTCGAGAAGGTCTGTGAGAAACCCAGGGGACTGGTGCTGGTGACCGGCCCCACCGGCTCGGGCAAGTCCACCACCCTCGCCGCGATGATCGACAAGATCAACCGCGAGCGCAGCGAGCACATCCTCACCATCGAGGATCCGGTGGAGTACCTGCACCAGCACCAGAGCTGCCTGGTGAATCAGCGGGAGCTCCACGCCGACACCCACGGTTTCTCGAAAGCCCTGCGGGCTGCCCTTCGTCAGGACCCCGACGTGGTGCTGATCGGCGAGATGCGCGACCTCGAAACTGTGGAGTCGGCCCTGCGCATCGCCGAGACCGGCCATTTGACCTTCGGCACGCTGCACACCAACTCGGCGGCCCAGACCATCAACCGCATCATCGACGTCTTCCCTGCCCACCAGCAGTCCCAGGTCCGCGCCCAGCTGTCCCTGGTGCTGGAGGGCATCGCCTGTCAGGCGCTTCTTCCCAAGATCAACGGCAAGGGCCGATGCCTGGCGATGGAGATCCTGATCCCCAGCTCGGCGATCCGCAACCTGGTCCGCGAGGACAAGGTTCACCAGATCTACGGCATGATGCAGACCGGACAGGCCAAGTACGGAATGCAGACCTTCAACCAAAGCCTGGCGGACCTCTATTTCCGGCGTCAGATCACGCTCCAGGTCGCCATGGCACGCTCCGGTCTGCCCGACGAGCTTCAAGAAATGATCTCGCGCGGTCCCGCCGCGCTCAATCCCAGCGTGGGGCAAAGGGCCCCAGCCAGCTCAGCCAGGAGGTAGCCGATGCCCAACTTCGCGTACAAGGGCCGGGACAGCACCGGCAAAGCAGTGGATTCGGTCATCGCGGCGGACAACCGGGAAGCGGCCGCGACCCTGCTGCGGCGCCAGAAGATCCAGGTCACCAGCCTCAAGGAGCGGGACCGCAGGATCCCCCTCCTCCCCAAGCTCGGCGGCGGCGTGCCCTCCAAGAAGCTGTCGATCTTCACCCGGCAGTTCTCGGTGATGCTCGACGCCGGTCTTCCCTTGGTGCAGTGCCTGGAGATCCTCGGGGGCCAGGAGGACCACAAGAA
The DNA here is from genome assembly GCA_038748685.1 of Acidobacteriota bacterium. Lineage (GTDB taxonomy): Bacteria > Acidobacteriota > Thermoanaerobaculia > Multivoradales > J023 > JAUIJL01. Next base: position 31,946 of record JBCDIS010000021.1, on the reverse strand, counting down.
CTTCAAGGCGATCATCGAGCAGGTCCGGGTCGACGTCGAGCAGGGTACCTCCCTCGCCGAGGCCATGCGCAAGCACCCGAAGGCCTTCGACAACCTCTACGTCAACATGATCGCCGCCGGTGAGGCCGGCGGTATCCTCGACATCATCCTGCAACGCCTCTCGACCTACATCGAGAAGGCGGTGAAGCTGAAGGGCCAGGTCAAGAGCGCCATGGCCTACCCGATCGCGGTGATCAACATCGCCATCGGCGTCGTCGCCATCATCCTGGTGAAGGTGATTCCGGTCTTCGCCTCGATGTTCGCCAGCATGGGGGCCGAGCTGCCCTTCATGACCCGCGTCGTGGTCAAGGCCAGCGACATCGCCACCAGCTACTCAGGCTGGCTGGTCGCCTTCGCCACCTTCGGCCTGGTGGCCCTGCGGGAATGGCACAAAACCTACCGCGGCGCGCGGGTGCTCGACCGCCTGCTCCTGGCGACCCCCATCTTCGGCATGCTGCTGCGAAAGATCGCCATCGCCCGTTTCTGCCGTACCCTGGCGACCCTGACGGCGTCCGGCGTTCCGATCCTCGACGGCCTGGAGATCACCGCCAAGACCTCCGGCAACGCCATCATCGAAGACGCCATCATGACCGTGCGCAAGAGCGTCGAGGAAGGTAAAACCATCAGCGCCCCGCTCTCGGACACCGGGGTATTTCCCAGCATGGTGTGCCAGATGATCGCCGTCGGCGAGCAGACCGGTGCCCTCGACGCCATGCTCTCGAAGATCGCCGACTTCTACGAGGACGAGGTGGACACCGCCGTCTCGGGCCTGATGAAGCTGATCGAGCCGATCATGATCGTGATCCTCGGTACCATCATCGGTGCCATCGTCATCGCGATGTACCTGCCGATGTTCTCGATCATCACGAAGATCGGTTGATCGTCCGGGAACGCGGCCAAAGGGACGCGCGGATGGCCGCGCGTCCGCCCGTCGCCCCCTTCCACCGGGGTGGCGACCGGCTGAACGAGACCACCGATGCCGGAGCTCACCAATAGGCTGATCGGCTTGGCGGCCATCCGCGTCCTGGTGGTCGCGTCGGTCCTCCTGTCGTACCTGGTCCACACCCCGGTCTCCGAGGGGGACACGGACGGTACCCTCATCCAGGTCTTCGACTCGGTGTGGCACCTCATGGCCCCCGACTCGCCGCCCCTGGAGGGGCCGCCGGCTCCTTCATCGGAGCAGGAAGACCTCCGCGGCCGGGTCCTACAGACCCTGGTGGCCATGGTGTCGGTGCAGACGCTGATCTACCTGGCGCTGCTGCGTCTGCTCCAGCGCCGGCAGCACCTCCAGGCGTGGATCCAGCTCAGCGGCGATCTCCTGCTGCTGACCCTCTTGGTCTATCGATTCGGCAGCGCCACCGCCAACCTCTCGATCCTCTACCTGGTGGTGATCAGCGTCGGCTCGTTCCTGCTCAGGGGACGGGGCGGCCTCGGGGTGGCGGCGATGGCGATGGTCTTCTACGCCTCTGCCTTGTTCGCCCAGCAGTCCGACGGCGTTCGGGCCCTGTGGAAGGACGGCGGCATCTTCGCCCCCGCCCCGACCGTGGAGCGGGTCACCGGCGAACCGGTCCGGGAGAGCCTGGCGGAGCGGACCCTGGGTTGGCTGACGCCCCCGGCGGAAGAGCAGATGTCCGGCGTTCCGATCGCCTACAGCCTGGCGATCCACTTCGTCGGTTTCTTCGTCGTCGCCCTGTTCACCACCCACCTGGCCCGGGACCAGGCCCTCGAGCTGAAGCTGGAGCAGCGTAGCCAGGACCTCGAGGCGCTCAAGACCCTGCACCGCGACGTGGTCCACTCGATCTCCAGCGGCCTCGCGGCCACCGACCTCGACGGCATCGCCACCAGCCTCAACCGGGCAGGGGCGGGGATCCTCGGGCTCTCGGAGGAGGAGCTGGTGGGTCGCCACATCATCGAATCGGGCCTGTTCGACCTCGAGACGTGGCGCCGGGTGTCCACCGACAGCGACCAGGGGACCCTCCGCTCCGAGCTGGAGCTCCAGCGGGGGGACAACCGGACCCACATCGGCTTCTCCATCAGCCACCTGCGGGACGCCCACGGACTGCACCACGGCTTCATCCTGATCTTCCAGGACCTGACGGAGTGGCGGCAGCTCCAGGAACAGGTGCGGGTGCAGGACCGGATGGCGGCCGTCGGCCAGATGGCGGCCGGCCTGGCCCACGAGGTGGGCAATCCCCTGGCGGCGATATCCGGCTCGGTCCAGATGCTGGCGCGGACCGCCAAGCCGTCGAGCTCCCAGGCCAAGCTGCTGGAGATCACCCTCAAGGAGAGCCGGCGCCTCGACCGCACCGTCAAGAGCTTTCTGCAGTTCGCCCGTCCCCGGGAGCGGCATCTCCAGGAGTTCGACGTCGCCGCCCTGCTGGAGGAAGACGCCCAGCTGCTCCGGCTCGGAGACGACGTGCTGCCGAACCACGAGATCGTGCTGGACCTGGTCCCCGAGTCGGCTACGATCGTCGCCGAGCTCGACCAGATCGGCCAGCTGTTCTGGAACCTCGCCCGCAACGCCCTACAGGCCATGCCGGAGGGGGGGCGGCTGACCATCTCCGGCCTGCTCGTCGCGGACACCTACCGCATCCGCTTCGCCGACACCGGCAGGGGCATGACCCCCGAAGAGCAGGCGAAGCTGTTCCAACCCTTCAAGTCGTTCTTCGACAGCGGGCTGGGATTGGGAATGGCGATCGTCTACCGTATCGTCGAGGAGCACAGCGGCGAGATTCGCATCAACAGCGAGCCGGACCAGGGCACCGAAATCACGGTGGAGCTGCCGGTCCGGCCGTCGAGCTCGACACCCATGGACCACGCCCAGGCACAGGAGGTACCACGGTGAGATCGAGGGTCTTGCTAGTCGACGACGAGCAGAGCATGCTGGATTTCTTGCGTCTCCTCTTCGAAGAGGAGGGCTATGGGGTGCAGGTGGCGAGCTCGGTCCAGTCCGCCAGGGAGGTGCTCGAAGGAAACAGCTTCGACCTCGTGCTGTGCGACATCCTGATGCCCGACGGAAACGGCCTGGAGCTACTCCGCGAGATCAAGGAAAACTCACCGACCACCGCGGTGATCATGATGACCGCCTACACGTCCACCAAGTCGGCCATCGAGGCGATGAAGCTGGGGGCCTACAACTACATCTCCAAGCCCTTCGACGTCGACGAGCTGAAGGTGGTGGCCCGGGGGGCCCTCGAGAAGATCGGCCTGACGGCCGAGAACATCTACCTCAAGCGGGAGCTGGAGCAGAAGTACCAGTTCGCCAACATCGTCGGCCGCAGCCCTCGGATGCAGGAGATCTTCTCCCTGATCGAGAGGGTCGCCAAGACCTCCTCCACCGTGCTCATCCGCGGAGAGAGCGGCACCGGCAAGGAGCTGATCGCCCGGGCCGTCCATTTCCATAGTCCCCGGTCCGATCGCAGGTTCCTGTCGATCAACTGTGGAGCGCTGCCGGAGAACCTCCTCGAAAGCGAGCTCTTCGGCCACGAGCGCGGGGCCTTCACCGGCGCGGTGAAGGAGAAGAAGGGCCTCTTCCAGGAAGCCGACGGCGGCACCCTCTTCCTCGACGAGATCGGCGAGATGACACCCCCCATGCAGGTGAAGCTGCTGCGGGCCCTACAGGACAAGCGCATCCGGCGGGTGGGGGGCACCCGCGAGGAGTCGGTGGACGTCCGGATCATCGCCGCCACCAACCAGGATCTCCAGGAACGCATCGAGGCGGGGGATTTTCGCGAGGATCTCTTCTACCGCATCAACGTCATCCCGGTCCGCCTGCCCCCCCTGCGCCGACGGCGGGAGGACATCCCCCTGCTGGTGGAGCACTTCATCAAGAAGTACAGCCAGGAGATGGGGTTCGAGACCAAGCCCATCTCTGTGGAAGCCCTGCGGGCCCTAGAAAACTACGACTGGCCGGGCAACGTCCGCGAGCTGGAGAATACGATCGAGCGGGCCCTCGCCCTCGCCATGTCCGACAGCCTGTCGACCCGGGACCTCCCCCCCTACATGATCACCGGCGGCGCCCAGGGCGCCGAGACCGTGGTGCTGCCGGAGGGGGGCCTCGACCTCGAAGCCCACCTCGACGACATCCGCCGCCAGCTCATGACCCAGGCCCTCGAACGGTCCAACGGCGTCCAGACCCAAGCGGCCGAGACCCTCCACATGACCTTCCGGTCGTTCCGCTACTACGCCAAGAAGCTCAACCTCACGTCGTCCTCCGCCGACAACTGAGGCGGGCGGTTCGGTTCAGCGCCTCGCAAGGGCCTCGACGATGCCCCAGGCGTCGCCGGTCCTGAGCCGCGATTCGAGCTCCGACGCCACCGCGGCGTCGCGCCAGACCCCCTCGAAGAAGTCCGCGGAGCCGTGCTCTGAGTACCATTTCGCCAGGTACGAATAGCCGTGGGCTTTCGGTCCGGTGCTAGGCCCCAAGGGCTGATCCCTCAGCCATCGATCGACTGCGGACCCTCGGCTCGGAAATGCGGCCCGGATCGCCGACGTCACCAAACGTTCCAGGGTCTGCTTCGACGGGACGCCGGGAACCTCCGGTGGATCGTCGCACTCCCATAGGACGGCAGAAAAGCCCGTCCGACCCAATTGCACAGGCCCAAGACCTGCGGCGGGCGCGACGCCCCCCTTGCTGCGCACCAGACTCCCGAAGACCTCGGTCGCCGCGCTTGGGGCTCCGCTGTCGGCGTCGGAGTCCAGATTGAGCACCAGATGATCGGGGGGATCGGCCCTCTTCTCGAGATACGCCTCGACGCTTCGCATCGCATTCCCCCGGCCATGGAAAGGGCAGACTTCGATGCTAGATCCCCTCGGGGTGTGGAATAGAAAGCGCCCGCCACCCCGGACCGGCCGACCCCTGGCGTCCGTAGCGCTCTGGTTTCGTCCCCGACCCGTAGGATCGATGCAGCCGAAATGCTGGAGCCACCCCTTCCAAAAGGACCTGTCGTCGAACCCTTCGCAAAGAATGACGATCTGCTGAGGACCGGTCACCGCAGGTCCGTTTCCAGGGTGCGGCGTGCAAACGTCATGTCGCTGCCCGAGCTACGGCCCGTGCTCAGCTCACCGTCTTCGAGCTTGAGGTTGAACAGGGCCATTGCGTCGAGGTCGGTTTCGGCGGCTTCCGACAGCAGGGCGTCGATCAGCTCCAGGCTGTGGGTGGTCAGCACCACCTGGACCCCCCGTCGCATGTTGGCGAGGAGAGCCTTGGCGCTCAGCCAGATCGCCTTGGGGTGCTGATAGACCTCCGGCTCTTCGATCAGAACCAGCCCTTCGGGGGCGACCGCGATCTCCAGGGCGAGTTGGACCATCCCTTGAACTCCGTCCCCCGAGAGACCCACGGGGACCGCCCGCCCGTCACAAACGACGTGCAGGCCGAAGTGGTTCCCACCCATGGAAAGGATCTCCAGACGCTCGAAGCCCGGGATCAGACCTTTCAAAAGAAGCTCGACCTCGTTGCGGCGGCCGGCCTTTTGAACGGCAGAGAAGGTCTGGTGCAGGGGAATCGGCAGGCCGGGGTCCACCAGGCGAACGAATCCCACCGCGTTCGCCGCCTCGCCTTCGTCGCGACGGCGCTCGTAGCGATTTTCAGCGTCGAAGGCGACGGTACTTTCGTCGGCGAACTCGTCGCCATCGTCAACGGCGACCGTTGAGAAAGGGGGTACGCCGTTGGCCCGACGGAGCTTTTCCCCCAAATCGTCGTCGTAGTCGTCGATCCAGCGCAGCCCCCGGGACCACCGCTCTCCGGAATCCGATCCAACCTCGACGCGGGCCGACGCGGACTCTCCGAAACACAGCCACCGGGCTCCGCTCGTCACCGACCGATGGCGGCTGACAGCCCGGCCCACGCCGTCGTCGGGCTTGGGACTGGTGGCGATCAAGAGCGCGTCAAGGATGGCGCTCTTACCGCAGGCATTCGGGCCCGTGAGGATCGTCAAGGGCGCTAAGTCTTCTAGAGAGCCCCGTCGGATACCCCGGAAGTTTTCGATTCGGAGCGAGGTGATCATTGCGTCGTATCTTAGCGCGGCCAGAGGCGGGGAAGCAGCCTGGGTAGCCCGCTGGCGCGGATGAGTTGAAGTTCGCACCTTTCAATGCTATAAAAGCATGAATCTTGACCCAACCCCTGATCCTCCGCGTCTGCGGAGAGTTTCTGAGGAGAATTCATGCTGAGCAAACATTGCCCGGGGCGGCGGAGGCCTCGCCTCGCCGGGTTCCTTCGCCCGCTCCCGCTGGCCTTCGCCTTGGCGGCCTTGGTGGCGCTTCCCGCCGCCGCCAGGGACGTCCGCACCGAGCCGCCGAGGCCGGTGGAGAACCGTCCCTTTCAACTGATCGTGTCCGTCGACCTCGGCTACTCGGTACTGGTGGAGGTCCTTCCCCCGACCCTCGATGGCAACGTGCTGCGGGTGGCGGTGCTGACCGAGGCCGCCTCCGGCGGCGTGATCGGCCTTCCGATTCCAGCGCCCGCGAGGGTCTTCGCGGTTCCGATCGAGCCCCTTCCCATGGGGACCTACCGCGTGGAGATTTTCAACCGGCTTGTTGAAGACGGCACCGACGACCTCGTTTTCGTGCGGGACGCGCTCTACGTCGGCCAGGGGCTTGGCCTGGAGGTTCCGAGCACGGCCACCGGACCGGCATCGGACATCCCGGTCACGGTTTCGGGGATCGGTTCCTGCCCGGAGCTCTTCGAGCCCCGGGTGGAGGGAACGACGATCGTCATTCCCTTCGAGGACATCTGTCCGATCCTGCCGCCGGACGCCCGCCCCTTCACCTTCGACACCGTCATCCCCGGACCGCTCCCAGCGGCGGAGTACACCGTCGAGCTTCACAGCCTCGGCTGGCCTGTGAACGAGGCTCAGCTCTCGGTGCTGCCGGATCCGGTGGTGCTGCGGGACGGCCGTTTCCGGGTCGAGGTGGAATGGCGGGACGCCGCCGGCGAGGCCGGCCGCGGAACCGCAGTCGCCCAACCTTCGGCGGAGTCGGCGCTGTTCTACTTCTTCACCGAAGGCAATTGGGAGCTGATGGTCAAGGTCCTCGACGGCTGCGACCTCAATCAGCACCACTGGGTCTTCGCCGCCGGCCTCACCGACGTCGAATACACCCTCACCGTGGAGGATCTGGAGACCGAAAGGCGGTCCATCTACTTCAACGCCCTCGGCACGGCTTCGCCGGCCATCACCGACACCACCGCACTTCCCTGCGGAACGACGATGGGAGGCGAGCGCCATGGCCGCTGAACGCAAGACGCTCCTCAGGACCCTCGGTCCGATCCTCGCCCTGCTGTGCCTTGTCTTCACATCCAACGCCGCCGAGGCCGAGTTCTTGATCGAATCCCAGCCGACGGTGCCGCTGGTGGGTGACCCGTTCCAGCTGGTGGTCTCCGGGCAATGGCCCTTTTTTCCCTCCGGCACCGACCCGCGGCCCGGCGTGGAAGTCGACGGAGACGTCCTGAGGCTCGTCCTCCAGGTACGCCGCCTCGGCACTGAGATTCCCTTCGCCTTCACCGCTGACATCCCCCCGCTGACTGCGGTGGGCCCCTACCGCCTGGAGATCCGCACCGTGGACGCCTTCGGCACCGAAGAGCTCCAGCACCAGGCGGAGCTCGGCGTTTTCAGAGGTCGGCTGATGGTCCGGCCCTCGGAGCCGGTCGTCACCTCGTCCGAGCCCTTCCGGCTGACGTTCGAGCAGGTCCCCATCTGTGACGACTTCGAGGGACCGGTGGTGGTGGAGGACGGCATCATCCGCGTTCCCCTCCGCATCGGCGCCTGTCCCCTCCTGCCCCAGATCGTCGACCTCGAAACGCCGGACATCGGCCCTCTCCCGGCGGGGGAGTACACCGTCATCGTGCCCTTGGAACCCGACCAGCCCGCCCGGTGGCTGAACGTCCGTCATCGATCGAAGCTCACCGTGCTTCCGGACCCCGTTCCCCTAGCGGACGGGCGCTTCGAGGTGGAGGTCGTGTGGCGGGACGACGCCGGGTCGACGGGGCGGGGGGTGCTGGCCCGGCCCCCGTCCGAGGACTCCGCCCTGTTCTGGTTCTTCGAGCGGGAGAACTGGGAGCTGATGGTCAAGGTCCTCGATGGCTGCGCCATCAACCAGCACCACTGGGTCTTCTCGGGGGCGACCACCGACGTCGAGCACACCCTGACCGTCCGCGACACCGTCACCGGCGCAGTGAGGACCTATACCAACCCGCTGGGTACGGCCTCGCCTGCGGTGAACGACACGGCGGCGTTTCCCTGCGAGGACCCACCGGCGGGCACCGGAGGTTGACAAACCTCAGGTCCAATGCAAATATGTCGATACCTTGATCGGCATCGGCCCTCGGCGGCCCATCCCTCCTCCTTCATGGGCCGCCGAGCGCCGACTCTTTCCACACCCCCTCCACCGATCATCCCTACCCCCAACACCCTAGGTGGCGTCCGGCCAAGGCCGAAGGGCTCCGAATCCTTGAAGAAGCCCAGACCGCCTCTCCCCATCGGCACCACAGGCTTCGCGACCAGGGCCTTGGGCGTCGCCTTCCTCAGCGCGATCCTTCTCAACGCCGGACCGCTCCTCGCCGGCTGCGATTGCGGCTCCTCGGACGCCGGAGATCCGTGCACGGGCCAAGAGATTCGCACCACGGTGGGCGGCCCGCGCACCATCGACTTGACCTGGACCTTCAGCTCCGGCGGCGACGATGCACGCTGCGGCCAGTTTGCCAACGGCGACTATTGGGTGGCCCCCGCGGCGGGCGCCGGTGCCGTGACGCTGCTGGCGGTCACCTCGGCCGGCAGCGGCCCCCTGGCGCTCGACGAGAACCCACAGATCGAAGCCTTGGGGTTTCCCGATGGCGAGACCCGGCTCTACGACAACTATGTAGCCGCCGAAGACATCGCCGGCGATTTACCTCTCGCCTTCGACTCCAGCACATCACTGGTGGCCGCGGTCCGGCGGGACGAAGCGGTGAACGGGAACTGCGGCACCTCCGCGATCGTCGGAAACTGCGTCGACGTCTACCAGGTGGTCACGATCCTCGACGCGGTGCCCCCGATGGCTGGCAGCAGGACGCTACGCCCCAGCGTCGGACCGGTCCAGAAAGAGCTGATCCACCTTGAGGATCTGGACTGGAGCCGTCTTCCGTCCCTCGACTACATTCCCGCCATCGACGCCGGCGAAGTGGAGCCCATCCGCGAAAAATGGTCCCACGCCCTCGAGATCTTCAGCATCGTCGACGCCGAAGGCGAGAGCTATTCCGAGGCCGGGAGAGCCTTTCGGGCCGGCCTCTTGGTTCCAGACTACGGCGCCGGAACCGCCCGCAACTTCTACGATCACCTGTTCAGCCTTTTCTCCAGTGGGGACGACCTGACCACCAAAGAGCCCGCCCTCGCTGCCATGCTGACCTACGGCAAAGACCTCTACGACGCCGTCTTCGACCACGGTATCCAGAGGCGCGGCTGGGGCTCGGGGGCCGGGCAGCATCTGGGGAAGTTTCCCCCCGCCGTTTTCTACGCCGCCATGCTGCGGGATCCTGGTCCGGGTGCCGCCTTGGCGACCATCAGCGCAAGCCAGGTCGGTCGGCCCGACACCTACGCCCCCCAGGAGCTGGAGCAGATCAACGACGGACCGAACGGTCCGGTTTGGGGAGATGCTCCCGACGTCATGGGGCGCTACGACGTGACCCGGTTTTGGGCCGAGATGCTCTCCGCCCAGTGCTTCGACGGAGCCCTTGGCGAGTGCCGCACCACCGGAGGTCGACGCACCACGCGGGACCCCATGACCTTTGTCGACGGCCCGCCGGCAAAGCCCGGCTCCAGCTACATGGGCGTGGCCCTGGGCCCGACCCTCGCTTTTGCCGCCTTGGCCCACCTGATGCCCCGGGTCTGCGCCATCGCCGACTACCCTCCGCTGATCGCCTATGCAGATCGCATTCGAAGCATCGGTCTGCAAACCGCCAACGACCCGTGCGCGCCGCCGGATCCCAGGGAGAATCCCGAAACCTGTGACGCCTTCCGCAGCCGCGACTGTGAGTACTACGGCACCAGCAACACTGGCACCGCCACCTGGGGACCGATCTCCCTGGACGACGTGCACACCTGCATTCCGAATGGCCCCGGCCAGAACGGCCGCTTTCCCCAATTTCACGGCGAGGACGTCTCTGTCGGTTACAAGGTCGTCGTGGTCGAAGATCACTGGGACCTCATCCGCGCCTCGAACGAGCCTTGCTCGGACGACCTGTCGATTCACATCTTCAGCGATGGTTTCGAAAGCGGCGACACCGGAGCTTGGCGGCCCTAGCCTCCGACGCCCCCTCCCCACACCTGGCGGGGCCACCCCGAAGGTGGCGTAGACTCGGGGTGGAGCTGCCGCCATGCCCGCCCCACCGCCACCCTCCCCGCGCCGGGACGATTCCCAACAGCCCGAACCCCTACCGCCCGCACTCCGGGTGATCGTGTTGATCGCCGGCTGGCTGCTCATCCTCATCGGGGTGGTTGGCTTGGTGCTGCCGGGAATCCAGGGGGTCCTGACCCTCCTGTTGGGGGCCGCGCTGCTCTCCCTCGTCAGCCGTACCGCCCACCGGGTTCTGAGGCGACTTTTCTCACGCTGGCCACGGGGGTGGAAGCGCCTTCTGCGGCTCCGCAAGACGACCCACCGCTGGCTGCTGCGTACGTGGCGACGGCTGATCGTCTTCCTGCGGCGCCTATCCGCCCGGCGCTGAGGCAGCGCATTTTCGGCCGGCGCTGAGGCAGCGCCGAGGGTCAGGCGTCCAAAAAAATAAGGCCCGGCTTCAGCCAGGGCGACAGCGAATACCCGGAGTTTCTTCGTGAGACGGGTGGATCTTGGGGGGGTCCCGTGAAGCGGGCATGAGCCGACCGTGAAGATTCCCCGGCTTGGTGTCTTCGAACCCGCCGAAACTGCAAAGGGCGGACCCCTGCGAGAGGGTCCGCCCTGGCCGGCGTTTGCGGAACGCCGGCTATGTGAACCTCGGTCCGAAGGCCGGGGAGTACGCCGTGGAACGTGGCAAACCTACGGGCAACCCGTGAACCGGTTGTGAAGACCCCTTGAAGGTTCGTTCGGAGCGGCTCCACCGGGTTGGAACCCGAGGAGGCGCAGGGGGCGGGGACGGGGGCCGCGCTTGTAGTAGTCTCCTCCCCTGACTCAGGAGGAGATGTCGCGGTGAGATGGAGGTGGATCCAAGTCGTTCGGGGCCCCGGCCGCGATGAGAATACCGGCGGTCGACGCGGCCGAATGCGGTGCTCCGAGAGCGCGGCAGACCCCATGGGCCGGCTCCCCCGCCCCACCTGGAGCGCCGGACGATGACCTGGGAAATCCTCTTCGTCCTGGTGTTGCTCTGCTTCGCCGTCGCGAGCTTCCTGCTCGAACGCATCCCCACCGACCAAACCGCCATCCTCGCGTTCGCCGCGGTGGTGATCGGAGGATCGCTGCCGATCGAGGGCAACTCCCTTCCCGGGATCCAGGAGCTGCTCCAGGTCTTCGCCAGCGAGGCGCCGGTGACCATCGCCGCGATGTTCATCCTCTCCGGCGCTCTGGAGAAATGCGGCGCCATCGAAACGTTGGCGTCGGCCCTCGGGCGCTTGGCGGGCCTCGGCTACCGGCGCTTTCTGCTGGTGCTCATGTTGACGGTGGCGGTGGTGTCGGCCTTCATCAACAACACGCCGGTGGTGATGGTCTTCCTGCCGGCGGTGCTGACCCTGTCCCGCACCCTCAAGGTGCCCGCTTCGAAGCTGCTGATCCCCCTCTCCTTCGCCTCGATCATGGGGGGCTGCTGCACCCTCGTGGGGACCAGCACCAACATCCTGGCGAGCAGCGTGCTCTCCGCCTCCGGAGCCGAGCCCCTGGGCATGTTCGAGATCGCCTGGGTCGGTGTGCCCCTCCTGCTGATGGGGTGCCTCTACCTGATGGTCTTCGCCCAGCGCCTGCTCCCCGACCGCGAGACCCTCACCTCGATGCTGTCGGAGGAGGAACGCAAGGAGTTCATCGTCGAAGCCTTCGTGCAGAAGGACTCCGAGCTGGCGGGCAGGACGGCGAGCCAGTCGGGCCTGTCGCGGGGGGGGATCCGCCTGCTGGAGCTGATCCGGGACAACGTGGCGATCCGTGTGGACCCCAAGGCCACCCAGCTGCGGGAGGGGGACCGCCTGGTCCTCGGCTGCCGCGCCTCCGGCGTCGCCTACGCCCGCAGCATCGAGGGACTGGCGCTGCTCAGCACCAGCGGCGTCGGCCTCGAGGCGATCACCGCCCACGAAGGCTCGATCGTCGAAGGGGTGATCGGCCCCAAGTCCACCATCGTCGGCCAGACGGTCCGCGAGATCAACTTCCGACAGCGCTTCCGGGTCATCCTGATCGCCCTCCACCGGCGGGGTGTGAACCTGCGGGACAAGCTCGACACGGTACCCCTGGAATCCGGCGACCTGCTGCTGATGATGGGGACCGACCGCGCCATCGAGCAGCTGCGGGCCAGCGACGACGTGCTGCTGCTGGACAAGCAGCGGATCCCGTCCCGGAGCCTGCGAAAAAAGACCCCGATCGTCGTCGGCACCACCGCCCTGGTGATCCTGGCGGCGTCCCTCAACCTGATGCCGATCTCCGCCGCCGCCATCGCGGGGGTTGCGGTGATCCTCGCCACCGGCTGCCTGACCCCGAAGGAGGGCTACGCCAGCATCGAGTGGTCGATCCTGATGCTGATTTTCGGCATGTTGGGTCTCGGCTTGGCGATGCAGTCCACCGGCGCCGACGCCCTGATGGCGCGGGGGCTCACCGCCGTCGCCGACTTCGACTTCATCGCCGCCGAGTCCCGCCCCTACGTGGTGCTGGCGGCCCTCTACTTCGCCACCATGCTGATGACCGAGACGCTGTCCAACAACGCCACCGTGGTGCTCATGACCCCGGTGGCGCTGTCCCTGGGCGAGACCCTAGGGGTGGACCCGCGGGCATTCGTCATCGCCACCTGCCTCGCCTCCTCCGCCAGCTTCTCGACCCCCATCGGCTACCAGACCAACACCTATGTCTACGGCGTCGCCGGGTACCGCTTCACGGATTTCACCCGGGTCGGGCTGCCCCTGAATCTGCTCTGCCTGGTGCTGAGCCTGCTGGTGATCCCGCGGATCTGGCAGTTCTGAGGTCCGGAGCCGCTCCGCGGGTGTGTACTAGAATCCCCTGACCCACACGTCTAGCCCGGATCCCCCAGGATGACCCTCTGGCAAACCCTGCTCTTGATCGCGGTCGTCAACACGGCCATTTGGGTGCTGTTCGACGCCTCCAAGGTGCGCGACGAGCACCACGTGGGCCTCGGTCCGCGGGGTATGCCGCCGAGGCTCTGGTTCACCCTGGTGATGCTGTTCCTCCCCGCCGGTCTGCCGGTCTACCTGAAGGCCCGTAGCCTCGCGACCCTGGAGCCGCAGCGAACCGGGGCGCCGCCGAAGTTCTCCACGGGGGGCCTCTCGGTCCTCGGCCTCGTGCTCGGGATCCTGGGCCTCGCCCTCTTCGTGACGCTGGTGGCGACCGGACACTTCGCCTACTCCCTATTCGGCCTCGCCTTGATCGCCCTGGGATGGTTCGGCGGACGCCACGAAACCCTGACGGGGGAGATCGAGAAGGTGGACCTCGGGAACCTCGCCTTCGAGCCCGTCGGCTTCCGCCCGCCGGAGGGCATCCAGGAAGACGACGGGGACGACCTCGAAGAGGCCCTCCTGGAGGAGCCTTCCGCCGCGGTGGGGACCCCCGACGCGGCGGCGCCCCAGACCCGAATCGTCCTGGAATCCGGCCCCCCCGTGGTCCCCATGGACCTCCGCCTGGACCCGGGCCCGCCGGTGGTCCCCTTCGCGCCGGATGCCGACACCCCGCCGCCGGTCCCCGTGCCGCCCCCGGCGCCGCCGGCGCCGACTTCGGCCCCCCGTCCTCCGGCCACCCCCGCGCCCGCCGCCTTTAGAACCGCCGCCCCTCGGACCGCCTCCCCTCAAACCGCCGTACCTGGCCCCCAGGCCCCGAACCGACCCGCAGCGCCCGCCGCCGAGAAGCCCGCCGGCCCGGAATCCCTCTCGTTGGAGAGTCTCCAATCCCTCGGGACCGACGACGCAGGCCCCCTCCAATCGGAGATTTTCATCCCCCCGGACCCCCTACCGGGACCGACCTCCGCGGCGCCGACCTCCCCCGGCGGAGTGGCGTTCGCCGCCAGCCAGCGTCGCCGCCGGGTCTGGCCGTTCATCGCCGGCGGCGTAGCCGTGGCGCTGATCCTCGGCCTCGGGGCGGGGTGGTGGCTCTTCGGCCGATCCGACACCGCCGGCGAGTCCCCCGGCGGCGAGCCCACAGATGCCGCGGCGGTGGAACCCGCCGGCTCCGAAGGGGCCACGTCCCGCGAGGACGATGCCGGCGAGTCCGCCCGCACCCCGGCCCGGCGACAGAAAGGACTTTTCGAGGCACCGGCCGCGCCGGCCCCCGCACCGCCCTCAACGCCCATCGCCGAAAGGGAGACCCGGCCGCCGGCGGGCGCTAGCGAGGGCGATATGAAAGCCTGGATCGAAACCTACGGGGACCGCATGGGGCCGGTGGCCCTGGCCCTTGACGAGATCGATTTCGACGGGTTCGACCCCGACCGCTGCCGCCGTCTCCAGCGGGCCGTGAAGCGGGCCGGCGAGGACCTCGGCGGCGCCCCCGACTCCGAGGTGGACGCCCTCCTGGCTCCCTCCTTCCGCGCCTTCACCGCCGCGGCCCAGGCATGCCGCGGGGAAGACGAGGGGGCCTGGTCGTTCAACCTCCTGGCGGGCAAGGAAGCCACCCACGAGGCGCAGGTCCTCCTCGACGAACGGTACCAATACGGCGGCATCCTCGAGCTGGAGCTCGAGAGCGCCATCGGCGAAGAGCGGTCCGAGGCGTCGATGAGCGGCCGCTTCCTCCTCGACGGCGACGGGGCACCTTGAGCCGCCCCAGCGGCCCTCGGCCCCCGGCTTCCGCAGCGAAGCCCCTCCGGCGCCCACGGGGGGTGGAGGTGGAGGACCTGCCCTGGCTCCCCCAATGGCTCCGCGGCTACCTGACCGACTTCCTCCACGCCCTCTTCGACGCCTCCGTCCATCGCTCGCGGGTGGCCGCGCGGCTGGGGGAGCTGCTGGAGCGGACCGGGGAGCGCCGTATCGTCGACCTGTGCTCCGGTAGCGGCGGAGGGCTACCGGCGGTCCGCCGCGGCCTCGAGGAGGATCTCGGCCGACCGGTGACGGTGGTCCTGACCGACAAATACCCCAACCTCGAAGCCTTCCGCGCCAGGGCCGGGGACGAGCCGGACCGGGTGTCTTACGTGACCGAGAGCGTCGACGCCACCGACGTGCCGGCGGACCTCGACGGCGTGCGGACCCTCTTTTCCGCGTTTCACCATTTCCCCCCGGAGCAGGCCGCCGGCATCCTGAGGGACGCCGCCCGGGCCCGCCGCGGGATCGCCATCTTCGAAGTCTCCGAACGTCACCCGGCGACCTTCGGCGCCATGCTCGTCATGCCGTGGCTGGTCTGGCTCGGGACGCCTTTCCTGCGCCCTTTCCAGTGGCGGCGCCTCGCCTTCACCTACGGCCTGCCGCTGGTGCCCCTGCTGGTTTTCTGGGACGGCGTGGTGTCGTGCTGGCGGACCTACTCCACGGGCGAGCTGCGGCGGCTGGCGGACTCCGTCGACGTCCCCGGCTACCGATTCGAGGTCGGCCGGGACCGGGTCCGGGGCCTCCCCGCCACCACCACCTACCTGATCGGCTACCCCACCCCCTGAGGCCCCTATGGACGCCGTCGAACGACTCCTCTCCATCGCCGTCGACCTCGCCTGGGGGCCGCCCCTGGTGATCCTCCTCCTCGGCGGCGGGCTCTACCTGACCACCCTGTCCCGCCTCCTGCCCCTGCTGGGGGCCGGCCACGCCCTGCGGGTCCTGCGGGGCCAGTACGACCGGGACGACGACCCCGGCCAGCTCAGCCATTTCCAGGCGCTGTCGACGGCCTTGGCGTCCACCGTCGGCCTGGGCAACATCGGCGGCGTCGCCATCGCCATCACCCAGGGGGGGCCGGGGGCGGTCTTCTGGATGTGGCTGGCGGCCTTCCTCGGCATGGCGACGAAATTCTTCACCTGCACCCTGGCGGTGCTCCACCGCGGGCAGGACGACCGCGGAGAGGTGCAGGGGGGGCCGATGTACACCATCGAGGTGGGCCTCGGTCCCCGCTGGAGGCCCCTGGCGATCCTCTTCTCGGCCTGCGGACTGATCGGCTGCCTGGCGATTTTCCAGAGCAATCAGGTGGCCGGCATCCTGGAGGCGACCTACGCCGTGCCGCCGGCCGCCACGGGCCTGGCCTGTACGGTGCTGGTGGCCCTGGTGATGCTGGGGGGCGTCGAACGGGTGGGGCAGGTGGCGGGGCGACTGGTGCCCGCCATGTGCCTGGTGTACTTCTGCGGCGCCGGCCTGATCGTGGTCACCCAGCTGGAGGCGCTGCCGGGGATCCTCGGCCAGATCTTCCACGACGCCTTCACCGGCACCGCCGCCGCCGGCGGCGCCGCCGGCATCGCCTGGCGTGAGGTCGTGTTGGTGGGGGTCAAACGGGCCGTCTTCTCGAACGAGGCGGGGCTCGGAACCGCCCCCATGGCCCACGGCGCCGCCCGCACCCAAGAGCCGGTGCGGGAGGGCCTCGTGGCCATGATCGGGCCGTTCATCGACACGATCGTGGTGTGCTCCCTGACCGCCTTCGTGATCCTCTCCACCGGCCTGTGGCGGGACGCCGGCGGCGTCGAGGGCGTGACCCTGACCGTGCGCGCCTTCGAATCGGTCCTCGGGGGCCCGGGCCGGCTCCTGCTGGTGGCGGCGGCCCTGCTGTTCGGCTTCAGCACGATGATCGGATACTCGTATTACGGCCGCAAATGCTTCGTCTACCTCTTCGGCTCGAAACACGCGGCCACCTACTCGGCGTTCTACCTCGGGACCCTCTACCTCGGCGCGGTGTGGAGCGTGTCGATGGTGATCGACCTCATCGACACCGCCTACGCCCTGATGGCCATCCCCAACATGATCGCCACCCTGGTGCTGGCCAAGAAGGTGATGCCCGCGGCCCGCCGCTACTTCCGCGACCACGGACTCCCCGGCGGCGGCGGAGCCGGCGCAGTTGACCCGCTGGAAACCCGGCCGTAGGCTTGATCCAAAGGGTGGGTGCGCCGCCGAGACGGCGGAAGATGGAGCGTTCTGCATCGAACCGGGGCCCCGGCGTCACGGGGCCCCTAAGCCGATCCCGAAGGAGGGTGCCATGGGAAAAGAATCCGCCGAGGTCCAGGTCGCCGTCGTCTGCAATCCGGAATTTCAAACGAACCCCGCCGGGGCGTTCCCCGAGAGCGTGCGCATCGTGTGGACCCGGGGGGATTCGATCCTCTGGACCCTGCTAGCCTCGGACGAAAAGGCCCGTATCCACGACATCCGCTTCGACTTCGGTGACCCCAGCGGCCCGTTCGATGTCCTGGGTCCGGTGCGTGGAACCGAGGGCCGGCAATGGTGCGGGCAGAAGCCCAAGGAGGGCAGCCGGGTGTTCAAGTACACCGTGGTCGTGGTCGACGGTGAGGGCCGCCAGCACGACATCGACCCCTTCGTGCTCACCGACGACAAGCCCTGAGGGCAGCAGGCCTTGGGCGGTCTCGACGTCGACGTCAGCCGCGCTCGGCGAGATCCCCCAGCCCGGCCGTCTCGAACCAGGGGAGGGAGAACCACCGGGGGGCGAGCCCCAGGGACTTCGCCTGCTCGCCGTGGAGCCGCGCCAGCTCGGCGTTGCCGACGAGGGCGTGGACCAACGACGCCAGGTAACGCACCTGTGGGTCCTCCGCCCGCAGCAACAGCGCTTTCTCGATGGCCACCACCGCGTCGTCGTGACGCCCCAGGTGGGCGAGGGCCTGGGCCGAGAGGGCCCAGTACTCGTGGCCGAAGGAGCCCCCCTCCCGCCCCACCAGGTCGAGCACCCGCCCGTAGGCCTCCCCCGCCCCCTCCGGGTCCCCACCGAGGGCGAGGGCGTCGGCGTGGTTGAGCAGCGGTACGGGGTGCCCCGCCGCCCGATCCAGGATCTGCTCGAAGGCCGCCGCCGCCCCGCCATAGTCCCCCAGGAACAGCCGCGCGACCCCCAGGTTGTTGAGGGTGACGAGCTCGGGATTGCGCTCCATCAACTCGGCGAAGAGCATCTCCGCCCGCTTCGGATCTCCCCAGTAGAGCTCCAGGCGTGCCAGCTTCTGCCGGGCGAAGTAGTCGCCCTCGAAGTCTTCGACGAGGGGTTCCAGGAGCTCCCGGGACTCCTCGACCCGACCCCGCCCGAGCTCCATGTCCGCCAGCAGGAACCGATGCTCGCGGGCCGGCCTGAGGGCCACCACCCGCTGCATCGTGTCAGCGGCGGTCTCGAGGTTGCCCTGGGCCTGCATCAGCCGGGCCTCGCTCACCAGGACCGACAGGTCCCCGGGGGTCCGCTGACGCAGCGCTTCGAGGGCGCGGCGGGCCTCGTCGAAGCGCTCGGTCTTGAGGGCGATGTCGATCTCCGTCTGCAGCGGCCGGGGGTCGGACGGCGCCAGCTCGCGGGCCTGCCGGGTCATCTCGAAGGCGTGTTCGAGGTCCTCGGCGTCGCGGGTTTGGTTGAAGAGATAGCGGCTGAGCCTCGCCTCTAGCAGGTAGGTCTCGGGGAAGCGCGGGGACCGCGAGCGGAGCCCTTCGATCCGGGCCAACACGTCGAGCCAGTCGACGCCGTCGGGGGGGCTGTCCAGCGTGTGACGTAGGCGGAGGAACTCCCGGTAGTCGGCGTGGGAGATCTCCTCGACACCGAACCCCGGCCGGGGCGGCCGGTCCGGATAGCCCCGGCGCAGATGGGTCGCCACGGCGCTGGCGAGCAGCTTCTCGTCGTCGGCGGGGGCCCGCAACTCCTCGGCCCAGAGGATCACCCCCCCGTCGTCCACCCGGCGCAGCGTCACCCGCCACTCCCCGTCCCCCCGCGCCGCGTCGAGGGTCACGATCTCGTCGGCGGCGGATTGGAGCACCAGCCGATCGGCGGGCAGATCACGGCCCTCTAGACGACTCGGATCGACGACGGCGAGCCCCTCGAAGGCGATCAGGCCGCGGACCACCGCCGCCTCCAGGCCCGAGCGGAAGAAGGCCTCGTCCCCCGGCCCCATCCCCTCCACCTGGACCCGCACCGCCACCCGCCGCGGCTCCGGCTCGCCGCCGCCGGAGGCCAGCCAGCCGGCGATGAATACCGCCAGGGCCACCAGCAGGGCGGCGGCGATCCACAGGGGCCGGCGATCTGACTTCGGCGCCAGGGGCACGTCCACGGTGCCTTCGTCCGGCCGCAGGGCCGCCCGCATCTCGGCGGCGCTGGCGAACCGCTCCTTCGGATCGCGGCGCAGGCACCGCAGCAGCACCGCCTCGCAGACCGGGTCCAGGTCCGGCTTGTGGAGCCGCGGATCCGTCGGCGCCTCGTTCAGCCGCTTCAGAGCCGTCATCAGCGGGGTTCGGGCCTCGAAGGGGAGGGCCCCCGTCACCATCTGGTAGAAGACGACGCCGAGGGAGTAAAGGTCGGTGGCCGGCGAGCAGGGCTTGCCTTCGAGCTGCTCCGGCGCAAGGTAGGCCAGGGTGCCCATGAGCTGACCGGTGCCGGTGAGGCGTTCCGCCCCCGTGCCGCCGTCCGCGTCGAACGGCTGGGACAGGCCGAAATCGGTGACCACCGCCCGGGTACCGCCCGGCGACTTCACCAGGATCACGTTCGAGCATTTGAAGTCGCGGTGAACGACGCCGGCGGCGTGGGCCGCCTCCAGCCCGGAGGCGATCTGCCGCACCAGGGGAACGGCCTCGTCCTCCGGCAGGGAGCCCCGCCGCCTGAGCATGCTGGACAGGGTCTCCCCCTGGAGCAGCTCCATGGTGAGAAACCGAATATCTACCCCACGCAACCCGTCGTCGTGGGTGCCGGCGTCGTAGATGCGGCACACGTTGGGGTCGGTGACCTTGCGCGCCAGGCTGATCTCACGGCGGAACCGATCGAGGGTCTGGCCGTGGACCGCCACCTCGGGACGCACCGCCTTGAGGGCCACCGACAGCCCGAGCTCCGTGTCCTCCGCTTCGTAAACCTCCCCCATACCCCCGCGGGCGATGAAGCGCACGATCCTGTAGCGATTCGCCACGAGGTCGCCGTCGTCGAACAGCGCCGGCCCTTCGGTGGCCAGGACCCCCGGCAGCAGGCTGCCGCTCAGGGTCTCCTCTTCCTGTTCCGGGACGTCCGCTTCGGAGGAGGTTCCCCCGGGGTCCTCGGCCGCGGCGGTGCCCTCGGGGGCGGCGCCCTCCGCACCCGAAGCCGACTCGTCGCCCTGGAGACTGGAAGGGTCACGCATGAGAAAAGATCCGAAAAGAAAAGGGAATTCCGCGACGATAGCACAGCCCCCAGCGCCCCGCTCGACTCTACCTAGCTATGCCAAGGGCCGCCATGAACCCCCGTTACCGCTCAGGCGACCAGCACAGCTCTGCCAAGATTTCGCGGACGTCTCTTTCATAGGACTGTAGGCCTTCTCGGAAGCTCTGTTCCGACGTCCGCTCGCTCTGCGGCAAAAGAACTCGGAGGGTCCGGTTGAACTCGCGAAGGGGGGACAGGTCCCGCGTCAATGCCTCGAAGCTCGTCTCCCCGAGCAAGGCCATCAGCGCGCTCTCCAAGCAAAGAATCTTGCCGCCCAGCAGCCCCCTTCGGTGTCCAAGGTCGGCACCGGCGAGGGCACGGCAGGCCCGTTTGTCCCCGGTGGCAACGACGCTGCCTTCGATCCTCGCGGCCGCGGCGAAGAGCTGCAGCTCGCCGGGGTCGAGATCCGTGGTGTCCATCAGCATCTCCTCGACACCGACATCGGGCGCGTCCTCGATCGGACGGACCAGGTCGCAGCACGCCGCGGCGCGCTCCCGCAGGCCGCGGGGATACTTCTTCTTGAACCTGGAGCCTCGCAGCATATGAGGTAGCGGCTGCAACCGCCTGGTCGCCTCCATCGAGAAACCCACGGAACGAACCAGGCTTTCGAGCAGGCCACCCCCTGCCAGCAGAACGAAAAGGTCCGTGTCGAAGAAGAGGCGACTCACGTCGGCGTTAGTGCCAGTACGCTCAGAAGGCGCTCGTCGCTCTCCGAGAGATCCTCGAGATCCAGTTTCGCTGACAGGACCTGGTTCACCTGGGCTCGACCGCCACGGTCAAGGCTCAGAAAGGAGAGTGCCTTCTGGGCGACGCCCCAGCGGTCGTTGGACTTGGCGTAAATGAGCGCGAACACCCCAGGGTCGATGCCTTCGCGGGGGCCGCTCATGGCGGCGGTGGTCGCGAGTCGCGGCCCATTCTGCTTCAAGTTCCCGATTCTCTTGGACTCGAACCCGGTCAAGACCTCACAGGCGAAGCGATCCGCTTCCCTCTCCTGCGCGTTGGACCCCGTAGCATTGTCGAGCTTGTCGTCGACGAGGTAGGGCTGTTCAGGTCCGACGTGCCCCAGCATGATGTGTCCCAGCTCGTGAGCCAGGTGGAACGCCAGCCACGGCGGGCTATCCCGGTTGGAAGCGAGGACGATCACCGGCCGGCCCTCGACGAAGCAGGCCATGCCGTCGAACCGCTTGGCACGCTTCGGGGCCTCGGCCAGGTGCAGGACAATGATGCCGCGACGCCAACACTCGCCGAGAAGCGACCCCAAGTCGACGGCCTTACTCTTTTGCAGAACATTTTTTCGGATCTCTCCTGCGCCGGCGGGGAGAAACTCCGGAATCCGGCTCTTCAAATGTCCTGCGACCACTCTCGCAACCCGCTGGGCGAGCAACGCCGATACTTTGACCCGGTCGTCTACCTGGTTCTTGTAGCGCTTGAAACGAACGTCGGCCATCGCCGGAAACGTGAGATCGGTTCCGGCGTCCCGCAATTCCCGCAGCCTGAAACCGAGCTGTTTGGCGATGTAGCCTTCGGCTAAAGCTCGATTGGCCGCGACGTCCGCCAGTTCGTCGGTCCACCAATCAGGGAGCACATGATCGCGCACGAATCCCCATCCAAAGCCCTGGGCTTTGAGGCGTGCTTGGAGATCACGAACGCTGGCTCGATAGGTGATAGTTGGCTCCTTCACAAATGGGGACGGTTACCTCTACCGCCTCTACATGCTACCAGGCACGTCCAGCCGCACCTTCGGCTGTTACGGAACCTGAACGACGCCACCTCGATACGGTGCGGTCGGCGGACCGATTCACCCACCCCACCGACGACTCACCCGCCGCCGGCCGTCAGCTCGGGGGCACGTGGCGGCGGTCGGTGAACTTGTCGTAGAAAATCCGGTCGGCGCCGAGCCCCGCACCTTCGAGGATCTCGAGGGCGGCGTCGATCATGCCGGGTGGGCCGCAGAGATAGGCCTGGTGACGGGGCAGGTCGTCACCGAGGGACGCCAGACGATCTGTGACAAGGCCGCGGGCGCCTGACCAGTCGCTGCCCTCCGGCTCCTCCGAGAGGACCGGCTCGAAGTGGAAGCGGGCGGGCCAATCGGCGGCGATCCGCTCCATGACGTCCAGGCTGTAGAGGTCCCGCTGTGCCCGGGCGCCGAAGAAGAACACCACGTCCCGCTGAACGCCGTCGGCGGCGGCCTGCTCCAGTACCGCCTGGATCGGCGCCATGCCGCTGCCGCCGGCCACGCAGAGGATCGGGTCGTCCCCCGAACGCAGGGCGAACTGGCCGTGGGGACCGGTTAGGGAGAGCGCCGCCCCGGTGCGATCGGCGTCGTGGAGCCAGCCGGTAAAGGCGCCACCGGGGACGTGGCGCACGTGGAAGACCAGGGAGTCCACCGGACCGTCCCCTGGGGCCGAGCCGAAGGAGTAGTTCCGCCCCTCCTCGACGTGGCCGGGGACGACGATCTCCGCATACTGACCTGCGGTGTAGGCCATGGGGGAGTCGAGGGCCACGGTCATTTCGAGGATGTCGTGGGTCAGCTCCCGCACCGCCGCCACCTTCCCGGCGGTCTGGACCACCGAATGGGCCGGCAGGTCGGGAATTTCCACGACCACGTCCGACTCGGCCTTGGACTGGCAGGCGAGCACGTAGCCTGCCTGCTTTTGACCCGGGGAGATGAGGTGGGAGGTGTCCATCTCGAACTTCAGCTGGCCCGTCACCAGCCGGCACACGCAGGCCCCGCACTCGCCGGCCTGGCAGCCGTAGGGAAACGGTAGCCCCGCATCCAGGGCCGCGTCGAGCAGGGTCGATCGATCGTCGATCTCTAAAACCTGACCCTGGGGAAGGACTTCGAAGTTGTAGGTGGGTCGCGGCTGGCGCTTGAACAATCGCTTGAACATGGTCTTTGGACTCCTCGACGGCAGCGTAACCCCGCCCCGTGCCGCCGTCAATGGACCGCCCCCCTTCGCCCCGATGGATTGGGACATCGCCTCGACTTCGACACGATGTCGCCATCCGCGCCCCCTAGGCTCGGACCATGCAAGTCTCCAAGAACGTCCCCCCGTCCACCGCCTCCGTACCGGTCCCCAAGCGCCAAGCCCGCCGCCCCGCCGTCCGTCGCCCGCGGTCCGTACCGAGCCCGGGACCCGGGCCCCGCCCGACCCCCCAACGGCGGCCGGAGGGGGGCGGGAGTGTGGTAAGAACCCCACAACCCTGGAGCCCTACGATGGACAAGCTCAGCATCCACGGACCCTGCCGCCTCGAAGGCCGCCTGCGGGCCAGCGGCGCCAAGAACGCCGCCCTACCGATCCTCGCCGCCACGCTGCTGACGGACGAGGCCGTGACCCTGCGCCATCTCCCCGGGGTCCGGGACATCCGCACGATGGGCCTCCTGCTGGAGCACCTCGGCCTGGAGCGGCATACCCTCGACGACGGCGCCCAGGTCCTCCGGCCGCAGCGCAACGGGCGGCCCGACGAGGCCCCCTACGACCTGGTGAAGACCATGCGGGCCAGCGTCCTGGCGCTGGGGCCCCTCCTCGCCCGCCGTGGCCACGCCCGGGTCTCCCTGCCGGGTGGCTGCGCCATCGGCGTGCGGCCGGTGGACCAGCACCTCGCGGGGCTCGAAGCCCTCGGCGCGGAGGTCCACCTCGAGGGGGGCTACATCGAAGCCCGCTGCCGGCGGCTGGTGGGCACGCGGTTCCGCTTCCACAAGCGCACCGTCGGCGGTACGGAGAACCTGATGATGGCCGCCACCCTGGCGCAGGGCACCACGGTCCTCGAAAACTGCGCGCGGGAGCCCGAGATCGTCGACCTCGCCCGCCTGCTCACGGCCATGGGGGCCCGGATCGACGGCGCCGGCGAAGAGACCATCACCATCGAAGGGGTGGACCGTCTCGGCGCGGCGGACCACGGGGTGATCCCCGACCGCATCGAAGCCGGTACGTACCTCATCGGCGCCGCCATGACCCGCGGGGACGTCACCGTGGAGGGGACCCGCCCTGCCGATCTGGCACCTCTGCTGGAAAAGCTGGCGGACGTGGGGGCCGAAATCGAGACCACCGAGACCTCGATCCGGGTACGACGCGACGGCCCCCTGCAGCCCCGCGGCATCGTCACCGAGCCCCATCCGGGGTTCCCCACGGATCTCCAGGCCCAGTACATGGCCCTCATGACCCAGGCGGAGGGCCGGTCGACGATCTCGGAGACGGTCTTCGAGAATCGCTTCCAGCACGCCCCCGAGATGGTGCGGATGGGGGCCGTTATCCGGGTCGAGGCCGGGGGCACCTTCGCCCGGGTCCAGGGACCGGCGAGCCTCACCGGCACGACCGTCATGGCCACCGACCTGCGGGCGTCGGCGAGCTTGGTGTTGGCCGGCCTGGTGGCCAAAGGAAACACGGTGGTGGACCGCATTTACCATCTCGATCGCGGCTACGAGGGCATGGAATCGAAATTGCTTGAGCTAGGGGCGACGGTAGAAAGACTCCGCGGGTAGCGGATAGGCTTCTACCGCGGTCCCGACTCCCCCTCGTCACCGCCCTCCCCATGAGCCTCGTCGCCACCACAGGTCTCGTCCTCGCTCTGCAACTCGCCACCCCTCCGGCGGATCCCCGTCTGGAGGCCGTGGAGACGCAGCTCGGGAACGACCCCGCCGCCGCACTGGAGGTGGTGGAGCGCCGACTGACGGAGATGGGTCCGCGGGCGAAGGCCCTCGGCTTCGACTACCTCCGGGGGCACCTCCTCCTCGATCTCGAACGCCCCGGAGAGGCCCTCCAGGCGTTCGCCGAGGCCATGACCAGCAGCCCCGAGCTCGAGCCCTGGAGCCGGTACCGCATCGCGGTGGAACAGGCCCGCCAGAACCATCCGGAGGTGGCGGCGGGGCTGCTGGCGACCCTCCTCGGGTCGAGTCCCCCCCGCGCCCTGGTGAGCCCGGCGGTGGACCTCTTGGAACGGAGCCTGCGGGACGGCGGGGACTGCCGCCTGCTCCGCGGCCTCGACCGCCTCCGCCTGCGTCCGCCCCAACAGCGACGGCTGGACCTCGCCAGGGCCCACTGCAAGGAGCGTGGGGACGACACCGAGGCGGCGATGGCGAGTCTGCTGAAGCTCCTGGCCCAGGACACCAGCGACGACGTCGCCCTGGCCGCCGCCCGGCGCCTGGCGCCGGACCTCGACCTGACCCACGACGATCCCCAATCCCTCCTTCTGGTGGGCCTTTCGTACTACGACCACCGGGAGTTCGAAACGGCGATCCGGTACCTGGCCAACGCCCTCGTGAGGCTGCCCAAGTCGGAGGGAGCCGACGAGCGCCAGATCTTCGACTGCCGCTACGCCCTCGCCCGCAGCCTCTTCTGGCTCGGCCGCTACCGCGCCGCCGCCAACGCCTTCGGCGCCCTCGCCCGCTCCACCGCCGACACCCCCCGGCGTGCCCAGGTGCTCTACCAGCGGGCCCGCTGCCTGGAGCTGGCGGGCCGCGGGTCCTGGGGTGAGGCCCTCGAAGCCTTCAAGAGCACCTTCGACACCGAACCCCGGGGCCGCTGGGCGTCCGCCGCCACCATCGCGTCCCTGCGCCTGCACTACCTGCTGGGCCAGGAGGGGCCGGCCCTCGAAGCCCTGGACCGCCTGCTGCGGAACCGCAACCGGGGCAACGCGGTCCGTGCCCTCCTCTTCATGGTCAGCTCGGACCTCGTCCAAGGACGCACCGACCGCGCCGGAGCCTGGCTCGCCAAGGCCGTCCAGCTGGACCCCGAACCCGGCCAGGAGACCTACTACTGGCGGGGCCGCCTCCTCGAAGCCCAAGGCAATCTCGCCGGGGCCGCCGAAGCGTACCTGCGGGTCTACGGCAGCGATCCCTTCCACCCCTTCGGCCAGGCCGCCGGTCAGAGGCTGCGCTCCGCCGCCCTGCGGGATTCCGCGCAGCGGCTGGCCCGTCGTTGGGCGCAGAGCCCGGAGGTCCCGAAGCTCTATGCCGCCTCCCGCCTCCTGGAGCGGCCGGCTGCGACGCAGGCGCGGACGAAGCTCGCAACGCGGCTCGAAGGGAACCCCCGGGCCCTTCCCTTCCTCCAGCTGGAGGTCCGGCCGGCGGTCGACTGGCCGCTGTGGACCGCCCCCCTGGCCAGACCCGAAGACAAGCTCCTCGCCCTCGGCCTGTTCGAAGAGGGCGCCTCCGCCGTCCTGCGGAACTTTCCGCTGACCGATCCGGACCTCGCGTTCACCGGCGCCCTGGTGCTGGCGGAGGCCGGCGCGACCCGACGCTCCCTCTATGTCTCCGAGGTGCTTGCCAAGCGCATTCCCGGCGCCGTGCCCCACGAGCTGCTTCCGCGCCCGTACCGTCAGCTGCTCCATCCCTTGAGCTACAGCTACCTGATCCTCAAGGAGACCCAGAAGCGAGGGGTCGACCCGTACCTCCTGGCGGGCATCGTGCGGGAGGAGAGCCGCTTCGATCCAGAGGCCTTCTCCGCCGCCTCCGCCCGGGGCCTCACCCAGTTCATCTACCCCACCGCCCGCCGCCTGGCGGGGACCATCGGCGTCGAGGATCTCGCCCCCGCCGACATCCACCGCCCCGAGGTGGCCATCGCCCTCGGCGCCGCCTATCTACAGGAGCTCTCGGCCCGCTTTGAAGGCGCCACCGAGAACGTCGTGGCGGCCTACAACGCCGGCGAGCCCCAGGCGGAGCTGTGGCGCACCTACTGCCAGAGCGACGAGCGGGAGGAGTACCTCACCAAGGTCACGTTCCGGGAAACCCGGGGCTACCTGATCAAGGTCCTCTCCAGCTACGCCCACTACACGGACCTCTACGCCCCCGCACCCTGAGCCAACAGGACGCGGGACCCTCGGTCGGTCGGCAAGGATGTATCAACACAGCCCCCCCGACCGACCGGCGAACCGTCTCCGAAGTAGGGGAGGGGCTTGCCCCCTCCCGTGGAGCTGAGACGCTGATGGATTGGGTTGCTCAGCCATGGAGCAAAGACGCGAAGGCGAGGCCCATCCGCAGATCCGAAAGGTCGGCGCTCCTGATGAGACGGGCGGGGGCAAGCCCCGCCCCTACCCCGGAAACCCACCAGGATCATCACCCGGTTCGTAGAGCTCGGCGTCATATGCCTGGAATTCATCCACTGGGAGGCAAGCCCTAGCCCCCCGAACGCCAGATCACCGGCGGCAGGGGACCGTCCAGCGGACCCCGCTCCAGGAGGTCGACGACGTCGGCCCGGAGCCGCAGCTCGTCGGTCCAGCGCTCGATCTCGGCGTCGAGGGCCCGCTCCCGCAGGAGGACACGGATTGGCTCCCGCAGCTCCGCGAGGGGCGGGCGATCGAGCCCCCGCAGCTCGAGCTCCACCGCCAGCTCGGTGTCGTAGTAGGCGCGGATGTCCTCCTCCTCGACGAACACCCGCGGCGCCAGCCGCTCTTCGATGTAGGCGAGGACCCGCAGCCGGCGACGAAGGAGCGCCCGGAGATCGTCGAGGCCGTACCCCAGCTCCACGAGCCGCTCGCGGAGGCGCCCGTCGCCGCCGAAGCGCTCGGCGATGGTCTCCACCTGCCGGTCGACGTCTGCGCTCGGAACCGCCGAGGTGTCGTAGCGATCCGCCTCGTGGCTGCGCAGCCGCTGCTCCACCAGACGCCCCAGAACCCGGCGGCGCAGGCGGGCCGGGTCTGAGTCCTGCGCCACCAGGTCGTCGGCGACCCCGAGGGCGACGGCGCGCTCGATGTCCGACAGGAAGATGGGATCTTCGTCCACCACCGCGACGATGCGGTCCGCCTCCCCCAGCGGCGCCTCCGAAGCGACCCCGTCCTCTGCTTCCCCCCGGGCGGCGGCGGAGCCGGATCGCGGGCCGTCGGCCGACGCCGCGGACAGGGCCAGGGCCCAGGGGAGGAGCACGGCGAGGGCCTGCGTCGAACGCCTCATCGGGCGATGCTAGCATCGCCGCCGGAGGCGCTCATGGACACCGGACAACGCGGCAGGCTGGCGGTGGTCTCCACCCCCATCGGCCACTTGGAAGATCTCTCACCGCGGGCGAGGCGGACGCTGGAGGAGGCGGACGTCGTGGCCTGCGAGGACACCCGCCGCACGGGCCTCCTCCTGTCCCAGCTCGGGATCAAGAAGCGCCTGGTGTCGATGCACGAGCACAACGAGCGCCGACGCCTGCCGCAGCTGATGGAGGCCCTCCTGGAGGAGGGGCTGACGGTGGCGGTGGTCAGCGACGCGGGCACGCCCCTGGTTTCGGACCCGGGGTTTCTGCTCGTCCGCGAGGCGGCGGCGGCGGGGGTGGCGGTCGAGCCGGTGCCCGGCGCCTCGGCGATCCTGGCGGCGCTGGTGGCTTCGGCCCTCCCCCCCTATCCCTTCACCTTCCTCGGCTTCGCCCCGAGCAAGAAGGCCCGTCGGCGGACCTTCCTCACGGAGGCCGCCGAGCTGGGCCATACGGTTCTCTTCTTCGAGTCCCCCCACCGCATCTGTGCTTGCCTGGAGGACGCCACGGCCGCCCTCGGGGAGCGCCCGGCGGCGGTGTGCCGGGAGCTCACCAAGCTGCACGAAGAGGTGCTGCGGGGGACCCCCGGCGAGCTGGCGGCGGAGCTCGGATCCCGCCCGGGGGTCAAGGGGGAGATCGTCGTGGTGATCGGCCCGGCGCCGAAGGTCCGTCGCTGAGGACGGCCGCCGCTCAGCCGAAGATGTCGAGGGACTTGCCCAGCAGGCGGGCCGGCACCGAGACCTCGATGTCAGCGTCGTCGCTGTGGACCTCGATCCGGTAGGTCCGCCGCTCCTTGATCACATGGACCCGCTCGGCGCCGTCCCGGACCTCCACCAGCACCCCCGGGGGACACTCCAAGAGCTCCTGCGCCATCGCATCGAGGGCTGGACGGATCGGTTCGAGCTCCCTGCGGACCTCGGCGAGGGCGTCCTGCGGGAGCATCCTCGGCACGGCGAAGGCGGCGACGTCGAAGAGCAGCGCCGGCACCGGCACCAGGAGGTGGACCCCGTCCGGACCCCGCTCGTGGACCTGCACCATCACCGTGCCGGTCGCGGCGACGGTGGCCCCGAAGACGAAGATGGGCATGAACAGGGCGAGGAGGGCGAAGGCCACCAGACGAACAAAGGGCCGGGTCCTCCGAGGGGGCTGGGCTCCGTGGGCCGGGTGGTGCGAGTGTGATGGGGTCATGACAGGGTCCTCCGTGGCGATGCGCTTCTAGTCTCGGGGCCGATCAGCGGGCTTCGTTCTCGTAGTCGATCCAGACGTCGACGGTCTCGTTGCCGTCGCGGATCGACACCAGCTGGCCGGGGCCGTAGGCGGCCAGGGCGTCCAGGGCGGCCATGAAATCGAGGGAACCCTCGGTTCCGGAGAGCAGCGCGTCGACGACGCTGAGCGGGATCTGGACGTCGATGTGGGTCCCACCGTCCTGGGACTCGGTGGTCTTGATGACGACGAAGTCGCCGTCCTTCTTCACCGCAATGTGCTCGTCGCGGGTCTGCACGGTGACGAAGGTGGCCTCGGGGGCGTCTTTGATCGACTGCCACATGTCCTGCAGCTCCTGCCAGTCCATGCCGACGTCGTCGAAGGCGATCTCGGCTTCGCGGTGGGCCTCCGGCGGAATCATGGCGGCGGCGGTCTTCAGCATGGTCAGGGGCAGGTTGACGATGACCTGCTCGTCGTCGTCCCCCTGGATCTTGACGTGGATCCACTGCTGTTGGGAGGCGACGGCGGGGCCCGCCAGGGCCAAGAGCACGGCGACGGCGGCGAAGGTGGCGAGGACTTTATGTTTCATGGTCGATTCTCCTTGCGGGTCGTGGCGTTCTGCCCTAAACGACGCTCACCCCTGCGGCTTTGTTACACGGGGTGGGCGAAGACGGGGGCGGGACCCTCCCCCAAGGGCCCGTAGGCGGCGCGGGTGGGGGCTGCTAGCCTTGGCCGGTGAATCGCCCCGAAGCATCCCGTCCCCCGGCCCCGACCCTGTGGTGGCTGGCCTTGGCCCTGCCCCCCCTGCTGCTGCGGATCGCCCAGGTGGGGCCCCTCGGATTCACCTCCGGGGACCTCCGCGGATTCGCTTCGGATCTCGTCGTCACCCTGCTGGCGGCGACCCTGACCCTGCCCCTCGCCCGTCGCGGCCGATGGCTAGCCGCGGCGCTGGCGGGGTTCTTCGCCGTCCTGGCGGTGGGCAACGACGAGCACCTGCGGGCCCTCGGGGCCCAGGCCAGACCGGGCCAGGCCGGCTACCTGCTGGACGCCACCTTCGTCGCCGGCTCGGTCCTGCCCCTCCTCGGGTCGGCCCGGCTCTGGGGCTGCCTGGGGGCAGCGGCCCTCGTGCTGTGGCTGGCCTTCCGCGGAGGGAAGCGCAAGTCGCCGCGGCGACCGAAGGGTAGAACCCCGGCGACGGCGATGGCCCTGGCGGGGGGAGCAGCGGCGGCGGGGGTCGCCCTCGCCCTCTGGCCCCTCGACGGCGATTCGGCCCGCTGGCGCCAGGCCAACGTCTTCGAGGGGGCCGTGCGGGACGGACTCCGGTCCGGCGTCCCCCCATCCACCCCGGGCGGTGCCGGTCCGGCGGCGACGGATTCCCCCGGGGACCTCGACGGCACGCCGCTGTTTTCCCTCGGCGGCGCCGAGAACGTCCTCCTGGTGATCCTCGAAGGGGTGTCCGGCGGCCATTTGGCGAGCCTCGCGGAAGCCCAGGGGCACGGCGATCTCCCGGACCTGATGCCGCGGCTGGACGCCTTCGCCCGCCGCCACCTCGCCTACAGCAGCTTCGTGGCGCAGCAGCGCCAGACCAACCGCGGCGAGTACGCCCTCCTGTGCGGCCGGCTGCCGTCCCTCGCCGGGGGGTCCCCCACGATGTCCGAAGCGGCCCGGGAGGCCCGTCCCCTCCCCTGCCTGCCGCGGGCCCTGAAGGACCTCGGCTACCGCACCGTCTACCTGCAGGCGGCGCCCCTCGCCTTCATGCTCAAGGATCAGTTCATGCCCCTCGCCGGCTTCGACGAAGCACACGGCGACGAGTGGTTCCAGAATCCGCACCTCCACAACCAGTGGGGGGTGGACGACCGCACGTTCTTTGAGCAGAGCTTGGGGATGGTGGAGCAGCTGCGAAGGAACCGCGCCGACGGCGGCGCCCCGTGGTTCCTCACCCTGCTGACGGTGGGCACCCACCACCCCTTCAACGCCCCGGAGGACTTCCCCTCTCAGCATGCCCCCGGCACGTTCCCGTGGGCGGCGGAGTACCTCGATCACCGGGTGGCGGACTTCCTGGACGCCCTGGAGCAGGCGGGGGTGCTGGACGACACGGCGGTGCTCCTCACCTCCGACGAGTCGGTGGGCCTGGCGCGGGGCCAGGACGACCTCGAGCGGCTGATGGCCCAGGCCTGGGGTTTCCTGGTGATCGCCGCACCGGGGGGCCCCGAAGGGCAGCGGATCCAACAGCCCTTCGCCCAGTCCGACCTGCCCATCACCATCCTCGACCTCCTCGGCCGCGACGACGCGGCCCGCGCCGTCGGCGGTCGCCGCGCCCGGCGACGCTACGGCGCGGCGAGGACCCGG
>JBCDIS010000020.1:0-64756 GCA_038748685.1 Acidobacteriota bacterium | reverse complement strand
CGGCCCTGCTGGCGGCGCCGTCCCGCAGCCTGCTCCTCGCCTTCACCGGCGTCTTCGTATTCGTGCTGGCTTTCGCCTGCTGGGTACCGCCGGCGGTGATGATGGGCAGCCGGCTGGCGGCGCCGCCGATGGGCCGCGCCTTCGGGGTCCTCGGCGCCATGGCGGCCCGGGGTCTCGCGGCGTCCTTGAGCCGCACCGGGGTCGCCACCGGTGCCCTGGTGATCGCCGTCGCCACCACCCTCGGGGTCGGCGTGATGGTGGACAGCTTCCGCGCCACCCTCGTGGACTGGCTGGACGTCACCCTCCAGGCGGACGTCTACGTCACCTCCGCGCGGCCGTCGAGCCGGGGTTCGGCACCGGCCCTCGAACCGGAGGTCGTGGGCGCCATGAAGACCGCCTCCGGCGTCTCCTTCGCTTCCACCTACCGGCGCACCGAGGTGTCGTCCCCCGTGGGGCCCACCCAGCTCCACGCCCTCTCGTTGGATCGCCGCGGGTTCGACGCCTTCCAGCTCGAACGGGGCGATCCCGACGACCTCTACCGGCGGTTCCGCGACGGAGACGGCGTTATGGTTTCCGAACCCTACGCCTACCGCCACGACCTG
This sequence comes from Acidobacteriota bacterium, assembly GCA_038748685.1. Taxonomy (GTDB): domain Bacteria; phylum Acidobacteriota; class Thermoanaerobaculia; order Multivoradales; family J023; genus JAUIJL01. The sequence continues at coordinate 64,154 of JBCDIS010000020.1, read as the reverse complement.
CGCCGCGGCGACACGGTGACCCTCGGGGCAGATTCCGGGAGCCAGGGTTTCGAGGTCCTCGGCGTCTTCTACGACTACGCCTCGGACCGCGGCCTGGTGATGATCGACCGCGCCCTCTACGACCGCCACTGGCGGGACGACGGCGTCCACTCCCTCGGTCTCTTCCTCGAACCGGGGGAAGACTTCGACGCCCGCGTGGCGGAGCTGCGTGCCTCCGTGGACCCCTCGGAGGTCGCGGTGATGCCCAATCGGGAGCTGCGCCGGATATCCCTCGACATCTTCGACCGCACCTTCGTCATCACCGGCGTGCTGCGTCTCCTCGCCATCGGCGTCGCCTTCGTCGGCGTGCTTTCCGCCCTGCTGGCCCTCCAGCTGGAGCGGGCCCGGGAGCTCGGCGTCCTCCGGGCCACGGGGCTGACGCCGGCCCAGGTCTGGGGCCTGGTGACCGCCCAAACCGGTCTCCTCGGCCTGATCTCGGGCCTCCTCTCTACCCCCCTAGGCCTCGCCCTGGCGGCGCTCCTGATCCACGTCATCAACAAGCGCTCCTTCGGTTGGACCCTATCGATGCAGGTCAGCCCGTGGCTGGTGGTCCAGGCCGTCGTCCTGGCGCTGGTGGCGGCGCTGCTGGCGGGGCTCTACCCTTCGTGGCGCATGTCGCGATCCAGCCCAGCGTGGGCGCTGCGGGAGGAATGATGCGCCCCCATTGCCACCCCATTCCCGTCGGCGCCCTCGTCGCCGCCATGGCCCTCCTGCTGACCTCCTGCGGCCCCGGCGGCCGCGACGGGGCCCCCGGCGCGCGGCTGTCGGCGGTGGCGGCCCTGGCCGACCAGTCCTCGGTGGAGGGCTTCGCCAGGGCCGTCGAGCCGAGGGAGTTCCTCTTCCCCGAGGACCACGGCCCCCACCCCGACTACCAAACCGAGTGGTGGTACTTCACCACCAACCTCGACGCCGAGGACGGTCGCCGCTTCGGCGCCCAGTGGACTGTCTTCCGCCGCGCCCTGGCACCCTCCATGCCGGAGCGGGACTCCCCCTGGGCCTCGCGGCAGCTCTACATGGGGCATTTCGCGGTGGCGGACCCCGGCGCCGGGACGTTCCGCTCCTTCGAGCGCTTCGCCCGGGGCGCCGCCGGCCTGGCGGGGGCCCAGGCGAGCCCCACCCGCGTCTGGCTCGAAGATTGGACCGCCGAATCCCTCGGCACCGAGGACCTTTTCCCCCTGCGCCTGCGGGCACGGGGCGGGGACACCGCCCTCGATCTGGAGCTCCGGTCCTCCAAGCCGAAGGTGCTCCAGGGGGATCGGGGGCTCTCCAAGAAGAGCTCCATCGAAGGCGGCGCGTCGTACTACTTTTCCTACACCCGGCTGTCGGCGGTGGGCACCCTGCGGATCGACGGCGAAGACATTCCGGTGACGGGATCCGCCTGGCTCGACCGGGAGTGGAGCACCAGCGTCCTGGCGCCGTGGCAGAAGGGATGGGACTGGTTCTCGGTCCAGCTCGACGACGGCCGCGAGCTGATGTTCTACGAGCTGCGGCTCGAAGACGGCAGCGCCGACCCGGCGTCGAGCGGCGTGCTGGTGGACGTGGACGGCGGGTCCATCCCCCTGACCCTGGAGGAGGTGGACCTGGAAGTCCTCGAACGCTGGTCCAGCCCGCGGGGGGGCGTCTACCCCGCCCGCTGGCGCCTGCGAATCCCCGGCCACGGCCTCGATCTCACGGTGACCCCAGTCATGGCGGACCAGGAGCTCGACATCTCCTTCCGCTACTGGGAGGGGGCCGTGGACGTGTCGGGCACCGCCGGCGACGATCCGGTCTCGGGCCGGGGATACGTGGAGCTGGTGGGCTACTCCGAAGGCTCCGGGACGGAAGGATCATGAAACGCCGGGGATCGGGGATGCAAGGAGCCGCGGAGCCGAGGCATCCATCGGCCCCCTCCGCATCCCTTGTGACCTACCCGGCGAATACCTTGGCTACGGAGTGAAGGTCACCGCCATGCGGTACCATGCATCGACCCACACGTTCGTGCTCAGCCCTTAGGAATGCGCAGATGACCCAGACCACGTCTTTCACCGTCGAGCTCCTAGAGCGCGGCGCCTCCGGGTACGCCGCCTACGCTGCCAATCTGCTCCTGGAACGCCACCCCGAGATCAAAGATCGGTTCGCTCCGGACGCCTTCACCACCTGGAAGGACCACCACGCCCAGCGCCTCCGGGAGCTGGCGGCGGCCCTCGCCGCCGAGGAGCCGAAGCTCTTCGTCGAGCGGATCCGGTGGGCACGGCAGGCCTTCCAGACCCGCTCCCTGCCGGAGGACGCCCTCACCGCCGGCCTGCGGTGCCTGCAGGAAGTCCTGCGGGAGGAGATGCCCGCCGGTACCGGTAAAGACGCGGCCGGCTACATCGACCTCGCGCTGGCGATCTTCACGGAGGAAGCCGCCGATGCGGACGCCCTTGCCCTGGATCCCTCGACCCCCGAGGGCAACCTAGGCCTGGAGTACCTGCGCACGGTTTTGGAGGGCAACGGCCGCAGCGCGGTCGACATGGTAATCGGAGCGGTGGACGCCGGCCTAGGGGTCCAGAAAGCCTACCTCGACGTCCTGATCCCGGTGCAGCGGGAGGTCGGTCGCCTATGGCATTCGGACCAGCTGAGCATCGCCGAAGAGCACCTGGTGACCAACACCACCAAGCGGCTGATGAGCGTCCTCACCCATCGGGCTGCCCCGCCGGAGGACAACGGCAAGAAGGTGGTGTCCGCCGGGGTGGCGGGCAACATCCACAGCCTCGCGGTGTGGGTGGTGGCGGACTTCTTCGAGATGGCGGGCTGGCGCTCCATCGGCCTCGGCGCCGACGTCCCCTCCCGGGACATCGCCGCCGCCGTGGAGTTCTTCGGCGCCGACCTGGCGGTGCTGTCCGCCACCCTGTCGGTGCACATCAAGAGGGTCGGCGAGACCATCGAGCTGATCCGCGGTATCCAGGGCCGGGACGTCAAGATCCTCGTCGGCGGCATGGCCTTCGACGAAGTTCCGGACCTCTGGCGACGCCTCGGCGCCGATGGCTCCACCCTCGACGCCCCCAAGGCCGTCGCCGAAGGCGCCCGCCTCGTCGGCCTCACCGGCTGACGACTTAGCCCGTAGCTACCGCCCAACGGCGTACGGATTGTGGGCGACGACCCATGGTCTTTAGCGACCCAGGAGGCGGTAGAGAGCCGGGATCACCACCAGGGTCAACAGGGTCGAGACCAGAAGGCCGCCGATCACCGCCGTGGCCATCGGCGTGCGCAGCTCGCTGCCCTCGCCGAGGCCCACCGCCATCGGTAAGAGGCCGAGGACGGTGGTGGCGGTGGTCATCAGGATCGGCCGCAGGCGCAGGCGCCCTGCCTGACGGATGGCCTCCACCTTGGTGTGTCCCTCGGTGCGGCGCAGGCGGTTCGCGGTATCCACGAGGATGATGGCGTTGTTGACCACGATCCCCGCCAGCAGCACGACCCCGATCAGCACGACGACGCTGAGCCGGACGTCGAAGACCCACAGGGTCGCCACCACCCCGATCGAAGAGAGGGGGACGCTGAACAGGATGACAAAGGGGTGCAGCAGGGACTCGAACTGCGACGCCATCACCAGGTAGACGAGGAAAATCGCCAGGGCCAAGGCCAGGCGCATCGAGTCGAAGGAGGTCTCCATCTCCTGCTTCTGACCGCCGAGGCGCCAGTCGAAGCCGGCGGGAAGCTCGAGATCGGCCATCGCCCCCTCGATGGCCTGCGACGCCGACGCAAGGTCGAGGCCCTCCAGATTGGCGGTGACGAGGGCCGCCCGCTCCCCGTCGACCCGACGGATCTCCGCCGGCCCCTCGCCTGCGGTCACCTCAGCCACCGCCGACAGGGGCAAGGCGGTGCCCCCCACCTGGTGGACGATCAGATCCCGCAAATCCTCGGCACTGTCGCGGTCGGCCTCCCTGGACCGCAGGCGAATGTCGATGGTGCGGTCCTGGCGCTGCACTTCGGTGGCGACGTCCCCCTGCACTTTGCTCCGCACCACCTCCGCGGCGTCCTGGACCGTGAGCCCGTAGGCCGCCAGGCGCTGGCGATCGAAACGGATCTGCAGCTCGGGGGTCCCGCCCTCGGCGGAGGACTCGACGTCGGTGAATCCCGGCGTGCCGCGGAGGCGTTCCACTAGCGATGCCGACAGTCGCTTGAGCAACACGAGGTTGAATCCCCGCAGCTCGATCTCGATGGGGGTTTTGAAGCTGAAATAGGACGGCCGGCCGAACAGGCCCTCGAAGTCCCCATCCTCCGCCACCAGCCGGCGGACCTGCGCCATCGCCCGCCGCTCCCGCTCGCGGGAGAAGGGCTCCGCCATGGACACGGTCAGCCGACCCCGGTACTCCCGGTTCTCCGACGCCTGCCCACCCTCCTGCCCCGAACCGCCGACCACGGCGTACACGGACTTGACGCCGGGCAGCTCCATGGCAGCCCCCTCGAGGGACGCCATCCGCCGCTGGGTCAGATCGAGGTGGGTCCCCGGCGGCAGCTCGAGGTCGACGAAGAACTCCCCCTGCTCCAGCTCCGGCACCAGCTCCCGGCCGAGGTGGGGCACCAGCGCCAGGCTGGACGCGAAGAGGGCCGCAGCCGCCAGGAGTACCCAGAGGGGGCGACGAAGGCCCAGATCCAGGAGCCTGCCGTATCCGCGTTCCAGGCGGGAGAAGCCCGCCTGGAACGCCGCGGCGGGGCGCTCCAACAGCCACACCGCCGGCCGCAAAAGCCGGCCGAAGGTCCACAGCAGCGCCGACACGGCGGCGGAGGTCCCCCGCAGGATCGGCCCGGGGGGCTCTTCACCTTCGAGGCCCCCATCGGCTTCACCTCCTCCGGCGCCCAGCCGCCGGGACGACAGCATCGGGATCACCGTCAAGGCCACCACCAGGGACACCAGGAGGGAGAAGGTCACGGTGAGGGCCTGGTCGGAGAAGAACTGGGCCGCCACCCCCTCCACGAAGACGATCGGCAGAAAGACGCAGATGCTGGTGAGGGTCGACGCGGAGATGGCGGCGGAGACCTCCTTCGCCCCCACCCGCGCCGCCTCCACGGGGTCCGCCCCTCCATCCCGACGGCGCTGGATCGACTCCAGCACCACGATCGCGTTGTCCACCAGGAGCCCGATCCCGAGGGTGAGCCCCCCCAGGGACATGATGTTGAGGGAGATGTCGAACACGTACATCAGGAAGAAGGTGGCCACCACGGAGATCGGGATCGCCGCGCCGATAACCAGGGTCGTCCGCCAGCTACGCAGGAAAAGGAAGAGGACGAAGATCGCCAGTACGCCCCCGAGGGCGGCGGTTTCGAGGACCTCCCGCACGGAGCTCTCGATGTACCGGGCCTGGTCGGTGATCCCCACGAGGCGCAGGTTCGGATCCACCGCGGCGAGGCCCTCGGTGACTTCGTCGAGCCGCTCCCGGACGGCCTTGGACACGGTGACGGTATTCGTTCCCCCCGCCTTGAAGATCGCCACTTCGACGCTCTCCACGCCGTCCAAGCGGGTCAGGATCTCCCGCTCCCGAAACCCTCGACGCACGGAGGCGACGTCCCGCAGCCGGACCATCGCCCGTCCATCGCCGAGCTGCGCCACCACCAGGTCTTCTAGCTGCGCGGGTCGCAGCAGCTCGTTGACGGTGCGCACCATCAGCTCGGTGGAGCCGTCCCGCAGGCGCCCCCCGGTGACGTTGACGTTCTCCGCAGCCAAACGGCTCACCAGGCGGTCCATGGTCAGGCCCAGGGCCGCGAGCTGGCGCTCATCCACCTCCACCTGGATCTCTTCTTCCAGACCGCCCTGCACCACCACCGCGGCCACGCCTTCGAGCCGTTCCAGGGGCCGCTGAATCCGCTCCTCCGCCACCCGCCGCAGCCTCGCCAGATCGGTGTCGCCGGCCACCGCCAGGCGCAGGATGGGATCCAAGGAGGGGTCGTACCGCAGCAGCACCGGCGGCGCGGCGTCCGGCGGTAGCCGGAGCACGTCGAGCCGCTCCCGCACGTCGAGGGCGGCGAAGTCCATGGAGGTGCCCCAGCCAAATTCGAGGGTCACCTCACTGACGTCGGCCCGGGAGCTGGAGGAGATCCGCACCAGGTTGCCGACGACGCCGACGGCGTTCTCCACCGGTCGGGTGACCAGGTTCTCGACCTCCAGGGGGGCCGCCCCCTCAAGGTCGGTCCGGATCGTCACCGACGGGTAGGTGATGTCCGGAAGCAGGTCGGTAGCCAGCTCGCGGAACGCCACCGCCCCGAACACCAGCGCCGCCACGGCCGCGATGAACACCGTCACCGGGCGGCGGATGGAGACGTCGACCGGATGCATCGGCGGCGGTTCGAGGGGGTCGACCGGGGCGGGACCCGCGTTGACGTCAGGCTTCGGCTTCGGGCAGCCCCTGGCCGCCCATCTGGAGCAGCCCGGCTTCGAGGGCGAAGCGAACCAGCTCCGCACGGCTGTTGAAGTCCAGCTTCTCCGAAACCCGGTAACGGTAGGTCTCGATGCTCTTGACGCTGATGCCGAGGTGCTCGGCGATCTCGCGGTTGGTGAACCCGTAGGCCACCGCCCGCAGCACCTCGCTCTCCCGCTTGCTCAGCATGTCGAGCTTCTCCTGCAGGTCGGGGCGCCGGGGCGGTTGCTGGAGGAGGGCCGGATCCATCGGCAGGCCGCCGGTGGGAACATCGACGTAGCCGCGGCCCTGGGCGATCTTGCGCACCACCGACAGCAGCTCCGCCTTCGATCCCCGGTAGACGACATAGCCGAGGGCCCGGGTCGCCAACACGGTGCGGAGGAGGCGGATGTCCTCATTCGCCGCCAGGACCACGGTCTTGGTCTGGGGAAGGGCGCCCGCCAGCTGTTCCAGGGCGCGGAGCCCGCCGCCGGCGAGGGAAAGATCCAGGATCAGAACGTCGGGAACGAGGTGCAGGGTCTCGGAGACGAGCCGCAGGCCATCGGTGACGTGGCCCACCACGTCCAGATCCTCTTGCGCTTCCAAAAGCCTCGGGATGCTGGAATCTTCGTGGTCGTCGGCGATCAATACCCGGGTCGTACGGCTCATCGACTCTGAATCTCCCTGCGCACTCGCTGCACTTGCTTCCTTGGATGCTCGCGGGGGTTTCCCCAAGCCAATCGTGAATCTCTGGCTATTTAATCATAGAACCCCCGGCGTCCGAATCTTTGGGGCCGCCCCGGCGCGGGGGCGACGGAGCGAAATGGCAGAGCAAGACACGCTTGTCAGCCCCCTGATTTCCAGCCTAGAATCCGCGCCTTACCGGAGGTTCCCATGGCCGCTTCGACACCTGAAAGTCCACAGTCTTCGTTCCGCGCTCCGCGCTCCGCACCCTGCCGGGTCGTGGTGGCCCTCGGCGGCAACGCCATCACCCGTCCCGGGGAGGAGGGCAGCGTCGTCCAGGACTACGACAACCTCCGCCGCAGCCTCACCGGCGTGATGGAGTTGGTGAACCGCGGTTATCAGGTGGTTCTGACCCACGGCAACGGTCCCCAGGTGGGCAACCAGATGATCCGCGTGGAAATGGCCCGGGGTCAGGCCCCGGACCTGCCCCTCGACCTCGTGGTGGCGGATCTGCAGGGGGGCCTGGGCTACATGATCGAACGGGTCCTGCGCAACAAGTTCCTGCGCTCCGGCATGGACCAGTCGATCTGCGTGCTGCTGACGCTGGTGGAGGTGGACGGCGACGATCCGGCCCTGACGGATCCGACGAAGTTCGTCGGGCCGGTGTTCTCCGCCGCCGAGGTGGACGGGCTGCGGGAGCAGCGGGGCTGGATCATGAAGGAGGACAAGGGCCGCGGCTGGCGCCGCGTGGTGCCGTCGCCGGTCCCGACCCGTATCGTGGAGAAGAAACTGGTGCGGACCCTGATCGACGCCGACGCCCTTGTGATCGTCACCGGCGGCGGCGGCATACCCGTGGCCCGCGACGAACGGGGACTGTTCACCGGCGTCGAGGCGGTGATCGACAAGGACCTCGCCTCCGCCGTCCTCGCCGCCGACATCGACGCCCCGGAGCTGCACATCCTCACCGGCGTCGAGCAGGTGGCCCTCCACTTCGGGACCCCCGAGGAGCGGCGCCTCGACGTCGTCACGGTGGCGGAGGCACGGAAGTACCTCGCGGAGGGGCACTTCCCCGCCGGCAGCATGGGCCCCAAGGTCGACGCGGCCTGCCGGTTCGTGGAGGGGGGCGGCGCCAGGGCCTTGATCACGGACATCTTTACCCTGGTCCCCGCCCTCGACGGCGAGACCGGGACCTGGATCGTCCCCTGAGGCCCAACGGGGCGGCTCCGCGGCCGCTCCGGCGTATCGGCATACGGGGCACCGGGCTTTGGGGTAGACTGCGCTTGCATCGCCCGACCCACTGCCCGCGGCCGTCGGCCGCCCCCCGGACACCATGGATCTGACCCTCCTTTTCGTCTACGTCGGCTTCGCCCTCGTCGTCTCTTTCGTTTGCTCGATCCTCGAAGCCACCTTGCTGGCGTCGCGGGTGGTCGAGCTCGAAGCCCGCAAAGAAAAAGGGGACAAGGGGGCTGAAAAGCTCCTCGTCCTCAAAGGCAAACGGGTCGACGACGCCATCAGCGCCATCTTGGTGCTCAACACCGTCGCCCACACCGCCGGCGTCGCCGGGGCCGGTATCCAGGCCGCGAAGGTCTGGCCCCCGGACGACCCGAACACCTCGAAGCTGTTCGTCGGCCTCGTCTTTCCGCTGGTGTTGACGATCCTGATCCTGGTGCTGACGGAGATCATCCCGAAGACCCTCGGGGCGGTCTACGCCTCGCGGCTCACCGGAACCGTCGCCCGGGTCCTGGGCTTCCTGGTCTGGATCATGACCCCGGTGCTCTACCTGACCCGCCTGATCACCGGCGTCTTCACACCGCACCACGGTCCGAAGCGGGTCTCCCGCGCCGAGCTGTCGACCATGGTGGCGATGGCGGCCCGGGAAGGCACCCTGAAGGATGACGATTCCCGCCTCGTCTCCAACGTCCTGCGGTCCCACGAGATCCTGGTGGAAGACGTGATGACCCCCCGCACCGTCATCGCGATGCTGCCCAACGACGCCACCGTCCGGGAGCTCCTCGACGACGAGGCTTGCCGAAGCTTTTCCCGCATCCCGGTCCACGGGGACGACCGCGACCACGTGGTGGGATACGTGCTCCAGCGGGAGGTCCTGGCCCAAGCGGCCCGCGGCCTCGACCCGGAGACCCCGATCGAACGCTTCCGTCGTCCGGCCCTCTTCCTCGACGAGGGGTTGCCGGTGGACCAGGCCATGCGCAAGATCATCGAAGGGCGGGAGCACATGGCCCTCGTGAACGACGGCTACGGCGGGATCAGCGGTCTGGTGAGCCTCGAAGATCTGCTCGAAACCCTCCTCGGCACCGAGATCCTCGACGAGTACGACCGGGTCGCGGACCTCAGGTCCGAAGCTGCCCGCCTTCGGGACCGCCGCCTAGGTGCCATGGATGCGTTCCGCGACAGCCGAGGTCAGGGCTCCGAGGGCCCTGAGGAACCGACGGCGTGAATCGACAGGGGCTTCTCGCCTTCGCCTGCTTGGCGACGGCGTGGCTGGCCCTCGCCGTCTGCCTGGGCAAGCCCGGTCTTCCGGTGGAGCTGCGCGCCGCCGAGCCGAACCACTTGTTGCTGGCGTCGAGCCTCGGTATCGACGGCGATACCGCCTACGAAGATCGCGACGCGGATCGCCTCTTCGGTGAGTTTCCCTTCGACGGCCGCGTCCGCCTCGACTTGCGCCCCTCCGCCGAGGGACGCGCCCCCGAGCTGACCGGTTCGTGGCTCTACGGCCTCTTGGGCGCTCCCTTCGTCGCCCTGCTCGGGGCCCGTGGCCTGGTGCTCCTGAACGCGCTTCTCCTGCTGGCGGCGGTGCTTCTCGGAGCCCGGCACTTCCGCAGCTCCGGCGGCGAGGACAACGACCCGGCGCAAAGGCGAGGCCCCCTCTTCGCGTCCCTCTTTTTTCTCCTGGGGGCCAGCGGAGCCTACGTATTCCGCCTCCACCCGGCGGTGCTCTGGATGACGTTGATGGCCACCGCCTTCGCCGTTCCCTCCCTGGGGGGCCGCGGGGACCGCCGCCGCTGGCGCTTCGTCGCCGGAGGCGGCGCCCTCGGGCTGGCGATCGTGGAGTTGCCCTGGCTGGCCCTATTCGCACCGCTGCTGGTCCCCGGTCTGTGGAAGAAAGAGGTTGAGGATCTCCGGCCGGACTCCCCAGGCCGCCCCGTCGGCCGCTGGAACGGCACTTTGCCCTGGCTTGGGGGTGCCGTGGCCGGCCTCGCCCTGGCGACGGCGATGGCCGGGCTGCTCCGCACCGCGGCGGGCCCGGACGTGAGCACCTACGAGATCGCTTCCCCCTACGAGCGCCCTTGGGTCGACGACGGTTCGGCCGGTGTACCCGCCACCCCGGACCCCGCCTTCCCCACGGGCGCGGCCGATGCGGCCCGAGGACTTGGCCAGGGATTCCTCGGTAGGCGGACTGGCCTGCTGCCGTACTTCCCCTTCGCCGCCTTGGTGCTGATCTCGGCCGCGGCGGGGTGGCGGTCCGGGCGAATCCGCTGGAGCTGGCTCGGCGTCGCCCTGGCATACGCCGGGATCCAGCCCTTCCTCGGCCACCCGGGCTTCGGCGGCGAATGGGTCGCCAACCCCTGGCTCGTGCCGGCCTACCCCGCCTTCCTATTCGCCCTGCGCCGGCCCCTCGGCCCCCGGGCCATCCTAGCGGGGGCGACGGCGGCGGGCATCCTGGTGGGGCCCCTGCTCTTCACCACCCTCGGCCCCCCCGTACCCGGATCCGGCGTCCACGCCCACACCCGCGCCTTCCCATATCCACATCTGCCGTTCGACCCGGCCCAGGCCCCCCTAGACGGCTACTCCTACATGGACCTCACGGGTCCAGACGGAACCGCGCCGCGGCTCTGGTACCCCCGGGACCACGCCACCCCGATCGGCGAAGAGCTTTGGCTGCAGGGGGGGGAACGGGTCGAGCTCTGGCTCGAAAGCCCCGAGCCCGTGCCAGCTTCGATCTTTCTGGTGCGGAACTACGTCGACGACAACGTCGTCCGCCTCGACGTGGGGGGGGACCGGGAACGGCTCCACTTCGGCGTCGACCTGCCCCCCAACGGGGCGACCTCGAGAATCGAGGCCGAGCCCTCGGCTTCCCGCACCGCCGACCTCGGCCGGGGCCCGCAGCGGATCTACCGCCTACGGGTGGACACGGAGAGCGGCGCCTGGCCGATCTGGGGAGGGAAGGTCCAGGAGCGCTGGTACGTCGGCGCTGGCCTAGCCTTCCTCGGTACCACCGAGGCCCTCGGGGCCGATGTCTTCGCCGCCCGCTGGCTCGGCTGCGGAGCCCCCCCCACCGTGGCGCCGGGGGAGGAATTCCTGGTGCTGGTGCGGATCGAGAACGCCTCGACCCACCCCTGGCCCGCCGCGGGGCCCGCCAGGGTTCGACTGTCTCACCGGTGGCGGACGGAAGGTGCCGAAGGGCCCGGGGTGGGGGGACAGGCCAGAACCGACCTGCCGGCCACGGTTGCCCCGGGGGGCGAGGCCCAGCTGTGGCAGACGGTACGGGCCCCCGACGTTTCGGGCCGATACGTGCTCGAGATCGACCCGATCTACGAATATGTCGGCTGGTTCTCAGAGCGTGGGGTCGAGCCCTGCCGCGTAGAGATCACCGTGAGCGAAGACGCAGCCCTTCGCTCGGTCGCCGACGCCGGCCCCTAGCCCGGGGACGATTTTAAGCCGGGGTGTCCCCAAGAGAGGCCGCCGCGGCCCAAGAAGACCGCGGCGGCGTTCGTGAGGACGGGAACTTCGCAGATCAGGGGCGCTCGAGCGACGCTGGGCCCTCCAACGCCGTACCGACCTCCGGCCCGTGGAGGGGCAGCGCCCGCGAGCCGTTCTGAGGCACTTCATAGGCCTCGTAGGCTTCGAAATAGCGCCAGCTTCCGCCCATCGAGATCTCCGTCGACGCGTCGCCGTTGGGCCAGCCCACCTCAGCGGCGACGCCCACGGTGTGGAGCTCCCAGTCGAGGGGATTCTCCGAAACGAGGGGATCCCCCCGGTTGGCACGGTTCACGTTGACATCCGCCAGAATCGTCAGAAGCTGACTCTGCTTGAGGTGGGCGCGGAAGAACTTCTCGCCGGAGTACTGGTACAGGTTGTGGGCCTGCGCCGAGTAGGGGCTCTTCGTGGCATAGGGGTTGGGGCTACCGTTCGACAGGGTGTTGCTCAAGGGGGAGGACACGAACGACGTGATGTTGTCGTGGGCGACAAAGGCCGTTCCGTTCCCCACCCCCCACGGGCGGGAGTCGTAGATGCCCACGAGCCAGGCCAAGAGGGACCCGGTCGTGCGGTCCTGGAGGTAGGCGTAGAGATACATCTGGCCCACCGCCGGGTTGGAGTTCCAGTGGGCCCAGGGGAGCTTGGCGTAGACCTGGAGGGTCAATTCCGAGCTGGGGGTGCGGAACACCGGTTGGGGAGTGCCGAAGGCGCGGAAGACCGTACTCTGCGGCCCCCCCAGGCAGTCCGGGAAACCGGGGCACTCCACCCTCCCAGAGCTGTGGTTGAACTGGAAGGTGTTGATCAGGAAGCCGGCGGAGCGACAAGCCAGCTGGAAGGCGCTGGCTCCGTTGACCGGATCGTTCCGGTAGCCGCGCTGGTAGTAGCGCCGCAGGTGGGCGGGGAAGCTCAGTCCGGAGTAGATACCGACGTCCCAGGTCACCGGGTTCGCGATCTCACCGAGAAGCTCGGCGGAGCCAGGCTCCCCCATGTGGCGCACCACGTAGAACGTCTGGTCCGGGGGGTAGTTCTGACCGTCGAAGAGGTCGAACTGTTTGATCAACCGCCCTTGCCAAGGGTAGATGCACTCCGCGGAGTGCAAGGGGCGGAACTGGGCGTTGGCGTAGTTGTCGACCGCCCCGGCGGGGACGGCGAAGGTGAGAAGGACTGCGGCCAGCAAAACGCCGGCGAGGCAACGAAGGGTCATGGGGGCTCCTCGTGTCGGGAACGTTCGGGGTTGGGTCCGGGACCTGCCCGAACCCGTTTTCACGGATGGTTCGACCGCTACGCGTCAGCGGTGTAGATCCGTGATCACCCCTAAACGGATTCCGTCGATCTAGGGAGCCCCAACCCCCAACCCAGGGCCCCGGTCAGAGGAAGAGCTCGACCTTGGCGGTCTCCCTCAGGGTCCCCACCCGTTCCTGGACGGCGATCTTGGTGCGGGCCGTTTCGAGGCGCTGCGCGATCTCCCCCTTCACCTCTTCGTAGGGCAGGGTGCGGGCCGGGAGCTGCTCGATCATCTGGACGATGTGGAAGCCGTGGTCGGTCTGCTCGATATTGCTCATCTCGCCCGGCTTCAGGGCCGCCAGCCGCTGATCCGTGGAGGAGTCACTCGGCGTGAACGGAGGGAGCTCGCCACCGCGGGCGCGGGTATCCGAGTCGTCGGAGTACTCCCGAGCCAGCTCCGCGAAGTCCCCACCCGCCTCGACCCGCGAACGGATCTCCGCCAGCCGCCCCCGGGCCTTGCGCAGGGATTCCGGATCGTTGGGGTCTTCGGCCTTCGCCAGGATGTGCCGCAGGCGCAGGCGGGGCGGAATGGTCAGGCGCTCCCGATTGTCGTCGTAGAACCGCCGGACCTCGTCTTCGGAAACCTTCGCCTCCGCCCCCAGCCCGCTCTGCAGCATCTTCTGGATCGTCAGGGTCCGACGGATCTGGCCCTGCAGTCGCTCGAGGGTCGTGCCCTGGGCCTCGAGGGTCGCTTCGAAGGCGGCGGGGTCGCCCGCCTGCTCCCGCATCCCTGCGATCGCGCGCTCCACCTCACCGTCGGTGGCCACCACCCCGGTACGCAGCCCTTCGTCGTAGATCAGGGTCTCGCCCACCAGGCCCTCCAGGATCTGGCGGTAAAACTCCCGGCTGGGGACCGGCGGAATGCCGCCGCCGGCCCGCGCCTGGGCCCGGACGATGGAGGCCTGGGTCAGCAGCTCCGCCTTGGAGATCTCGATGCCGTTGACCTTGGCGACGACCGCGGGGAAGGCCGAGGCGTCGGCCGCCTCGGGGGCCTGGGCGACCGCCGTGGACAATGACAGGACGGCGCCGAGAACAACGGCCGACAGGATGGGCCCCAGCGCGGGGAAAGCGGATTTTGGAAGCATCGTCATCGGGGTCACCTCACATCGAGATCGAGCCTTTGCGGAAATCGGTCTTGCCGATCCAAGCGTTGATCAACACCGGCTTGCCGGAACGGGCGATCGCTTTGGCTTCGGCGAAAACGTCGGCGATATCTTCGGGGCGCTTGAGCTCGAGACCTTCGCCGCCGTAGCCCTTCGCCACTTCGTGGTAAGGGGTGCGGGCCAGTACGGTGGCGCAGTCGTCCCCCAGAATCTCCACCTGCTCGCGGGCGATCTGGGTCCAGCCGGCGTCGTTGCCCACCACCGCGATCACCGGCAGGCCGTGACGGGCGAAGGTGTCGAACTCCGCCAGGCTGTAGGCCGCCGAGCCGTCACCCCACAGCAGCCAGACCTCCGACTCGGGGCGCACGCACTTGGCGCCGACGGCGAATCCGCCCCCTACCCCCAGGGTGCCGAAGACCCCCGGATCGAGCCAGCGGAGGGGTCCGCGGGGCCGCAGGGTGTAGCTCGCCGTGGCGACAAAATCGCCGCCGTCCGCCACCAGGACGCTGTCGTCGTCGAGGGCCCGATCGAGCTCCCGGAAGAGCTGGATGGGATTGACGTGCTCGGTCTCCTGGGCGGCTCGGCGGTCGATGTCGTCCTCCCGCTGGCGATCCCGGTCCCGTAGCCGCTGCAGCCACGGATCGACGCCCGCCGCCCCACCCAGCTCGGCGGCGAGGGCGATGAGAAACAGTCCCGGGTCCGCCAGCAGGCCGATCTTGGGCCGGCGGTTCTTGGTCAGGTCGTGGTCCGAAAGATTGACGGAAACCACCTTGGCCTTGGCGGAGATGTGGCGGCCATAGTCGAGGCGGAAATCGCAGGGCACCCCCATCAGCAGGACCAGGTCCGCCTCCTTGAGGGCGTGGCGACGGTTGTGGCGCATCTGGACCGCGGGGTCCGGCCCCAAGAGCCCCCGGGCCATGCCCGAGAGGTAGACCGGGACCCCGAGCTCCGCCACGGCTTCGGCGATGCGATCGATGCGGGGAACCCGCAGCGTCGACTGGCTGCCCACCAGGATCACCGGCCGTTCCGCTTTGCGCAGCGCGGCGGCGACCTGGCGCACCTCCCGCGCCGCCGCCTCCGGCACCGGATGGCGTTCCGGCTCTCGGGCCCGCCGCGACTCGGCGCGCTTGAAGAGGCCCTCCACATGGCGATTCAGGTACCACTGGAGGGCCTTCTGCCCGAGACCCTTGGGGGGCTTCGCGTCGGCCCCGGCGCCGTACATGTCGCGCACCAGAGGTTCTTGGTAAAGAAGATCCACCGGGCACTCGACGAAGGCCGGGCCGGGGACCCCGAGGCGGGCTTCGTCGTACGCCTGCTCCACCGCCGGCACCAGGTCTCTCACTTTCGACGCCGTCCCCTGCCACTTGACGCTCGACTCCATGAGGGACAGCTGATCGATGTCCTGGAGCGAGCCGCGGCCCTTGAGGATGGTGCCGGTGGCCCCCCCCAGCAGCACCAGGGGAGACTGGGCCATCTGGGCGTTCTTCACCGCCGTCAGGGTGTTGGTGAGCCCGGGCCCGGCGGTGACCGCGGCGACGCCGGGGATACCGGTCAGCCTGGCGACGGCGTCGGCGGCGAAGGCGGCGCTGGCCTCGTCCCGGACGTCCACGATCCGGATGCCCCGCTGCTTGGCGGCCACCAGAATCGGCGAGATGTGACCCCCGCACAGCGTGAAAACGTGGCGGGTCCCCTGCTTCTCCAGAACCTCCGCGATCAGCTCGCCGCCATGCACGTCAACCTTCCCTTCGTGGATTCATTGGCCTTTCCGCTCCAGCACGTGGCTCGGCGGGACGAAGCAGGTCATCTCCCCCTCGAACACGGCCTCGTCGCCGCGCTTCACCGTCACCTGGACGAAGTGCTTCTTGCCGTCGACTCGGTCGAGGCGGGCTTCGGCCACCAGGGTCTCCCCCACCACCGCCGGCCGCAGGAAGCGGCATTGGGCGGATCCGAGCACGACGTTCGGATGGCCGACGGCGAGCATCGCGGCGTGGTCGGCGAGGGAGAAAACGAATCCGCCGTGGACCAGGCCGGAGGCGTCGGCCTGCATGACGTCGAGGGTCGGCAGCTCGACCGTAGCCCGCCCGTCGCCGAGGGCGACGGGGGTCCCGGAGAGGCTGCGGTCCATGGCGCCGTGGGTGGGGATGTCTCGGGGCGACAGGCCGCCCGCCGAAGCCCCGTCCATCACCGTGTCCTCACTCATCCGCCATGTGGGGGTAGCGGTAGTCCGTGGGGGGCACGAACGTCTCCTTGATGGACCGCTGGGAGACCCACCGCAGCAGGTTGAACACCGAACCCGCCTTGTCGTTGGTGCCGGAGGCCCGGCCGCCCCCGAAGGGCTGCTGGCCCACGACAGCGCCGGTGGGCTTGTCGTTGATGTAGAAGTTTCCGGCGGAGTGGCGCAGGGCCTTCGCCATCGACGCCAGGGCCGCACGGTCCCGGCCGAAGATGGCGCCGGTGAGGGCGTAGGGGCTGGTGGTGTCGCACAGCTCGAGGGCAGCGTCGAGATCCTCGTCCTCGTAGACGTAAATCGTCAGCACCGGGCCGAACAGCTCCACTTCCATCGTTTCGTAGCGCGGATCGGTGGTGACGATCACCGTCGGCTCGATGAAGTAGCCCTTCGAGTCGTCGTAACCGCCGCCGCACAGGATCTCGCAGGACGCCGATTCCTTGGCCCGGTCGATGGCACCGGTGATGGTCTGGAAGGCGCCGCGGTCGATCACCGCCGACATGAAGTTGCGGAAGTCCGTCACCGGCCCCATGCGGATGGTGCTGACCTGTCGCTTCAGTCCTTCGCTGACCCCATCCCACAGCGACCGCGGGATGTACGCCCGCGACGCCGCCGAGCACTTCTGCCCCTGGTATTCGAAGGACCCCCGGAGCAGGGCGATGACGAGGGAATCCACGTCGGAACTGGGGTGTGCGAAGACGAAGTCCTTACCGCCGGTCTCACCGACGATGCGGGGGTAGCTGCCGTAGGTCGCGATGTTGTCCCCGATGGTGCGCCACATCGACTGGAACACGCCGGTGGAGCCGGTGAAGTGGATGCCCGACAGGTGCTCGCTGGCGAGCACGGGATCCCCCACCGAGGCGCCGCGGCCCGGCACGAAGTTGACTACCCCTGGGGGAAGCCCCGCCTCTTCGAGGATCTTCATCACGAGGTAGCCGGAGAGCACGGCGGTGGACGCCGGCTTCCACACCACGACGTTGCCCATCATCGCCGGGGACGACGGCAGATTTCCGGCGATGGCGGTGAAATTGAACGGCGTCACCGCGAAGACGAAGCCCTCGAGGGGGCGATACTCGACCCGGTTCCACATGCCCCGCACCGAGAGGGGCTGCCCCTCGTAGATCTGCCGCATGAAGTGGGCGTTGAAGCGCCAGAAGTCGATCAGCTCGCAGGCGGAATCGATCTCCGCCTGGTAGACGGTTTTCGACTGGTTGAGCATGGTGGCCGCGTTGAGGCGATCCCGCCAGGGTCCCGCCAAGAGATCGGCGGCCTTGAGGAACACCGCGGCCCGGTCCTGCCAGTCCATCTCCGACCACTCCCCCCAAGCCGCCTGGCTCGCCTCGATGGCCCGCGCCACCTCCGCTTCCCCTCCCTGGTGGAAGTCGGCGAGCACGTGGCCGTGGTCATGGGGACACACAGCTTGCCCGAGGTTTCCGGTGCGAACCTCCTCGCCGCCGATGATGAGCGGGATGTCGAGTTTCTCCCCGAGCATCGTTTCGAGGGCCTTCTCGAGGCTGGCCCGTTCCGGGCTTCCGGGTCGGTAGGAGTGGATCGGTTCGTTGACCGGCTCGGGGGTCGTGAAGATTCCGTTCGCCATGGCGCTGCGTCTCCTTGTCGCTCCAGCAGACTGCGGATGGGATCAGGGGAGGTGGTGATGCGGTTCGATACGTGGGGGGGACCGGCTCGGCCCGACGCCGAGGATACAACGGATCGCCGTCCGGATCGAGCGGCCGCGGCCGGGGATTCGGCACCCCTCCTTGGGATCCTCCTACGGACCCTCGCCGGCCATCTCCACGACTCGGGTCGCCAGCTCGGCATGGATGAAAAGCCCGGCAGCCTGCAGCGAATCGATGGCCATCGACACGCGATCGAGAAGTCCGCGCTCTTTTGCCAAGAGAAGAAGGCCCAAGGTCCCGGTGAGGGGAAACTCCAGCCGTCTCGCCAAGCGCCGGGCCTTTCGCTCATCCACTACCACCAGCGACGCATCCTCTTCTTCCGCAAGGGCCAGCACCTCGGCCTCCCCGCGGTCGACGCCGGGGTATCCGAGGGCCCGACGGGGGTCCGTCAGTCGGCGGGTCAGGATTTCAGGATGCCGTTCCAGCGCGGCCCCACGATCGGCAGCGTCCGTCGCTAGGAACTCCTCGGCAACGGCGCTGGGAATGAACACCTCGCCGAAGAGGCCCCCCAGCAGATCTAACCTGCCGAGGACGTAGAGAGCGACCAGCGGAGTGTTATCGACGACGACTGACCCGGCGGGCATGGTCCAGGTCGTCCTCGAGCTCGTCCGCAGACTCGCCGAACGGGGAGAGCCCATGCTTCCCCAGCTGGAACACGAAGACGCTCCGGGGAACCCCCGCCAGCTGTGCAGCCAGACCGGTGGTCAGCTTGCCGGTCTCGAAGAGCTTGAGGGCCAGCAGAAGCCTGGCTTCTTCTTCGAACTCGCTCGGCTCCTGCTGAAGCGCCCAAAGGATCTCTTGGGGATAGTCGATGGTCAGCGTACTCATCGCCTCACCTCCTCGGCCCTGGAGTCTACGATGGAGTTTCTCCGCATCTCAGCCCAGGCGACTGGCGGCGAAGGCGAAGGCCAAAAAACCGACGATCATGCCGAGCCCGCCGAGGGGGGCGACGGCGCCGAACCAGCGGGGGGCGCCGAGGGCCAGGCCGCCGACGGCGGCGGCGAAGATCAGGCCGCCGACGACGAGGGACCAGCCGGCGAATCCGAAGCCGGTGGACGGGGCCGCCCGCAGGGCCGCAAGGCCGGAGAGGACCGCCCCCAGGCCGGCGTACATGAGGTAGCGCGCCGCCGTTTCCCACTGCCCGAGGGCCACGGCGTCGAGTCGTGCCTTGAGCCCGTGGGCGCCGAAGGCTCCGGCCGTCACGGAGACGGCGCAAAGCACGGCGCCCAAGATCAACAGGGATCGCATATGGAGCCCCCTCTCAAAGCTCGCCGAGCCGTCGCACCGAGGCGACGCCGGCGAGGCCGATGACCAGGCGCCGATGTTTGGGGAAGACCCCCCACTGGGCGGCCTGGCCGAGGTAGTCGGCCTTTGAGCGGCCACCGTCCCCGTCGGTGTGGACGTCGGCGTCGAGCAGGATCACCTTCTCGGCATCCATGTCGTCGCATCGCCCCACGTAGACCTCGGAACCTTTGGTGTCGACGACTACGGTGATGCCGTGGAGCTCGTGCTTGCCGGTATGGAAGGTCCCCACGGCGTCAACCGCAGTGCTCTTCGAACGCCGCCGTGAGGTCGCTGGACACGTCCTCGGCGGTACGACCTTCGATCCGATGGCGGGGCAGGAAGAAGACTAGTTCCCCATCCTTGATCAGCGCCATCGAAGGACTCGACGGCGGCACCTGGGGGAACAGGGAGCGGGCACTCGCGGTGGCCTCGACGTCCTGTCCGGCGAACACCGTAGCCGCGTGGTCGGGACGCTTGGGCGCGTTCTCGAGGGCCTGGCGGACCCCCGGGCGGGCCATCCCCGCCGCGCAGCCGCAGACGGAGTTGATCACCAGGAAACCGACGCCTTCGCGCTGCCCCTGCCAGGCCGCGACTTCGTCGGCCGTCTTCAGCTCTTCAAAACCAGCCGACGTGAGCTCTTCTCGCATCGGTCGAATCATCAATTCGGGATAGGGCACGGATGTACCTCCGAGTTCGATCGTTCCTTGGGGACGCCCTTCGGGCGCCTTGGGCCGGCCCATTCTACGCCAACCCTGGGCCCCGCCCCAAGGAGGGACGATCGCCAAGGCCCGCCCCCCGGCACCCCCAAACCCGACGGCCAGCCTCCGAGGGTTCGGCGACCCCTGCGACGCCCAACGCCCAGGCAAACCAGACCCGTGGACGGGCTCGACCCGACAGACCCGCGTCGTGGAGCCCGCCGGACCCATGCTGCTCCCAACTGCAACCGACAGGCTCCTGGCGAAGGATCATCAATCCTTCGGCGTTGTGGTACGCTCCCGCCAGACTTTACGTCCTTATTTTTCGCAGGTAGACGTCCACCGGTCGGGTCACGGTTCGCCCCCCTCGTCCACCGGATCGTCGCCTCGCGGCGTCGCCAGGGGTCCAACTTCCGGGTTGCCCAATTGGCGCGCTTTTCGTGTTTCGGGACCTTGGAAGCCGGTTTCCGGCGGACCGACCCACTGCGGGTCGGGGGTTCGCGCACAGAAAGCGTGCCTCGCGGCTCGATCCGCGGCGTCACTCCTTCGAATCGTGCGGGCCCACCGCCGGGGCCACGGGACGGTTCGAAACGTGTCCGATCGACCCCACCGGTCGATCCAACCCCGAGGAGTGACGATGGCTACGAGATCTGATCTATTCCGGTTCGCGTTGGTCGGCTTGGCCCTGCTGCTGCTGTGGGCAGCGCCTGGCTTAGCCCAGAACGAGACATCCGCGGAAAACCAAGACGACGAGCAAACCGAGACGGAGGCGGAGCACACCGTCAGCGACGAGATCGTCGTCACCGGCTCCCGCATCCCCAAGAGCCCCCTCGACGAGCCGGCGCCGGTCATGGAGGTCACCGAAGAGGACCTCGAGCGCACCGGCCTCACCAACCTGGGCGCCACCCTGCAGCAGCTGCCGGTGATGGGCTCGGCGATCAATACCCGCTTCAACGTCCCCGGCAACTCAGGATTCCCGCAGGACGGAACCGGCATCGGCGCCGGCGCGGTCCAGCTGTCCCTGCGCAACGTCGGCGCCAAGCGGACCCTGGTCCTGGTGGACGGCAAGCGCTGGATCGCCGGCGCCTCGGCGTCCGGCGTGCCCAGCGCCGTCGACCTCAACACCCTTCCCTCTAACGTCATCCAAAGGGTCGAGGTGCTGCAGGACGGCGCCTCCGCCATCTACGGCTCCGACGCCATCGGCGGCGTGGTCAACATCATCACCGCCAGGGACTTCGACGGCCTGCGCATCGGCGTGCAGACCGGCGGCTACGTCTCCGACGGGGACGGCGAGTCCACCGAGGTCTCCCTCCTTTGGGGCGGCGGTAGTGAGAAGACCCGCTACACCTTCAGCGCCTCCTACGTTGAGGAGCAGGACATCGAGACCGCCGACCGCGCCCAGTCGGCCTTCCCGACCCCCTTCGGCACCAGCTGCCTAGACGGCGGCTGTTCCTCCTTCACCCCCCAGGGCCGCTTCATCCTCGGCCCGAACCTCGGGGGCGGCGCCGACATCACCCTCAACGACGGGGTACTCAACGACGGCGGCGCCAACCGGCCTGTTTTTGACCCCAACAACCCGACCGGGGGCGACTTCCACGGCTTCACCGCCGCCGACCGCTTCAACTTCAACGGCCCGGGCTTCAACTTCCTGGCGACCCCCAACGAGCGGGTCAACCTCTACATGAACGCGGTCACGGAGATCACCGAGAACACCGACTTCGTGGTCCGCGCCACCTACACCAACCGCCAGTCCAAGACCATGGGTGCCCCCGAGCCCCTGTGCCTCGGCGCCGGCTGTGGCAACCGGATCACCGAGAACATCGTGATCGACGCCGACCAGATCTACAACCCCTTCGGCGTCGATCTCTCGGTGGCCGACGGCACCCTGGAGTTCTTCGGCCGCCGGCCGCTGGAGTCGGGGCCCCGGATCTTCGTCCAGGACGTCAACACCTACTTCGGCTCCGCCGGCTTCGAGGGCACCATCGAGACCCCGAACCGCACCTTCCGCTGGGACGTGACCGCCGCCTACGGCGACAACCGCGGTTTCCAACAGAAGTTCGGAGCGCACAACGCCGCCAAGCTGGCCATCGCCCTCGGCGATCCGGCCCTCTGCGCCGCCACCCCGAACTGCGTGCCGTTCAACTTCTTCGGTGGCCAGGGCCCCGACGGCAACGGTTCCATCACCCAGGAGATGCTGGACTACGTGGGCTTCGTGCAGCGGGACTTCAGCGAGCAGACCCTCCTCGACCTCACCGCCAACCTGGCCGGTGACCTGGTGACCCTCCCCACGGGAACGGTGGGATTCGCCGTCGGTTTCGAGTACCGTGACCACGACGGCTCCTTCCAGCCCGACCCCATCGCCGCCTCCGGCGAGACCGCCGGTATTCCCTCCGGCCCCACCGCCGGCGGCTTCGACGTCACCGAGTTCTACGGCGAGCTCAACATTCCCCTGGTGTTCGACGCCGCCGGCGTCGACTACCTGGAGCTGAACCTGGCGGGCCGCAGCTCCGACTACAGCACCTTCGGAACCGAAAGCACCTACAAGGCCGGCGTCCTCTGGCGGCCGGTGGCGGAGCTCTCGGTCCGCGGCTCGGTCTCCACCGGCATCCGCGCCCCCGGTATCGGTGAGCTCTTCGGCGGCGCCGCCCGCGAGGACTTCACCTTCCTCGACCCCTGCGTCGACGTCTTCGGCGCCATCGGCTCCGCCAACGGCGGCCGGGATTCAGCCCAGCCGGGGAACGTCATCGCCAACTGCGCGGCCCTCGGCCTGTCGCCGGGCCTCATCCAGCGCAACCCGCAGCTCTCCGCCATCTCCGCCGGCAACGACCGTCTCCAGGCGGAGACCTCCGACAACACCTCCGTCGGCCTGGTATGGAGCCCGTCCTTCGTCGAGAACGTGGGCTGGATCGAGGGCCTCACTGCGTCCCTCGATTTCTACGACCTGACCATCGACGACGCCGTCCAGGGCCGCGATCCGGGCGAGATCATCACCGCCTGCGTCGATACCCTCGATCCGTTCTTCTGCGACGCCATCGAGCGCACCAACAGCGGTGTGATCAACCTGGTGGACAACCAGCTGCAGAACATCGGCGCCATCGAGGCTTCGGGGTACGACGTCTCCCTGCGCTACCGGGGCCCGGAGCGCCGTCTGGGGCAGTTCGATTTCACCTTCAACGCCACTTTCCTCGACGAGTATGTCGAGTTCACCCTCAACCCCGACGGCTCCTTCACCGAGAACGACCGCACGGGCACCATCACCGACGAGACCTTCCAGCGGGCCTGGCCGGAGCTGCGGGTGACCTCGCTGATCGACTGGACCCGTGAACGCTGGAACGCCGGCCTAACCTTCCGCTACGTCGACTCGATGATCCAGGCATCCGGCAACACCCTCGACTCGCGGCTCTTCTCGGACCTCCGGGTCCGCTACACGATGCCGTGGAACGACGGCTCGATGGACGTCATCGTGGGCGTCAACAACGTGTTCGACGAAGACCCCGCCATCTGCGACTCCTGCGGCGTCATCGGCATGAGCCCGGTGGTCCACGACCTGCCGGGTCAGGTGGGCTACTTCCGCCTCAACCTGAAGCTTTGACGGCTCTTCCGTAGCGGTCCTGTCTGCTCGGCCCGTCTCCACCCGCGAGGGGGAGGCGGGCCGATCTGTATTAAGCTCAGGCGGCGCGCCCGGGGCGCGCCCCGTCCACGGAAAGGGATCCTCCCACCCGCGCCTCGAAGGTCGAGCCAGCTCCGGCGCACCGCTTGAACGCCCGTCCCGTGGACACCGGGCCCATTTCGAAAGGCGGTACGTCATGCCAGGTAGCCTCCCCTAGGGCACCCCCAACCTCTTCGTCCAGCCCCTACCCCCTCGGCCGAGCCTCGACAAGCAGAAGAAGCTGGCAAAGCGATTGTTCCGTGAGGTTTGCCGCGGCGATGATGACGCATTGGCTCGGGTCACCGCCCTGCACCCCCGTCCATCCGCCGTGGACGACTTCGCCCTCCACGACGCCCAACTGGTCGTCGCCCGAGGCTACGGGTACTCCAGTTGGACGAAGCTCAAGCGCAAAATCGAATCCCTCACCCGATCCCCCGTCGAGCAATTCGTCGCGGCGGTTCGGGAGGGCGATCGGGAGACGGTCGACCGTCTGATCCGCACCGATGCGGACGTCGCCGCCGCTCTCGACAAACCCCTCTTCGACTTCGACCAACCCGCCGTTCACATCGCGCGCAACGACCTACCGATGCTCGACCTCCTCCTCGAACACGGTGCCGACCTCCACGCCCGTAGCCAATGGAAATACGGCGGATTCGGCATCCTCGACGGCGTCGACCCAGAAAGGGCCGAGGCCTTGATCGCCCGCGGCGCACGGTTGGACCCGTGGTCCGCCGCTCACCTCGGGCGAGAGGGGGCGCTGGTTCGGCTCCTCGACGAGGACCCCACCCTCGTGAACGCCAAGGGCGGAGACGGGAAGCGTCCCCTACACTGCGCCGCGACGCCGGAGATAGCAGACCTGCTTCTCGAACGGGGTGCCGAGATCGACGCCCTCGACGACGACCACACCTCGACCCCGGCCCAGTACGCCGTCCGCTCCCGTCCACAGGTCTGCCGACGATTGGTCGCCAAGGGGCCAAGACCGATCTCCTGATGGCGGTGGCCCTCGGGGATCTCGACCTCGTACGCCGCCACCTGGAAACCGACTCCGAAGTCGTTGGTATGGCCGTCCACCCAGACTGGTTCCCCATGCACCACACCGCCGAAAACGGCGGCCACATTTACCAGTGGGAGCTCGGCGTGTATAAGACAGCGTTCGAGATCGCTCGCGAGCTGGGCCACAACGACGTCCTGTCCGAGCTGGAGCGACGCGCTGCTCCACGGGATCTCTTGACCGACGCCCTCCGCCGTGGGGATACGGCGACGGGCGACGCCTTGCTCGACGCGGACCCGAACCTGGTGGCCGACGCCGGCACCGATCTTCAGCGGGCCGCCGCCGACGCCGCCCGCGGCAACGACGCCGAAGCCGTGGCGGCGATGCTCGAACGTGGCTTCCCCGTCGACGCTGTCTCGCAGCACGGGGCCACCGCCCTGCACTGGGCCGCATTCCACGGCAATCCGAGCATGGTGCGGACGGTGCTCCAACACGGTCCGCCCCTCGAAGCGCGGGATCGGGACTTCGACTCCACTCCCTTGGGCTGGGCGATCCACGGCACCCGCGGTAGCTGGCCGGGGGTATCCACCGACGACCACGGCCCCTGCGTCGAGCTACTCCTAGGGGCCGGCGCCGACTGCCCAACGGAAGCTTTTCCGGTGGGGGATGACAGGGTCGATCGGATCCTCAGGGCCCACCTGTTCGGCAGCTGACGTTCATTCGCCCGTACCCCGGTCCGACGCCCTGCTGCAGCTCCGGTCTCGTTGACTCGGATCGGCCCTGACACGCCGCTACCGCAACCCGCTGTCCTGCTATCGGGCCGGATCGCCGTGCTGCTCCACAGGGGTTCGTCGGCCTGAAGTCGACGTCCGGGCAAACCCCACCTCGAACTTAGCGTAAACTATGTCGTGAGACTTCTTTGGGCATACCGCCCCTTTTGATTTTGCCTTCACGCCTGGGAGAAAGAGAGTTCGAGTCATGTACCGAGCCGCTGTGGCCTCTGCTCGGGGTTTAGCCCCTGGCGTACGCTCTTCCTTCTTCCCCCACCCGTTCTCGGTCAGGTGCCTTTTGCTTCTGCTGTCGGCGTTCCTCGCGGCCAGCGGTCCAACCTGGGCTCAGGATCCCGAGTCTGACGAGCCCCCCGACGCAGCCGCCGCGGCGGCGCGAGCCGGAGGGCTCGTCGAAGAGATCGTGGTGACCGCCCGCAAGCGGGAGGAGGACCCGCAGACGATCCCCCTGTCGCTCACCGCCTTCTCCGACGTCGCCCTGGAGGAGCGCTCCCTGGCGGATCTCTCCGACATCGGTGAGGTCGCCCCCAACGTCAGCTTTACCCTTTCCGGCGGCTTCGCCGACGGCACCTCCGAAGCCTCGGTCTTCATCCGCGGCGTCGGCCAGGGGGACACGGCCCTCTTCTCGGACCCCGGGGTCGGCATCTATGTCGACGGCGTCTTCCTTGCCCGGGCCCAGGGGGCGGTGGTGGACCTCCTCGATCTGGAGCGGGTCGAGGTGCTGAGGGGCCCCCAGGGGACCCTCTTCGGCAAGAACACCACCGGCGGCGCCATCAGTCTGATCACCCGGCGACCCGGCGACCAGCGGGGGGGAAGGCTCTCAACCACCGTCGGAGACTACGACCGCATCGATCTCCAGGGCTCCTTCGACATTCCCCTCGGAGGTGATCTCTACGGCTCCGCCGCGGTCCTCGGAACCCGACGGGACGGCTTCAGCACCTCCGCCGCCACCGGCCAGGAGTTCCACGACGATGACCGCACCCTGGGCCGCTTCGCCGTCGACTGGGCGCCGGAGGGGTCGGCTTCGGTCCGGGTCACCGTCGACGCCATGCGCGAGAACGAGGTCGGCGGCAATACGCTGATCCTCGGAATTCGCTCGACCCCGGTTCTGGACTTCTACAACCAGGCGCGGCTCGGAGCCGGCCTCGAGCCCTTCGACGACCGGTGGATCTCTGGGGATCTTCGCACCTCCTTCGCCACCCACCCTTCGTTCCTCGACGGCGAGACCTGGGGTACCTCGGTGGACGCCACGTGGGCCGGGGACGACCGTTTCCTCAAGTCGATCACCGCCTACCGCGCCTTCGACTACTCGGCGTCCAGCGACGGCGATGGCTCTCCCCTGACCGTCGCGGAGCGGGATCTGGAACAGGAGCACTATCAGCTCAGCCAGGAGGTCCAGCTCTCCGGGTCGGGGGACCGGGCCGACTGGCTCGTGGGTGCCCTCTTCTTTCGGGAAAAGCCCCGGGAGCAGAACACCCAGCGGGTCCTCGGGGACCTGTTCACCGCCCTGGAGCTATCCCCCGGGCCGATCTACGCCCCCCCCGGCGTCCCCAGCTTCCTCTGTAATCCCGGACCCACCCCGCCGGGGCTTCCGTGCTTCGGCGGCGCCGGCAACCCCTTGAATCTCGGCTTCTTCGTCGGCGACGGCGAGGTCTTCCACAGCGATCTCGAGAACGAAAGCTGGGCCCTCTTCGGCGAATCCACCTGGGCGCTGCGGGACGACCTGAGCCTCACCGGCGGCCTGCGGTTCACCCGTGACGAGAAGCGTTTCGACTACCTGAACATCGGGGCGTTCGGCCAGGTGGTGAACGACCTGCGAAACGAGGACTCGTGGGAGGACTGGTCGGGACGGGTCAGTCTCGCCTGGCAGGTCCGACCCGAGGTCCTCCTCTACGGCACGGTATCCCGCGGATTCAAGAGCGGAGGCTTCAACGGCCGGCCCCAGGGCCGCGACCAGCTGGATCCCTTCGACCCCGAAACGGTGCTCAGCTACGAGCTCGGCTGGAAAGGGGACTTTCTCGACCGGCGGCTGCGGGTCAACGGCTCCGCCTTCGCCAGCGACTACGAAGACATCCACTTCGCCGCGTCCCTCGACGTCGGCGGGGTTCCGGTCTTCGTGACCCAGAACGCCGGCGCCGCCGATATCCGCGGCTTCGAGGTGGAGCTCGAGGCCCACCCCGCCACGGGTCTGGTGCTCACCGCCAGCCTCGGCCACCTGGACACCGAGCTGGTGGAGCTGGATCCTCGGATCCCCGCCGGCATCACCCTCGCCAACGATCTGCCCCGCAGCCCGGAGTGGTCGTGGAGCGCGTCGATCCAGTACGCCTTCATCTTGGCCAACCGGGGAACCCTGATCGCCCGCGCCGACTACGCCCACCAGGACGGGTTCTTCTTCGACATCGCCAACACCCCGGAAGTGGCACAGCCGTCCTACGGGCTGCTGGGGGCACGGGTCGTCTACACGCCTTCCGCCGGCGATTTCGACCTCGCCCTCTTCGGCACCAACCTGTCGGACGAGGAGTACCTGGAAACCGGCTTCGACACCGGCGCCTTCGGCCTCGGCCTCGGCCTCGGCGGTAGGCCCCGGGAGTGGGGCTTGGAGGCGACGTACCGCTTCTGAGCCCCGGTGTCCCCCGGCCGACGTAACACGGCGGACGGCTCCGACGTACCTTTTGGGAACCCCCCTCGACCAGGAGCCCCAAGATGCGCCACCGTCCGCCGCTCGTCGTCCTCCCTTTCCTCGTCCTCACCCTCTCCCTGATCGCCTGCGGCGGCGACGGCCCGACGGCCCCGGCGCCGCCGCCGGAGGAGCCCGGGGAGCCCGGGGAGCCGACGCTGTCGCTCGAGCCCTGCACGCTGCCAGGCCTCGATGAAGAGGCCCGCTGCGGCGTCTATGAAGTCTGGGAGAACCGGGCAGCCAAGGCCGGCCGGAAGATCCCCCTCCGGGTCGTCGTGCTGCCGGCCCTCGGCCCCAACCCCGCGCCGGATCCGGTGGTCTATTTCGCCGGCGGCCCCGGCGGCGGCGCCGTGGACGCGGCCCCCGGCCTGTCGATGTTCCTCGCCGCACCCCGTCAGCGACGGGATCTACTGCTGGTGGACATGCGGGGCACCGGCGAATCCAACCCCCTGGAATGCCCCTACCAGGCCACCGGCCGAACGGTGGAGGACGTGCTCGAGTCCTTCATCCCCACCGACGGGGTCACCCCCTGCCGCGAGGCGCTGGAGGCAAAGGCGGACCTGACCCAGTACACGACCCCCAACGTCGTCGACGACCTCGAAGAGATCCGCGTCGCCCTCGGCTATCCGCAGGTCAACCTGATGGGGGGTTCCTACGGCACCCTCCCCGTCCAGGTCTACCTGCGGCGCCACCCGGAGGCGGTGCGGAGCGCGGTCATCGAGGGCGTCGTGCCCATGGATTCCCGCATTCCCCTGACGTTCGCCCGCGACGCCCAGTCCGCGTTCGACGGCCTGGTGGAAGAGTGCGCCGGCGACCCCGACTGCGCCGCCGCCTTCCCCGACCCCGCCGGCGACCTGGGGGTCGTGATGGAACGCCTGACCAAGGACCCGGTGAGGGTCTCCGTGGTGGACCCCGAGAGCGGAGAGGCCCGGGATCTCGAGATGACCCTCAACGTCCTGCGGCAGACCGTTCGCTACATGCTCTACCAACCCACCGGATCCCTTCAGCTCCCCCTCTACCTGAGGCGCGCCGCGGAGGGGGATCTAGAGCCCCTCGCCCAGACCGCCTGGACCGTCGCCGGAGGTCTGCTGAAGGGACTGCCGGACGGCATCTACCTGTCGATCACCTGCACCGAGGGGGTGCGCTTCATCACCCCCGAGCAGGCCGCCGGTTCCGCCGACGGCACCTTCCTCGGCGACTTCCGCCTGAAGCAGCAGCAGGCCGCCTGCGAGCGATGGGTCTACGGCGAGCTGCCGGACGGTTTCCTCGATCCGGTCCGTTCCGAGGTCCCGGTTCTGGCGATCTCCGGCGAGCGAGACCCGGTGACCCCGGCGGCCTACGGCGACGCGGTGACCAAGCATCTCCCCAATTCCCTCCACCTGGTGATCCCCGACGCCGCCCACACGTATTTCGGTCTCCTCGGCTCCAACTGCGTCGATGGCCTCGTCGGCGACTTCTTCGAAGCCGGCACCACGGAGGGCCTCGACGCCGAAGCCTGCATCCAGTCCATCGAACGTCCGCCGTTTCTCCTCGAGCTGCCGGACGACACCCCGATCGAGCTGACGGACGACGAGCTCCGCAGGTTCACCGGGTCCTACGCCTCCGACGAGGGCAGCTTCACGGTGGAAGTCACCTTCGAAGACGGCGGCCTCCGGGGCGCCCTGCCGAACAACATCCGTGACCTCCAGGCGGTGGCGCCCCTCCGCTTCAGGGTCCACGGCACCCCCCCGGGCACCTACTTCGACTTCGAAGCCGACGGCGAACAGATCGTCGCCGTCACCCTGATCCAGGGGGGAACCCCCACCTTCCGCCTGCAGCGCAAGCCCTGAGACCGGGCGGCGCCGTCAGCCTAGATCGGCGTAGACGGGGGCGTGGTCCGAGGCGGTGAGGCCGTCGACCTTCTTGCGAAAGTCGCGGTCGATCACCGCCGCCGTGGTGCGTTCCGCCACCTGGGCGGTGGCGAGTAGGAAGTCGATGCGCAGACCCTGCTTGCGGTAGAACGCCCCGCCGCGGTAGTCCCACCAGGAAAACTCCTGGCGATTCGGGTGGAGATGACGGAAGAGGTCCACCAGCCCCCAATCGAGAAGCGCCGAGAGGCGCTGACGCTCGGCCTCGGTGTGGAAGATGTCGCCGGCGAAGCGTTCCTCGTTCCACGAATCGAGGGCCTCCGGCACGGTGTTGAAATCCCCCGCCAGCACGTAGGGCTTGTTCGGGTCGTGCCGCTGCGCCACGTGCTCCCCCAGCGCCTCGAACCACTCCAGCTTGCGGCCGTAGTCGACGTGCCCCAGGTGCTTTCCATTGGGGCAGTAGACCGTCGTGAACACCAGGTCGTCCCCCTCGGCGGTCAGCAGACGGGCGCCGAGGTCCTCCTGCCCCGGCAACCCCACCTGCACCGGCTCCATCGGCCCGCGGGACAGCACCGCAACGCCGTTCCAGCTCTTCTGGCCGTGGGTCAAGACCCGGTAGCCGGCCTCCGCCAGCGCTTCGTGGGGTACACGGTCGTCGACCATCTTCAGCTCCTGCAGACCCACCACGTCGGGACGGCGGGCGTCGAGCCAGTGGCGCAGGTAGTCGAGGCGGGCGTTCAGCCCGTTGATGTTCCAGGTGGCGATTCGCATGGGCGGCAGTCTACCCCCGAGGGGCTCAAAAGCCCATCCGCTCTCAACCCGCGGCGCGGCGCGCGTCGGCCAGCTGCCCCCGATGCATGTAGCCGTGGTCCGCCACGAACTGAAAGCACCGGCGGTAAGTGCCGAAGGTGCCCTCGTGGCCCTTGGGAACCTTCGCGCCTAGCCGGTCGAGGTCCTGCTCCCGAAGACCTCCGAGGAGCGTCAGAGTCTCGTTGCGGATCGATCGGCACGCCGCCAGGGCGTCGTCGAAGGGCGGGAAATGATCGGGATCTCCGCTGACGTCGGCGCCGTCAAAGGGCTCTTCCCAGTGGGCGAAGGGGTTCGCCTTCCCCAGCATGAACGTCTGGATCACCAGACCTTCGATGTAGGTCAAGTGGCCGAGCACCCAGAGGGTGTGGGCGCCCCCATTCGGGGTTGGGAAGACGATGCAGTGGTCCCGCATGTCCTCGATACGCTGGAGCACCGCGGCGCTGCTCTTTTCCAAGTTCTCGCGAATGAGATCGATGGAATCCATGGTGGCTACCCCCTGGCGGACTTCGGGAGGGCGGCGAGCCGCGCTCCGCCCCGTTATCGTTTAGCGCGCTTCGGCTGGGAAAGTCCGTAGGACTCGCGGACCCAAGGTTCCCATACGGACCGCGGGAGGGGCTCTTCGTGGGTAAACCGGACGGTCACCCAGCCGGTGGAGCCGACTTCAAAGCGGTCGGGCCGCTCCGCCGCCAAGCCTTGGGCCTGGGGCATCGAATCCTTCAGCTTGAACATCGCCTTGAAGCCCCCCCGCGCCTTCGGACCCGGTCCTACGAAGAGGAACGACTTGCCCCCGACCTTGAAGGACGTCTGGTTGCAGGAAGTTCCCTCCTCTGTCTCGGGGAAGGCACCGGCCTCGGCGCGGATCTCGGCGGTCGGATCAGAAGTGTCGGTCACACGGTGCTCCTAGGAATTCAGCTGCCAAGGACTGGCATCGGAGGATGCCCTTGTGGGGTCCCTACGTCCGATCGTCTCGGGTCTCGGGGCTCCCGTCAAGACGACGCCTTCGACGCCGCCCACATGCGCTGCAACCGGCGGCGGCGTGCCCACCTGAAGAAAGACGCGAAGAACCCGCCGGCTTCAGCCAGAAGAGAGCCATTCAACTTGCATGCCCTCCCGAACCAGGTCCGCGGGGCTCGGGATCCCCGCGTGGTAGTTTGGGCCTAGATGAACCAGGATCCGCCGCGAGTAGGAGCGTTAGGGAGTCGCGCTCGGCCCAAAGTTACGGATGTCGCGATCTGGGTGCTTTTCTGCCTGGCGGCACTCGCCGACGACTCGCGGGCGGACGGCGGCGGTGGCGGCGCAACGGAGACAGAAATCCCAGGGGCGGCGCGGATCGTCGACCTGAGCGCCGAAACCTGGCGCTACCACCTGGGGGACGACCCCGCGTGGGCCGACCCGGACTTCGACGCTTCCGGATGGGCGGAAACCCCCTTCCCGCCGCCGGTGGACCTCAGCGCCACGACGGTTCCCATGGTCTGGTACCGGCTGGAGCTGGACCTGGCGCCGGGGGACCAGCTGTTGAGCCTCGAAGAACGCGCCGAGATGCGGCTCGGGCTGACCCTGGGCTTCGTCGACAGTGCGTATGAAATCTACGCCAGCGGCCGACGTCTGGGGGGCGTCGGCTCGCTTCCGCCGGAGCCGGCCCCGTCGTACGACCGGCACGCCCTGTTCCCGGTGCCGACGGCGGCGGTGTCGGAGGATGGAAGGATCCTCCTGGCGCTGCGGGTTTGGAAGATGCCCCAGACCGTGGGCACCGCGGGGGGACCGCGGGAGGGGCCGTTCATGCTCGGCCCCGTGGACCCCCTGCTGCGGGACCGGTACACCCGCGAGCTACCGCAGCTCTTCCTCGGCCTGTTCTTTCTCCTCCTGGGGCTGGTCCACCTCGAGCTCTTCCGCCGCCGCACCAGTCTGCGGGGCTACCTATGGTTCGCGCTCCTCGCTTTTTGCTTCGGGCTTTACACCCTGCTGCGGACCCAGTGGAAGTACACCGTGGTGGACGATTTCCTGCTTCTCAAGGAAGTCGAGCACGTGCTCATCTACCTGACGCTGGTGCTCTTCGTGCAGCTGCTCTGGCCCCTGATAGGTCTGGGGATCGGTCCCGTGCTCAGGGGGGTCCAGGCCCTCGGGCTTGCGGGGGCCGTGGCGGTGGCCCTGCCGGGCCTGCCCCTCAACCTGACCCTGCTCCCCGTTTGGCAGCTGGGGGCAGCGGCCCTGATGGCGGCGGGCCTGGTCTCGATGACGCGGGCCGCATGGCGGGAGCATCCGGAGGCCAGGGTGGTGGTCCTCGGCGCCGCCGCCGCGGCGGCGATCTTCGTGAACGACATGCTGGTGGATCGCGGCTTCTTGCAGACGCCGAGGATGGCCGCCTTCGGCTTTGCGGCCTTCGTATTGTCCCTCGCGCTGTCCCTCGCCTGGCAGTTTGCCCGGGTCCACTCGGAGCTCGAAGCGCTACGGGACAGCGAGGAGGCCGCGGAGCGGGCCAACCACGCCAAGAGCCAATTCCTCGCCAACATGAGCCATGAGATTCGCACTCCGATGACCGGAATCCTGGGCGCCGCCGATCTCCTCCTGGCCGGGGAGCTCGGGCCTGCGGAGCGGCGGTACGGCAACATCATCCGCGGCTCCGCCGGGGCCCTCCTCGGTATCGTCGACGACATCCTGGACTTCTCCAAGATCGAATCCGGAAGGCTGGACCTCGAAACCGTCGACTTCCCCGTCCGCGAGACCCTGGAGGGGGTCACCGATCTGCTGAGCTCCCGGGCCCGGGACAAAGGAATTCGACTCCGCCTGCACCTGGGTTGGCAGCTGCCGACGACCCTGTCCGGGGATCCCCTCCGCCTGCGGCAGGTGCTGCTCAACCTGGTGGCCAACGGCATCAAATTCACCGAAGAAGGGGAGGTGGAGCTGAGGGTAGACACCGAGCGGGTGGAACGCGGCGAGACCTGGCTCCGGTTCACGGTGCGGGACACGGGCATCGGCATCGAGCCGGAAGTTCGGGACGCGCTCTTCCTACCCTTCACCCAGGCCGACACCTCCACCACCCGCAGATACGGCGGCACCGGCCTCGGCCTGGCCATCTGCCAGCATCTGGTGGACCTCATGGGCGGACAGCTCGAGGTCTACAGCGAGCCGGGGGAGGGATCGACTTTCACCTTCCATGCTCGGTTCGGGCCGCCGATGGGACGGGCGGCGATCGCCGAAGAGTCGGCGGACCGGATCCCCAGGCCGGTGCTGGAGATTCCGGGCCCCCTGCCCCACCAGCCCGAGGATCCGCCCTTGGAAACCAGGCAGGGGCCGCCGGAGCCGGAGGCGGCGGAGGGCGGCCGTGGAGAGAACGGCGAAGACCGAGGGCCCGCGGGCCTCCACATTCTCCTGGCGGAGGACAACCCCCTGAGCCAGCTGGTGATCTCCGAGCAGCTGGAACAGCTGGGTCACCGGGTGACCGCGGTGGGGGACGGCGAGGAGGTGCTGGAGGCGGTCGACCGTACGGCGTTCGACCTGGTGCTCATGGACTGCCAAATGCCGGTGCTGGACGGCTACGGGGCGACCCGCCGTCTCCGCCAGCGGGAAGTCGGCAAACGCCATCTCCCGGTGGTGGCGCTCACCGCCCACGCCATGCCGGGGGATCGGGAGAAGTGCCTGGCGGCGGGCATGGACGACTACCTGGCGAAACCGTTCTCAGAGAACGATCTCGACGCCCTGTTGACCCGCTGGCGGTCCGCCGACCCTCCGCGGGCCGGCGGACCTTGAAGCCTGAAGCGCCGAACGCGTCCCCGGGCCTGGATCCGCCCTCCGCCCTCCAGAAGTCACTCGGCGAGGATCGTCGCCACCACCACCACGAGGGCCATCAGCACGCAGGACACCGGCCGTCCGTTGACGGCGTTGGCGATCGGCCGACCGATGCTGTGGGACGACAGGGCCGAGGCGAAGTCGATCTCCCGGGTGAGGGCTAGGAGCCCCTCCGCCGCCCCGTCGAGCTGGGCCGCGAGCTGGGGCCGGACGGCGGCCCGACGCTCCACCGTCACCAGCAGCTCACACAGGGTCTCACCGTCGATCCAGCCGTACCGCTCCCCCAGACCGTGGAGACGCTGCTGGATGTCGGCCGGCCCGGGCACGCCGTCGGCGAGGATCTGCTCCGCCCGCAGGTAGCCGGCGGCCAGAAGGGTCGAGGCACCGGGGGGGAGCTCGAGGCGGTCGAGGGCACCGCGGTCCCGCCGCGCCGCCAACGCACGCCCCACCGCCGACGGGGTGAGATGCTCGGCGGCCGCCCAGGCGGCGATAGCCTCCACGCCGCGGGCGGCGGCCTCGCTTTCCACGGCGACGGCCTTGATCGTCTCGTGAACGTCGAGGAACGCGCCGGCGGGATCGATGGCGGCGAGGAAGTGCTCGAGGCGGGGACGGGGGTTCATGGGGAGTTGTATCCGCTGGGGTGTCGAGATGTCGAAGTGCTCTAGGGGCATACCAGTCTCCTTTCACTAGTCATGGCGGAAACCCGCGCCATTTCAGACCAGCCCAGAGCAAAAGATCTCGAATTTCGACAGATCTAGCCTTACAAGAGCCGCCCTAGCCCTTCGACTGTCCGGTTCCCACCCGCCAGAGGGGACGGAAAGAGGGTCTGATCCGTCCCGGTCACCGACGTGCGGACCAGCGGATCCCCTCCCAGGTCTGGAGCTCCACCGCACTCACCCCGCCGCCCCCCGCCCCGGGGGCCGACACCTCCAGTACCCACCCGGCGTCGAGGTCGAAGAAGGTTCCGTCGGGGGCGGCGTAGAGTCGGCTGCGCCGGCCGAAAAGCTCGGCCCAGGGGAGACCGTCACCGTCGTCCATCCCCACGGTGAGGGTCATCTCGGGGAAGGCGTCCAGGGCGTAGGTCCCCACCAGCCCCGACCAGACCTCCGGGGCGACGTCCACCGCGGTGCGCTCCACCTGGGCAAAGGTCGGCCAGCCGTAGACCTCGGCGAGGCCGGCGGCGATCTCGTGGGCCAGGTCCATGCCGCGGTCGCTGTTGGTCAGCACCACCATCCCCTGGCCGCTGTGGACGAAACCGATCGCCAGGCTGCGGTAGCCGGCGTTGCCACCCCGGTGGCCGAACCAACGGGCGTGCCCGCGGCCCCCGAGCTCGGGGCCGAGGCCCCAGCCCCCCGGCTCTTGGGCCCTGACCATGCTCCGGGCGGTGGCCTTCCCCAACCGTCGCCCCGGCTTGCCGGCGTAGGCCTTCTGGACGTCGACGATCCAAGTCAGGAGGTCCTCCGCCGTGGTCCAAAGGCCCGCGGCCGCCGACTCGGGATAGTGTCGCCATGCTCCGGAAAGGGGAGCGCCTGTGGCGTCGTGGCCGACGGCGGCGCGGGACGCCAGGTCCGCCGGGAGGGGATGGCGGAAGGTGCTCGAATGCATGCCGAGGGGGCCGAAGATGTCCTCCCTCATCACCGTTTCGAAGGGGGCGCCGGCCAGTTCCTCCAGAAGCCGCTGGAGCACCATGTAGCCTCCGCCGGAATACCTCCAGCGCTCCCCGGGCGCCAAGGTCACGGTCACCGCCAGAGACTGCGCCGGAGGCACGCCGCCGAGGATGGCCCCCAGGTCCGGCAAGGTCTCCACGTCCGCCGGGTAGCCGGAGTAGCTGGGCACCCCCACCCCCGCGGTGTGGGCCAGCAGCTGCGCCACGGTCACCCCGTCGGCCCCCGGGCCCGGCAGGGTCCAGCCGGAAAGGGCCGCATCCAGCGGGGCTTCGAGATCAAGATCGCCCCTTTCGGCCCGCCGCAGGATCGCCATGGAGGTCACCATCTTGGAGACGGAACCCGCCTGGAAGAGGGTCTTCGGTTCGACGTCAACGTCGCCGCCGGCTTCGGTCTCGCCGTAGGCCCGGATCCACCGCAGCTCCCCGCCGTCGATCACCGCCACCACGAGGCCGGGCACGCCGTGATGCTGCATCCGCGCCTCGAGGTGCATTCTCTCCCGCTCCTCCCCCGCCAGCCGCACGGGACGCAGCAGGCCGATCGACAGCTGCAGGGCCTCCTGGTCCGGGGAAACGTCGGGAATCTCCGCCAGCTCCAGCGGTGGACCGCAGGCGAGGACGGCGGCGAGCGCTGCGGTGAGGACGAGGAGGCAGGGAGACGGAATGGGAAAACGGGATGACATCGGGGCTCCAGGATTCGGCAGGGAAAGTCTCAGCCTTCGGCCAGCTCGGCGAGGATCGCCTTCAGGTAGCGCCAGGACAGGGCGACGGACTCCACCCATACCCGCTCGTCGGGACTGTGGGCCCCTTCGATGCGGGGCCCCAGGGACACCATGTCGAGCCCCGGGACCGCCTCTCCGAGGAGGCCGCATTCGAGCCCGGCGTGGATGGCCTCCACCTTCGGTTCGCTGCCGAAAGTTCCATGGTGGACCCGGCGGCACACCTCCAGGAGCGGTGATCCCATGTTCGGGGCCCACCCCGGATAGGCGTTGGCGCGGGTCACGTCGGCGCCGGCGAGCCGGCCGAGGGCTGAGATTCGGTCCAGCAGCTCCCGGAGCCGGGACGCCGACGAGCCGCGGGACAGCATGCCCACGTCGACGAGAATCCGCTCCCCCTCGATGCGGGCGGTGAGGGTGGCGAAGTTGTTGGAGGTCTCCACCAGGGTGGGGATGTCGGGGTGCATGCCGGCGACGCCGTGGGGTAGCGCCAGAAGCGCCCGCAGCAGCAGCCGGCTGTCGTCCACCCCGAGGGCCAGCTGCCCCCCCTCCGCCGCCGTGACCTCGATGACGAGGCCGGGCTCGGCGGATTCGCTCCGTCCCTCCCCTTCGACCTCGGCGGCGGCCCGCCGCAGGGCCCCTTCGAGGTCGCCGGCGCCGTGGACCACGGCCCGCGCCTCCCGGGGGATGGCGTTGCGCTTGCTACCTCCGACGAGCTCGGCGATGCGGAGGTCGACCCCGGCGC
The DNA here is from genome assembly GCA_038748685.1 of Acidobacteriota bacterium. Lineage (GTDB taxonomy): Bacteria > Acidobacteriota > Thermoanaerobaculia > Multivoradales > J023 > JAUIJL01. Next base: position 26,421 of record JBCDIS010000020.1, on the reverse strand, counting down.
GCTCCAGGGTGCGGACCAGCAGCTGGGTGGCGGCCCCCCGACCCTCGTGGATGTCGGCCCCTGAGTGGCCACCCCGCAGGCCGCGGACGGTGACGGTGGAGGCGGGGTCCGTCGACGGCGTCGCCGGGAAGCTCCAGGCGAGCTGAGTGTCGCAACCGCCGGCGCAGCCGATGTAGAGGGCGGCGTCCTCCTCGGTATCGAGGTTGAGCATCCGGCGGCCTTCGAGCAGATCGCCGTCGAGGCCGATGGCGCCCCCCATCCCCTCTTCTTCGTCGACCGTGAACAGCAGCTCCAGGGGACCGTGGACCACATCGGGCTCGGAAACCGCCGCCAGAGCCATGGCGACGCCGATGCCGTTGTCGGCGCCGAGGGTGGTGCCGTCGGCGCGGACAATCCACGACCCGTCGTCGTCCCGGTCCACCACCAGGGCGATGGGGTCGACGTCGAAATCGTGCTCCGTCCCGGCGTTCTTCTCGCACACCATGTCGAGGTGGGCCTGAAGGACAGTGACCGGAACTCCTTCGTGGCCGGGGCTGGCGGCGGCGCGGATCACGAGGTTTCCGGCGTCGTCCTGGGCCACGTCGCAGCCGAGCCCTTCGGCGACGGATCGCACATGGTCGCGGACCCGCTCTTCCCGCTTCGACGGCCGCGGAACCTCGGCGAGGCCGGCGAAATGTTTCCAGACGGCGCGGGGTTCGAGGGCTCCGTAGGCGGGGACTGCTGGGGTCGTCGAGGTCGTCATGGGGACTCCGGGGCAACGGCCGGTGGGCCGGGTTGGATCAACGGGGGCCTCGCCGGGCTCAGTCGTGGGACGGCGCCGAGGCACAGATGGCCGGGTGGAGGGTCGCCGCCACCGGCTCGACCCGCAGAAAGTCGCCGTCGGCGAGGCCGCGGGCCCGGGGGTGACTGTCGGTGCATACGATCTGGGTGAACAGGCCGCTGCTGCGCAGCCGTTTGAGGGCTTCCCCAGGAAAGATGCCGTGGGTCGCGATGGCGGCGATGCGGGTGGCGCCGGCGTCCCAGTAGGCGCGGGCGGCCCCCACCAAGGAACCGCCGGTCCGGATCATGTCGTCGTAGATGATCACCGGGCGACCGGCGACGTCGGCGCTGACCGCCGTCACCTGGGTTCCGCCGCCGTCTTGGCGACGCTTGAAGACGAAGGCCGCGGTGGTACCGAGGTCGTTGGCCAGGGACTCGACCCACTTGGCCCGGCCCGCATCGGTGCAGGCGACGACGAAGGGCTCCCCCTCCGCCAGGCGCCGGGCCTCCCGCAGCACGATGTCCCTCGCCGACCGGTGGACCGGCGTCAGCTCCCCTTCGAAGTAGTGGGGCAGGCCGGGGTTGTGGAGATCCAGGAGGACGACCCTATTGCCGTGGTGGGCCTCCGGAATGCTCGACAGGAGGCGGGCCCGGGATTTGGCGGTCACCACCTCGCCGTCCTTCTCCGCCCGTTCCATCGTGGAATAGGCGAAGTACGGAACGACCAAGGTGAGGGACAGGGCCCCGGCCCGCACCACGGCGTAGGCGAGGTCGTAGACCGCCAGGGTCGCCCCGTCGTCCACCGTGCCGCCGAGGATCACCACCCGGCGCCCGGCGACGGCCGTGCGCAGCCGCAGGTAGCGCTCCCCGTCCGGGAAGTCCCGGGTTTCGAGGTCCCCCCCTTCGAGCCCCCCCAGCCGGCACAGCTGATCCGCCATCGGCCGATACTCGGGGATCGAGAAGAGCAGCGCCGGCGCCGTCAACGCTTTCCCCCCGGTCCGCAGTCCGGCAGCACGGCCACCAGCTCCTCCACCAGCGGCAGGGTCCGCCCGAGGGTCCCGGACTCGTCGACGTGGACGAACCAGCTCGGGTAGCGCAGCAGCTGCCGGCGGGTGGTGTAGATGTCGAGGGCATGGTCCGCCATCAGGTCTGCCAGCTCCCGGGCATGGAGCAGCGCCTGATCCCGGTGCTCCGCGAGCTTCCCCCGACGGGTGCGGCTGCCGGTGGGCTGCCACAGGGCGAAGGCCAGCAGGTGCAGCTCCAATAGGGTGCTCCTGGCCCACGCGACGGAGCGACCGCGGGCGGAGGCGAGGTCGATTTCTGCGGTGGTCCTGGCGGTGGTCCAGAGATCGAGGGCGTTGGTGGACCGACGGCCCAGCACCTCGTCGAGGCACAGCAGCTGGCCCACGGCCCAGCTGGCGCCGAAGTCGCTCCGGAAGGCCTGGTGGTAGTAGTCCCTCGCCTCCACCAGAGCTTTCCTCGACTCCTGAACGTACTCGACGCGGCTGGGGCCGTCGTGGACGAAGTCCTCCCCGTCCGGCCCCCGGGAGCCATCGCCGCGGACGCTGGCCTGGGCCCGGCAGTCCAGGAGGCGACAGACCCGGAAGAGAACCTGGGCTTCCCGCTTGGCGGCGCTGGCCATCCGGCCCCAGATCGGCGTCTCCTGGGCGACGGTCTTGAGCCTCTCTTGCCCCTTCTGCAGACGCCTCAGCACGGCCTTCAGCCGCTCCTCCAGCTCGACGGACGGGGTGCTCGACTCGCCGTCGTCGGGGCCCAAAGAAACCAGGAGCTGATCGGCCCAGTCGTGGGCCACGTCCACCGCCCGCTGCGCCTGGCGCACCCGGTGGCGGCGCAGCTGGTCGTCCAGGTCGTCCGGCAGCGTGGTGTAGATCACCAAGCTCGCCCAGTCGTGGGTGGTCGGACGGTGGAGGCGAAGCTGCTGGCGCAGGCGCCGCAGGGCGAAGCGCGGGTCTTCCCCCCAAAGCAGCGGTCCGTACAGCTCCTCCACCAGCACCTTCGAGCCGCCCTTCGAAAGCGGGAACTGGGACGCCACCACCATGGGCACCCCCGCCTGGTGGAGGGCGTGGGCGAGACTGGCGGTGCCGTCCACCACCGAGCCGACGTTGCCGCCGTCGCAGCTCGCCAGCGTCACCACCGCCGGCCCCCGGTCCCCCCGCTCTTCCGCCCCCGACGTCAGCGCCAAGGCCAGGCGCTCGCCGTCCACCACCTCCCCCTGCCCCGACTTCGTCGGATGATGGAAGTCGAGGCCGTAGTGGACCGCCCCCCCGACCCGCAGCTCCCGACCGTGGGCCAGGATGTGGACATGGGAATAGGCCGTGTCGGCACACGCGGCTTCGAGGGAGTCCACCGACGCCGACTCGAGCACCGTCAAATGCTCCGCGAGGGCAGCGGCCCGACCCCTGGGATGGTGCCCGATCCAGGGCTCCAGGGTCCTCTCCAGGAGAAGGCGGTGGGCGTCGGCGGGGACGGTGCTGCCGTCGGGGTTGGCGGCGACGAAGAGAATCCGCGGCTCGCGGGGCCAGCGGAATGGGCGGTTCCCCACCCGTCGAACCTGCCGGGTGATCACCAGCGGCAGCTGGGACTGCAGCACCAGGGGCTGACCGGCACCCGGGAAGCCGTTGGGGGCCTCCGACAGCTCGAAGGGAAGCATGGAAAGCTCGTGGGACGACAGCACCAGCTGGAGGTGAACCAGGGGAGCCGGCTCCCTCGAGTGGCTGCTCAGCTCCGCCAGGAGTCCGGGGATCTCCCCGAGGACCCTCGCCAGGAGCCGGGAGGTCTCGCCGAGCTGGGCTTCCCGGGCCTCCCTACCGGCGGGGTTTGCGCGGTCGCCGTAGCGCAGGTGACCCAGGTTGGCGAGGAACGTTCGGTGCTCGAGGGGGACGTGGAAGGTCTCCGGCGGATGGTTGCCGCACAGGGCGAGGTATCCGGTGTCCGGCGACAACAGGCGACCGTGGGCGGCGCCGCTGCGCAGCAACTCCAGGGTCACGGTCCGCACCTCTCTCATGTTTCGGCTCCGGGTCGGGGAAGGCATCTAGGTAGCGCCCGCCGATGATACCAGCGGGCCCCGTGGTTTCGTGGCCATTGAACCCATGTCCCCGGGGGGATGCCGAGGGCCGGCGGCGGCAAGGCCCGCCGGTTTTTGCTAGGGTTCGGGGGTGACGTCACGGCTCCGCGACGTCCTGCTCCAATTCCCAACCCTCCCGCCGATTCCGAGCGAGCGACGATGACGATGATCCCCCGACGCTGGTCCTGTATCCACCCGACCCGCCCCCTCCCCTGGGTCCTGCTCTGCCTTGCCCTCGCGGCCCTTTCCCTGCCGGCCTTCGCCCAAGATGTCCCCAAGACGGTGATCCTGGGCTTCGATGGCGCCGACGGCGACCTGACCCACCAGTGGATGGAGGAGGGGGAGCTGCCCAACCTGAGGAAGCTGCGGGACCAGGGGACCTTCGCCCCCCTCCGACCGACGATCCCGTCGCAGACCCCGGTGTCGTGGTCCACCTTCGCCACCGGCCTCGATCCGGGGCGGCACGGGGTCTACGATTTCCTAAAGCGGGATCCCAAGACCTACAGACCCAGCCTCGGTCTGATCACCGAAGGCAAGGAGCCCCTGCTCTGGGGTGAGCGCAATCCCATGGTCCTGGGGAGCGCCTCGGCCCTCGTGCTGGCCCTGCTCCTCCTCGTCCTCGGGCGTCTGATGATCAAAAGCCCCGGCGCCCGGAGGGTGGGTCTGATCGCCACCCTCGCCGTCGCCATCGGCGCCGGGGTGGCCGTCGGCCGCGGGGTCGACCAGTGGCTACCGGACGAGCTCCCCACCGCCGACAATCCGCGCCAGGGGGAGACCTTCTGGGAAGCCCTCGGCAAGGCCGGGGTGCGGACCCGGGTCCTCCGCCTGCCGCAGAACTTCCCGCCGGACCCTTTCCACGGCGGTGAGCTGCTGACCGGGCTCGGCACGCCGGACCTCTCCCTGCGGGTCGGCAAGCCCTTCTACTTCACCTCGGAGCTCTTTTTCGAGGCGGAGGACGGGGGCTTCTCCCTCGAAGTGGTGGAGCTGGTGGACAACCGCGGCCGCATCGAGACGGTGATCAAAGGCCCACCGGACAACCTCTTCAGCGAGCCCGGCAGCCTCCGCTACCTCGAGGTGCCGATGGTGCTGACGGTCTCCGACGACCGCAAGAGCCTCGACATCGAGGTCTCGGGTAGTCGCCTGACCCTGAAACCCGGCGATTGGAGCGACTGGACCGGCTTCACCTTCCCCTACAACCCGGTGCTCGAGATGAACGGTATGGGCCGCTTCCACCTCATGAGCCTGGAGCCGGAGGTGAGGCTCTACCTGTCGCCGATCCAATTCGACCCCGAAAAGCTGCCCCCCGGCTTCGAGCTGTCGACGCCGCCGGAGTTCGCCGCCGAGTTGAAAAGGGAAGGCGGGGCCTACAAGACCATCGGTTGGGCCGTCGACACCTGGTCCCTCAACGAGGGCACCATCGACGAAGCCCTTTTTCTCGAAGACGTCGAGATGACCGCCGCCCGCGGTGAGAAGACGCTGCGGGATCAGCTGGCCCAGGCCGACGAGTGGGACGTTCTGGTGCACTACTTCGAGTTCACCGACAGGGTCCAGCACATGATGTTCCGCCTGTTCGACAAGAAGCATCCCCGCTACGACCCCGTGCTCGCCGCCGAGTACGGAGATTCGATTCTCAACTCCTATAAGCGGATGGACGCCATCGTCGGCGAAGTGATGGCGGAGATGCCGGCGGGCACGAACCTCTTCGTGGTGTCGGACCACGGCTTCTCGTCCTGGCGCTGGAGCATGAACTACAACACCTGGCTGGCCCGCAAGGGCTACATGCGGCTCAACGGTGAGGACGCCCAGCGCCTGAACCTCGAAATGCTCTTCGACCAGGGGGACTTCTTCGTCAACGTGGACTGGTCGAAAACCAAGGCCTACGCCCTCGGCTTCGGCAACATCTACATCAACCTCGAAGGCCGCGAAGCCCAGGGCATCGTCAAGCCGGAGGATCGAGAAGCGGTGATGGAGGAGATCCGCCAAGGTCTGCTCGACTACGTCCACGAGGAGACGGGGCTCAATCCCGTGGCCCACATCTACACCCGCGAAGAGGCCTACAGCGCCTTCGACCCCGAGCTGGTGCCCGACATGATCGCCACCAACGCCGACTACTACCGCGCCGGCTGGCAGGACACCCTCGGCGGCGTCGGTAAGCACATCGTGGAGCCGAACACCAAACGCTGGAGCGGTGACCACTGCTCCCTCTTTCCGCCCCTGGTGGAGGGCATCTTCTTCACCAACACCCAGGTCTCGGATCGTCCGCCCTACATGGGGGACATCATGCCGACCCTGCTCGCCATGTACGGCGTCGAAAGCGATATCCAATTCGACGCGGAAAGCCTGATGCCCCGCTGACGGAGCCCGAACGATGAAGCTCAACGTCGTCGCGGGGCTCGTCCTCGGCCTCCTCTCGGTGGCGATCCTCTACGTCTGCCATTGGACCGGCTGGCTGCGGACCCCCGCGGGGGAAAACGGCCTGCCCCTGGCCACCGGCCTGCTCCACATCCTGCTGCTGATCTGGGCCCTCCGCCGTCACCGCAACCTCGCCCGTCCCGAGGGGGTCCCCTTCGCCCGCCTGTTCGGGGCGGGCCTCCTGATCTCCCTAGTCGGCGGCATCACGGTGGCCTTCGGCAACCTGCTGCTGACCCAGGTCCTCGACCCGGGCTTCTTCGACTGGGCCATGGAACGGGCACGTTTCCACCTGGCGGAGCAAATGGCCACCATGGAGGGCCTCACCGAGGCGGACCGCCAGGCCCGCCTCGCCATCCTGGACGCCGCCACCCCCGAGGGTTTCGCCGTCCAGCGCATGGTCCAGACCCTCATCCTCGGCGCCTTCCTCAGCCTCCCCGTCGCCGCCCTGGTGCGCCTGCGGTCCCTCAAATCCGACTTCTGAGAAGAGAGCCGGCGGTCCGCTGAACGCCGGCTCCCTCGAAGACTTGGGGCTCGCCGGCTGAAGCCGGCGTCCGCTCAGTCGTCGTCGGCGACACCGCCGACGGGGGCACGGACCCACCGCAGCATCTCGCCGAGGCGGGGGGGCTTGCCGGTCATCAGGACGCCGACCCGGAAGACCTTCGCCGCCGCCCACAGCACGAAGGCCACCGCCAGCACCAGGAGCACGGTGGTGACCGCGTATTCCCACAGGGCCGGCGGACCCGCGGCTCGGTTCATCATCACGAACGGGGTGAAGGGCGGGATGAACGACAGGATCCGAGCCAGGAGGCCGTTGGGATCCTGGGCGATGGGCACCATCGCCAGCAGCGGCACCATGATCACGATCACCACGGGGGTTTGGAGCCCCTGGGCCTCCTTGAGGGTGCTGCACACCGAGCCCACCGCCACCAGGAGGCCGGCGTAGAACAGGTAGCCGAGCAGGAAGTAGACGACGAAGGAGAGTACGTACCGGGGATCGGTGACCACCGACCCTAGCTCCCCCACCTGCTCGGTCACCGCGGCGGGCACCAGGGACACCGCCACGCCGGCGAAGGCGAGCCACGACAGCACCATGATCAGACCGGTGGCGGCGATGCCGAGGACCTTCCCCGCCATCAGCTCCAGGGGCGACAACGAGGAGAGGAGCACCTCCATGATCCGATTCGACTTCTCCTCGATGGTGTTGGTGAGCAGCATCTGGGAGATGGCGAAGATCGAGATCCAGAGGAGGTAGACGAAGGCCACCGGAGCCCACTGGCGGGCGTAGTCGTCGACCCCCACGTCCTCCTCTTCCCCGGCGGCGCCGAGGGTCCGGGCCTCCACTTCCAATGGCGCCTGGATCCACTCCGCCAGCTCGGCGGAGATCTCCTCCTGGGCGAGCCTCCGGTCCCGCACCGCCGCCGAGGCGGCGTCGACGAACCAGCGCCTGGGCCCCTCGTCGGTCAGGTTCGACGACACGTAGCGCACCGTGCCGTCGGCCACCGGATCCGCTCCGACCACGAAGTAGGCGAAGAGGTCTCCGTCGACGACCCGGCGGTTTAGCTCCGCGAGCACCCCGGCCTCGTCCCCCTCGGGGGGCGGCACCAGGGCGAAGCGGGAGCGATCGGCGTCGGTCATCTCCGCCTCCACCGCCCCCAGCACCCAGCCAGACCGATCCACCACCGTCAGGTCCCGCGGTCCGCGGCCCATCTCGATGAGGATCGGCACGGCGATCGCCAAGATCACCAGGACCGGAACCGACAGGATGCCGATCCAAAAAGTCTTGGTGCGAACGTTCTCGTGGACTTCCCGGCCCGCCACCAGCAGCGCCCGGGCGGGGGAACCCGCGGACCTAAACATGGGCCTCACCCCCGACGGCGCGGACGAAGATTTCGTGTAGCGACGGCTCCCGCAGATCGAACCGCCGGATCGTCAGCCGAGCCGCCACCAGCCGTTCCAGGATGGCCTGCGGGTCGGCGTTCTCCTCCAGGTGCAGTTCGGCCTGCTTGCCGGCGTCGTTGATGCGCAGAACCCCCGGTAGATTCTCCAGCACGGCACCGTCACCGTCGTAGTCCAGCAGGATCCCCCGTTCCCCCGACGCCTTGACCTCCGCCAGGGGACCGTCGATGAGCTTGCGGCCCCGGTGGATGAGCACGATGGTGTCGCACAGCTGCTCCGCCTGGGCCATGACGTGGGTCGAGAAGATCACCGTCCGGCCCTCCCGCCTCATCCGCAGGATCAGCTCCCGCATCACCTCCACGTTGACCGGGTCGAGACCCGAGAAGGGCTCGTCGAGGATCACCAGGTCCGGCTCGTGGATCAGGGTGCCGAGGACCTGCACCTTCTGGCCCATGCCCTTCGAGAGGGCCTCGCAGCGCTTCCCCACCCAGTCTCCGAGGCCGAGCTCCGAGAGCAGGTCGTGGGCCCTTCGGCGGGCCTCACGCCCCGGCATCCCTTTAAGACGGGCGAAGTACGCCAGCATCTCGCCGGCGGTCATCTTTTTGTAGAGGCCCTTCTCTTCCGGCAGATAGCCGAGCCGGTCCTTGATCGCCTCGGGACTCCGGCCGAGCACCCGCAGGGTGCCGGAATCCGGATAGAGAATGCTCATCACCATCCGCAGGGTGGTGGTCTTGCCGGCGCCGTTCTGGCCCAAAAAGCCGCAGATGGTGCCCTGTGGCACCCGCATCGAGAAGTCGTCGACGGCCAGCACCGGGCCGAAGCGCTTGGTCACACCGTCGATGAAGAGGGCATCGTCCATGTCGTCTTTGGTTCTCCTGAGCCATCCAGATTCGGGGCGGGTGGCGACCGTATCAGCCACCACGGCACCAATACCCCCCGCGGAACGGTTTATTCGGCTCCGCGGCCCGGAACCACCGCAGAGCCCCCGAAACGGAGCATTGGACTAAACTCGCTCCGACATGCCCCCCGTCCCCAAACCGACCACGCCCCTCGACCTTCGCCGGTCTCCACCCCCACGGGGAGGTGTGGGCCGTTGAAGGATCCGAGGGAAAGGGGGCGGAGTGGCGGCCCTGAGCGCCCGGTGGGGGGGAAGGCCCTCGCCAGGAAACGCTTGTTCGAGACAGCGCGGGGACTGGGCACGGAGGAGGACGCTCCGCAGAAGACCCTTTTCACCGCCGGGCCGGACCTCACGGCGGCGGACGTCCCCGGAGCGGCGGACGTCCCCGGAGCGGCAGCGTCCCCTCCCGAGGCTGCGACGACCCGCGCGATGTCCCTCCCCACGCCGGCCACCGCGGTGGCCGAACCCCGTGAAGCCGGAGTCCCCACCCTGCGGGACATAGCCGCGGGCCAGGCCCAGCCCAGCTGGCGGTGCCTCGGCCCCTTCTCCGTCCCCCACGGACAAACCTCCGGAACCGGACCCGGAAGTCGACCCTCGGTGTCCGGACGGATCGCCTCGGTGGCGGTGGATCCCCGGGACTCCGCGCACCTGCTGATCGGCGCCGCCGGCGGCGGGGTCTGGGAGAGCCGCGACGGCGGGGGAACCTGGTCCCCGCGGACGGACGGGCAGCCCACCCTCGCCATCGGCGCGTTGGCCTTCGACCCCGCAGATCCGTCCATCGCCTATGCCGGCACCGGCGAAGGCAACTTCCTCTGGCGCCTCGGCGCCGGCCTGCTGCGGTCCACCGACGGCGGAGCCACCTGGTCGATGTGGGCGGCGGAACCTTTCCTCGGCGACGGCTTCTTCGACCTCGGTATCGACCCGGAAAACCACCGCGTCCTGCTGGCGGCCACCCACCGGGGCCTCTGGCGATCCACCGACGGCGGAGCCACCTGGCGTCGCCTGCGGGACCGCAAAACCTGGAGCCTGTCCTACGACCCCCAGGCGAAGGAATGGCTGGCGGCCTGCGAGGACGGGCTGTGGCGCTGCTTCGATGAGCCCGCCGACGTCGACCCCGGCGACGACGCAGCGGAGTGGCAACCGGTGCCCCTCGAAGACCCCTTGGGGAGCGTGCCCCAGACCTGGGACCGACTCGCCGTCCACCACGCGCCGGGCCGCGGCGACATCGCCTACGTGGCGGGGGCCGCCGCCGGCGGCGTCTGGGCCTGGCGGCGGCCCACCCGCCGGATCGACGGCGGTGGCGATTCTGGGGCGACGCCCCCTGAGTTCTTGACCTTCGCCCTGCCCCCACGCCTCGATGCCTCCCAGGCCTGGTACGACTGGTGCCTTTCGGTGACGCCCCACAACCCCGACGTTCTCTACCTCGGCGCCGTGGAGCTCTGGCGGGGGGTCCACGGCGGCGGCGGCGCCTTCGCCTGGGAGAACCTATCCGCCCGCGACGGCGGCCACTCCATCCACCCTGACCAGCACTCCCTGGCCTTCGACCCCCGAGACCCGAGCGTGCTCTACGTCGCCAACGACGGCGGCCTCTACCGCGGCGACGGCGGCGGCGATACCTGGCGCTCCCTCAACGCCGGCCTCTGCATCACCGAGGTCGAGTACCTCTGCCAGCATCCGGAGCACCCCGCCTGGCTGCTGGCGGGCACCCAGGACAACGGCACCCTGAGGTATGTCGGCGAGCCGGCGTGGTTCCAGGTCCAGGACGGCGACGGCGGCGACTGCGGCCTCGACGAAACGTCCCCCTACACCTGCTACCACTCCTTCCACGGGATGGGGCTGGAACGCTCGACGGTGGGGGGGCGCTGGGGATCCTGGCGCGGCGTCGGACCAGTGGGGGCCGCGGCGGCGGTGTTCTACCCCCCAATGGAGGTCGGCCACGGGGTCGTCGCCCAGGGGGGGGACGGTCAGCTGTGGATCTCCGAGGACGGCGGCGACTCGTTCACCCCCGTCCAGATCCCCGGCGGCAGCTCCGCACTGGCGGTGGCGTCGTCCCAGCGGATCTACGTCGGCACCACCGAGGGGGCCATCCTTCGCCTCGACCGCGGAGCCGCGGGCTTCGCCCTGACGAACCCCCAGCCCGCCGTCCCCAGGACCGGCTACGTGAGCGATCTGCTGGCGGACCCGGGATCCCCGGGACGGCTGTGGGCCACCTACTCCACCGCGGGGGGCGGAACAGTCTTCCGCTCCGACGACGACGGCGCCAGCTGGCTCGACGTGAGCCGCGCGGGGGACGGAGGGGCAGGCGGCCTGCCGGACCTGCCGGTGAATGCCGTCGCGGTGGACCCCGAGGACTCCGCGAGAGTGTGGGTGGCGGCGGACGTCGGCGTCTACCAAAGCGACGACGGCGGGGGACGCTGGACCCCCTTCGGCCGCGGCCTACCCAACGCGGTGGTCGCCGACCTCTGCTTCCATCCCGGCGCCCGTCTCCTGCGGGCCGCCACCCACAGCCGCGGAGTCTGGGAGGTGGACGTCGCACCCCGGTCCGACGACCAGGGTCCGCCCCCCTACCTGCGTCGCCACGGGGCCGACCTGCGCCGAAGTTCCGTGGACCGGCCCGGAATAAGGTTGAAAGATCCCTTCCACAAAGGCTCGTTCCTCCACCCCTGGCAGTCCCCGGACCTCAAGCTCGACACGCCCCCCTTCCAAAGCGCCGGTGTCGACGACATGGGGACCGAGACCTTCTCCGACGACCACGGCGTCCACTTCTCCGGTCTCGTACACGAGAGCCCGAGGCCCGGGGCCCCGGCCCGGGTCTTCGTCCAGGTCCACCACCGCGGAGACAGGCCGGCGGAGCAGGTGGCGGTGCGGGCCCTGTGGACGGAGGCCGCGGTCGCCCCCCCGGACCTGCCGGCGGCCGTCTGTCGGGATCCTGTGGCGGAGGATCCCCCCGAAACCTCCCTCTGGCGGGCGGTGGCCCCGGCGAAGGTCCTCTCGCGGATCGAGCCGGGCCGCTCGGTGGTCGTCGGATTCGAGTGGACGGATCGAGACGGGGCCGCGGGGGACCTGGTCACCCTCGCCGCCGTCGCCCGCGACCTGACCCGGGACCCTGCCCGCGACCCCTTTCGCGACCCTGTGCGCGACCCCGTTCGCGACCGTGCGTCGCCGGCCCGGGGTCTGCTGTCGCGCCTCGACGCCGACCCCGGACTGGCGGTCAGCAGCGTGGTTTCCGTCCGCCCCCCCACCCGGGTCGGCCCGCGCCGTCACCTCGCCCATCTACGCATCCGCCCCCCCGCCGACGGCGGCGCCTTCGACCTCGGGGTCGACCGCGGCTTCGGCCGGCTGGCCGCCGGCCTGGTGTTCAGCCCGGGACTGGCGGCCCGCTTCGAGGACTCCCAGGTGCGGACCGTGGAGCTATCGGCGGTGGACCGTGCCCGGTTGGAGGAGTTGATGCGGCGCACGCCCGGCCTCTACCTCGACCTCGATCGCGCGGTGCTGCCCAAGCGGTGGACCATGCTGCGGGACTGCCAGCTCGCCGCTACCGAGTCGATGGCGGCGGTATTCCTGGAGCGCCCCTACCGCGGCCACTGGTCCCTGACCCAAACCCTCGCGGACGGCACCCAGCTCGGCGGTTTCACCTTCTGGGTTCCCTGAGCGCCGCGCCGCGGATTCGCAGCCGGGCCGGCCTCAGTCCGCCAGCCCCATCCCACGCAGGCGGCCGTTGGCGAACACCCCGCGGAGCCGTTCGGTGGGCAGGAGAGCCCTGCGGGCGGCCCGCCAGGCCTCCGCCCGAGGGCCGTACATACGCCTCAGCCTGGAGGGCTGCAGGTGGAGATCGTTGATCTTGCCCCAGTGGAAGGTGAAGGGAATCGCCGCGTCCTCGAGCTCCCGCCAGATCCGCCGATAGGAGAACAGCACCCCCTTCGAGCGGGGGCCGTCGATCTCCAGGACGCAGGTCTGTGGTCCGTGGCGGGTAAAAGCGAGGGTCCCGCGGGACGCCTTCACATAGCGAAGCCCCACCGCCACGGGCACCCCATCCTCGACGATCCGGGCCAGAACGATCCCGAGGGCTTCCCGGACCCTCCCGAGGGGAATCCCCATCGCGGTGCTAGCGCTCCGGCTGCGCGGGGCGGGATCGGAGAAGATCTCGCCGGGGGTGCCGCAAACCCCTTCGTAGGGCCGGTAGATCCTCTGGATGAGGAAGCGGGTCGACGCCGGGGTCAAGTCCGGCGCGATGTCGGAGAGGGCCCCCATGACTTCGAGGGCCCCGTCCCCCGGGCGGGTCCGCCCCCAGGGTCGGTGGCCGCTCTCCCCTTCAGTCCCCCTGTACATCGTGGTCACGTAGACCCCCCTATCCACAGCGTAGGGGTTGACGAGCAGTTGGAAGTGGTGGGGCCGCTCCCCGGACCGGGGCAGGTCGACGCCGCTAAAGTCGAGCCGGTCGACGGCCCCCCAGAGAGCATCGTCCAGGGGCATCAGTCGCCTCCACGCCTGGAGCCGGAACCGTTCCGTCGACTCGATCACCAAGCCGTGGATCACCCCGAAGCTGCCGAAACACACCAGGGCCGCATCGAAGAGGGCGTCGTCCCGCACCAGGTCGGCGCCGAAGGCGGCGGGGACGTCGTCGGCCACCGCCGGCTCCGTCGCCCGTTCCAGCCAAACCGAGCGATCCGCCGACACCACGAGGTGGATCGAACGGACGCAGTCCTGGACCGCGCCGACGTCGATGGCGGCGCCGTGGGTGCCGGTGGACATTGCGCCGGCGATGGTCTGGCCGGAGCTTGCGCTGGACGTCGGCAGGGCCCGCCCCTGGGACTCCAAGAAGCGATGGAGATCGGCGATGGAATTGCCGCACTGGACGAAGGCCAGGGCCGACGGGGACCCCGGATAGGCCGGGTGGGTCTGGTGTCCCCGGAGCTGGAAGCGATAGTCGAGGGGACGGGCGTTGAGGAGGATTCCGTTGGCGGTTCCGACTCCGGAGAAGGACCACCCGGCCCCTTTGGCCCGGACCCGCAATTCCCTGGCCTCGGCCTCTGCGATCACCCTCCGGAAGCCGCGGGTGGTGGCGTTGTAGCCGCGCACCGTCGACTCCCCGGGGCGACCGTTCCACACGTTGATCAGCCGCTTCACCGGGTATTCGAAATCGTGCCAGCTCGTCCAGCGGCGACGATGTGTGACCTGGAAGTCGGCCTCGTAGGTTCCGTCCGTCGTCGACACGGTTATCTTCTACCCCCTTGGGCACCGGGGGCGTGGTGCGGGCACAGGGCATCGCCCCGCGGGCCGTACCGGCGTCTCGGGACGCCATGGAGTCTCCCGGTCTTCGAAATGTTTCTTGGACGATTCTGCTGAACCCAAAACACTGTATGCGGGCACCCATTCGGGGTCAAGCGACCTAGATCGGGGTCGGCGGCCGACGCCCCAGGGACCCGCGGAAGGGCCGGGGTGATAGAGTAAAAGCTCAGCCCCCCCTCCATGACTACCCGTTTCCTCAGGTAGGAGAACCCATGGCCGATTCCAGAATCCTTACACTGGGTCTGGTGGCGCTGGCAGTGCTTTCGCTACTTTGCGTGCAGTGCCACGGTCCCGACATCGAGGCCGATGTTGCGACCCGGACCGCCGCGGCTCTGGCGACGGCCGGAGTCCCCACCGCCGTCGAGGCTCAGGTCGACGGCCGTGACGTCACCCTGACAGGGGTCGTGGCGAGCTCCGCCGAAAGGACCTTGGCGGTCGACACCGCCACCGCCACGAGGGGCGTGCGTGCGGTCTTCGATCGACTGAAGACCGGCTCCCCCCGGGACGACGACGCCGCCGCGGAGGGATCCGCCGAGCCCCAAGCTTCGGGGGACGGCGAGGGGGCCTTGGCTGCCGGTGACGGACCAAACCCGGCGGAGGCCGAAGACGGACTAGAGTCGACGGAAGCCGCCCCCCCAGGGGCCGCCACCGCCCACCTTGACCTTTCCCGCCCCGAGGACCGCTGGGTCTGCTCCGGCCTGCTACCCGACGACGGCGCCAAGGCGAGGGTGCTGCGGGGTCTCCGTTCCGCCTACGGGGATGCCGGAGTCGAGGATCGAATCCGCGTGGACGCCGGGACTCCGTGGGCACAGGTGGCGAACTTCGACCTGGAGACCCGCCTGCCGCCGATCCTGAACCGGATCGAAGACACCTTGGGGAGTCCAGGTCTTCGCCTCGAAGGGTCGACCCTCGAAGTGCGTGGCCGGGGCGATGGCCTCACCGGGCTCGCGCAGCTCCAGGACGACCTCGCCGATCTGGCGCCGGGCTGGTCGGTGGACGACGAAGGGGTCTCCCTGCCGAACCAAGACGACTCCGAGCTGATCCGCGATCTCAACGACTTCGTTCGCCTACGCTCGATCCGCTTCGCTTCCGCCAGCGACCGTCTGTTGCCGGAAAGTGAACGGGTCCTCGACCGGATCGCCCGTTTGCTCCGCGACCACGATGCGGGAATCGAGGTCCAGGGGCACACCGACGCCAGTGGAAACGCAGAATTCAACCAGCGCCTCAGCCAGCAGCGTGCCGAGGCCGTGCGAAACGCCTTGGTCGCCCGCGGCGTCGACGGCGTGCGGCTCCGCGCCACCGGCTTCGGCTCGAGCCGCCCCGTGGCCGACAACGACACCGCCGAAGGTCGCCGGCAAAACCGTCGGGTAGAGTTCCAGATTCTGGAGGAGAAGAGCTGACATGGGTTATCTGATCCTACAAATGATCGTCTGCCTCGTCCTCGCCTTCCTGCTCGGCGCCGTCGTCGGCTGGCTGCTGCGCAGCAACAAGGCCGCCCGGGAGCAGCGGGGCCTCGAACGGGGCTGGACCCGCCGGCTCGATCGCGCCGAAGCCCGCCAGCACTCCGCCGAGCAGAGGGCCAACGACCTGGAGGGGCAGCTGGCGGACATGGACGCCAAGGAGCCATCCGCCGACACGGAATCGACCGACGCCGACCTCGAGGCCGAAGTGAAGCGCCTCCGGACGGAGCTGACCGCCTGTCTGGAGTCCAAGGCCCAGCCCGCCGCCGCCGTTCCCGGGAAGGACGATCTGAAGAAGATCCGCGGTATCGGACCGGTCCTGGAGGCGATGCTGAACGGCCTAGGCGTCACGCGGTTCAAGCAGATCGCAGGTTGGAGCCACGAAGACGTTCTGAAGTTCTCCGACGAGCTCGACGTTTTCCGCGGTCGCATCTACCGGGACGACTGGATCGGCGGCGCCAAAAAAGAGCACGAGAAGGCGTACGGCGAGTCCCTCTGACTCCGCATCGACCCGCGGCAGCCGCCCGACCTGGTACGCCCGCCGCGGCGCGGGTCTCCCGCTCCCCCGTCGCGACGGGCGCTGTCTCAACCCTGCGACGCCGCCCCTCTCAGGACTGAGAACGGAGCGCCCCTAGGCAAGACGGGTTCGCCCCGAAAAGCCCGTCGAACCGGCCCCGGGGCCGTCCACGGCGCGACCGGCGGGCAGGCATGAGATTTGCTACCTATTGGGTTCAAACCCTGTTGGGAAATTCAATTTCGTGCGGGAGCTCCCCGCGCCGGGCGTGGTCCGGCCGCGGTCGGGAGGCCTGCGCCCAGACTCAATCAAGGAGACGTCCTTTGTCGAAGACCCGACCCAATCCCCCCATGGTTCCCGTCCTCGCCCTTGCTCTTCTGCTCTCGCTGCTGGCCCCCGCCCTCGCTGTAGCTGACGACCTCAGGGATCTGTCGAGCCGCGCCAGCGCTGCGAAGATCGCCCCCGAACTCCTCGCCCAGCTGGCGGCGGATGTCGACCGTAGCGTCGCCGATGACTCCGAGCTGCCGACCTACCGCGTGGTGGTCGACCTCCGCCCCTCCGATTTCGCCCCAGCGCTCGGCGCCGCCTTCGCCGACGCGGGCTCTGAGCGGGCGATGCAGGACGACGTCCGGCGGGTCCAGGATCGGGTCCTCGCCACCATGGGCCGCCGCGCCGGTGAGCACATGAGTGTCTGGAACCGCTACCAGAGCACCCATGGCTTTTCGGCTATCGCCGACGCCCGGGGCATCGACGAGCTAACCAAGCTCGACGACGTCCTCTACGTCCATGAGCTGCCGATCTACTACAAGCAGGACGCCGAAGCCCACGCCATCACCAACGTCGACAACGCCCACGCCGGAGGCGACCTCGGCGCCGGCGTCACCATCGCCGTCATCGACGACGGCATCGACCACGACCACCCCGCCTTCGGCGGCCAGAGCGCCTACCCCAACTCCAAGATCCTCGGCGGCCGGGACTTCGCCGACAACGACAACAACCCCCGGGTCGACTGCACCGGCCAGAGCCACGGCACCTCCGTTTCCGGCGTCGCCGCCGGCGACGGCGGCGGGGTCGTGGGCGCCGCCCCCGACGCCAAGATCGTCTTCCTCAAGATCCAGGGGGCCTCGATCTGCGGTCAGCCCGCCCTCAACGGCGACATCCCCGGCGCCATCGACTGGGCGGTCACCAACCGCAACAACTTCACCCCGCCGATCAAGATCATTTCGATGAGCCTCGGCACCACCTCCACCTTCACCAACCCGTGCTCCAGCATCGCCGAGTCCGGCGCCCTGGGCCGCGCCCGGTCCGCCGGCATGGTGACCCTGGTGGCCTCCGGTAACAGCGCCGCCTCCAACGGCATCTCGTCCCCCGCCTGCCACCCCGACGCCGTGTCCGTCGGCGCCACCTACGACACCAACCTCGGCGGCGTGAGCTTCAGCAACTGCTCCGACTCCTCCACCTTCGCCGACAAGGTCACCTGCTACTCCAACAGCGACACTTTCCTCGACCTGCTGGGGCCGTCCCACTGCGCCTTCACCGCCCAGACCGGCGGCGGCAACACCTCCTGCTTCGGCGGCACCTCTTCCGCCACCCCCTACGCCGCCGGCGTCACCGCCCTGCTCTTCGGCAAGGACAGCTCCCTGAGCCGCTCCGACGCCATCGACGCCCTCAAGAACGGCGGCGTGTCCATCACCGACAGCCGCAACGGCATCTCCAAGCCCAGGGTCAACGCCACGGCGTCCCTCGCCCTCGTCGGCGGCGGCGGCGGTGGAGGCGGCACCTGCAACGGCACCAACTGCATCGACTGGGACAACACCGGCACCGTCTCCTATTCGAACCAGGACAGCTCCGGCAACGTGGCGGTCCAGGACGGCGGCGACACCATCCGGCTCCAGGACAACACCTGGCGCCGCACCACCCAGACCTTCAACATCACCGCCAACACCGTGGTCGAGTTCGACTTCCGGTCCACCTCCCAGGGTGAGATCCACGGCCTCGGCTTCGACGCCGACGACGGTCTCTCGAGCGACCGGATCTTCAAGGTCCACGGCACCCAGACCTGGGGCATCAGCAACTTCGACAACTACACCAGCGGTACGACGACCTACACGATCCCCGTCGGCACCTTCTTCACCGGCAACAACATGCGGCTGGTGCTGGTGAACGACAACGACGCCGGTTCCGGCAACAACAGCTTCTTCTCCAACGTCCGCGTCTTCGAGAGCGGCGGCGGGGGCGGCGGCTGCTCCGTCGAGGTGACCTTCGAGTCCGGCGCCGAGGGTTGGACCAACGCCGGCTCCTCCACCTGCTCCACCGGCTCCTTCGTCTCCGCCACGCCCACGGTGGTCAACAACGGCGGCGTGACCACCCAGGTGGGCGGCGCCCACGGCGGCTCCCGGGCCTTCTTCTCGGCCACCAACAGCAGCGCCGGCGTCAACGATGTGGACGGCGGCGAGTGCGTGGTGCTGTCGCCGGTGTACTCGGTGAGCGAGGCGTCCAGCGTCTCGGCCTGGTACTTCCACGGCCAGCGGGACGCCGGGGACGACTCCGGGGACTTCTTCCGCCTGGAGATCTCCACCAACGGCGGTAGCTCCTGGACCAACATGGCCTCCTACAACGACCAGCAGGTGAACGCCTCCTGGACCGAGGCCACCGCCTCCGTTTCCGCCGGCGCCAGCGTCCGCTTCCGCGTGCGGGTCGCCGACGGCACGTCGAACGGTGACCTCATCGAGGCCGGCGTCGACGACATCAAGATCTGCGGCAACTGATCGCCGCGGGATCCCTGACCCTCTGATCCACGTTCGCTTCGGGCCCCCCTCCGGGGGCCCTTTCCATTGGGCGAAACGGGGCGAGGACTCCGTTCAGTCCACTTCGACGGCTTGGGTCTGCCCAGGGGCGACCACGGCGGTGGCGGTCCAAATCTCGCCGCCCGACGCCGTGACGGTGACCGTCCAGGAACCCGCCGGGAGCCGGCCAACCATGGCCTCACCGCCGCGCACGTCGAAGCTCGACTGGAGGCTCGTGAAGTTGCCAATGGTCTGGAACCGGCGGCCATCCCCCGAGGTCAGGTGCGCCTTCGCGGTGCGGCCGTCCGCCCGCAGATCCGGCACCTGGATCCGCAGGACCGCCTCGTCCGCCAGGACCACGCTGGGCCTGCCGGCGGGCACTTCCACTTGCAGGCTCGAGGTCGCCAGGCCGGCCGAGGAGAGCATCACCGTCCAGGTTCCCGGGGGCACGGTGGACACGTGGACTTGCCCCTGGCTATCCACGGCGTGGTTGCTGATGGAGAGCGGCGTGCCCGCACCGTCCAGGACCGCCACCATCACACTTCGGGGGAGCTGGCCGCCGGAGCGGCGAACCGAAAGCCACAGGCCCTCCGTGGTGTTGAGCACCAGGTCGACCCCCTCCCGGACCTGCCCGTTACGCAGTTCCACGTCCACCGCGCTCTGGCCGTAGCCGTCCTTCTCGGCGGAGATTCTCCAGGTACCCTCCGACAACCCGCTGAGGCTCCAGATTCCGACGTCGTCGCTGCGGCTCTCCGGCCGCATCCAGGCGGAGAGCTCGTCATCGGGATCCACCCCGAGCCTGCGGGCGCGGATCGCCGCACCGGGGATGCCGGTCCCCGACGCCGTCAAGACCCGCCCCGCAACCCGGCTGGGATCGAGGGCCACCTCCACCGGCCCGCCGGCGGGTACCTCTACGGACTGGTTGTGCCGCAGGCCGGAGGACGGCTCGTAAACCACCAGGTCGTAGGTCCCGGCCTCGAGGCCGTCGATGCTGAACTGCCCCCGGTGGTCGGTGGTTCCCCCGGCCCCGGATTCCTGGGACGCCCCCCGGAGGAAGATGGAACCGCCGTCGATGGGCTGTCCCCTCAGGGTCACCCGCCCCTCCAGGGTCAGGCCGCCCCCAAACTCGAGGTCAAGGGTCTCCTCCGCGGCGCCTTCGGCGATGTCGATCTCCTCCTGGACCTGGCGACCGTCCGGCGCCGAGGCCATCACCTTCCACCGCCCAGGGGCCAACTGCTCGACCCGGTACTTCCCTTCGAAGTCCACCGCGGCGGTCTTGTGGTCCCGCAGGGTCATCGACATGGCGATCACGCTGAGATCCGAAAGCTGGTCAAAGTCCAGGCCCGTGATCTGCCCCCCGAGCACGGTCCCGCCCCGGGCCCGCACCACGACGCCGGAGATCGGGGAACCGGCGACCTCGATCGGATCCTCCGACTCCGACACCGCGAAGTCGGCGTGGGCGGCGAGCAGCCGATACTGACCGTCCCGCACCCCTTCGATCTCGAAACGCCCCTCGGCATCGCTCAGTCCGGCGACCCCCGAAGCGCGGGCCGCCGCCGACGGCACCAAGGACAGGTTCGCCCCCGGCAGGGGGGATCCGTCAGGGTCGATCACCACACCGCTGACCGTGGTGCCCTGGGCACCGAGGGTGAAATCCTGCCGGTTCCCGGCGTCGGCGCGGACCTCCAGGGTTTCGGCGGCGCGGCCAAACTCGCTGTGGTACACCTCCAGGGTGCGTCGCCCAGGCTCAACCCCGCCGAGCTGGTATCGGCCGTCGGCGTCGGTCCTGGCGCTGTTCAGAAACCCGGCACGTCCCATGGATCGGCCGCCGGCGCTGGCCACCCGGATCATCGCCTCCGGCACCGGATCGCCCCCCTTGGCAGTCACCCGTCCGGACACCGTGGCGCCGCGCTTCAGAACGACCTCCACGCCCTCGAGGTCGACCCCCTTGGAGATCTCGATCCCCGCCCGCTCGGCCGGAATGAAGCCCTCCCCCTGGACCCTCAGCCGACGGATGCCGGGTTCCAGCCCTTCCACCCGGAAGAAACCCTCCGGGTCTGTCCAGGCCGACGGACCCCGGCGCGAGAAGCCAGGACCGGAGGAGGCTCCCTCGTCCTGGAGGCTCACCCGCGCGCGGGTCACACCATCGCCGGCCTCGTCCACCACGCGGCCCGACACCGTCGACGCCGGCCCCAGCACCAGCACCACGTCTTCGGCGTTCGGCGCCTCGATCCCGCTGGTGCGGGCGGTTACGAAACCTTCTTTGGACGCGACGAGGTCGATCCGCTCCCCCGCTTTGCGATCGGGGACCTCGAAACGGCCGTCGGCGCCGGTGATGACCTCCTGCCCAGATCCGTCGGTGGCGAACCGGAGATAGCCGGACCCCGGAGCCGTCGCCTCGACCTTCGCTCCTGCAAGGGGTCGCCCTTCGTCGTCGGTCACCTTGCCCGCCACCGTGGCCCCCGGACTCAGCACCACCTGGCCGAGGTCGACGTCGGGATCCCCGCCGATCTCCAGGGGCGGCACCTCAACGCCGGGTACCTCCACCGGAGCGAACCCCGTTGCGCGCACCTTGAGGGAGAATCGGCCGGCCCCGAGGTCCGGTAAGCGGTAGCGCCCTTCGGCATCCGTCGTAGCCTGGTGGGCGGGCTCCTCCACCTCCCCCGTCATGCGGCGAATTTGGGTCCGCAGATCGCCGGGGGCCTGGGGCGTCAGGGAGACCTCCGCCCCCGCCACCGGCGCCTCCCTTTCGTCCATCACCGACCCGACACCTTGCCGGCCCCGCACCAGGGTCCACTCCACGGCGTCGGCCCGATCCCCGACGGCGGGGGCGACGAGGGACTCTTTACCGGGGGCGAAGCCCTTCAAGGCCAGGGAGATGTCGTAGGGAGCCCCCGGAGCCAGCTCCCGAAGGCGAAAGTTCCCGCGCGCGTCGGTGCGGGTGCCGCCGCCGCTGAGGTGAGCGGACCGGGCGCTACGGGAACGCATTGCAGCGCCGAAGCGAACCGACGCCTCGACCTCGACCCCTTCGAGGGGGGCGCCGGCGGCATCCACCACCCTGCCCTCCACCGCTACCGCGGGGGCAAGGGCCAGGAGCGGGCTGGGGAGGGTCCCGTCGCTGCTTCGCTTCAGGCGTTCCTGGGCCGGGAAGTAGCCCGGCGCCGCCGCCGACAGTGAGCGGGCGCCGGCGGCCCCGGACACCCGGAAGCCGCCGCTCCGACCGCTTCGCACCAGCGTCTCCGGATAGCCGGAAATCCAGACAAAGGCCCCCGCCATGCCGCTCCGGGTCTCGGCGTCGGTCACGCGACCGTCAAGGGTCACAAGATCCGGTAGCACCACCACCTCAGCGCTGGCGGGACGACGGTTCGGCGCCTTCGGCACTGTGAAACCCCCTTGGTAACGCCGACGGTCTTCGGTCTCCACCACCAGCTTGGTGCGCTCGCCGGGGGCCCCGTGGACCGTCATCCCCCCGGTTGCGTCGCTGATTCCGACGGGAAAGCTCCAACCCCCGACCCTCACCATGGCGCCCTCCACCGGGCGGCCGCGGGCATCCCGCACCTCGATCCGGCGCTCCTCGGCCGCGTCGAGGCGGATCGTCCGCCGGCCCTTGACGTCCTTCGCCTCTCCCTCGACGTGGCCGGCGGCGTAGACGCGGACGCTGAGGGAGTCTTCCGCCCCGCGGGTGAGGGCGACTGCGCCGTCTTCGTCGGTCTGCACAACCTGGCGGCCGGGTCTCCACGTCTCCAAGCCGAACCGGCTCCGGTCGAATCGACGCTGCGACGGAGCGGTCCGCGCCAGCACCCAAACCCCCGAAAGGGCCTTCCCCGAAGCGTCCTGCACACGGATCGAGGCACCGACGTCCCGCTCCAACTCCGCGTCCGGAAGCTCCAGCGACTCCACCAGCGGCTCCAGGCGGGTTTCCAGAGGAAGCAGGCCGTCGGCGTCGAGCCGAAGGGTGTAGACCCCCGCCGGAGCATCGAGCCTAAAGGTCCCCGACCGGTCGGTGAGGGCCGTCGCCACGGCGTCCGGCAGCAGCGTACCGTCCAACAGGCGGCCCGCCCGGTCGAAGGAGCCTTCCCTTGGCACTAGAGCCAACGCCGCCCCCGCCACCGGTCCTCCGTCGGGCCCGAGGACCCGCCCCGTCACCTCGAGGTTCTGCGCCGCGGCGGGAATCGCCGCCAGCGCAAGCAGGACTACAAAGACTATCGACAACCCGAACCGCAGAAGCGCCCTGGAGCGGCGGGGAAGTCCCGCGGGAGGATCCTGGTTCGGGAAGCGCGGCGCGGGGCGGTCGGAGACGAGCCGGCGGCCGGCGGAGGAGGACGGGAACAGGGGGCAAGGCAACATGGCATGTCCCTCCAGGTAGAGGTCTTCGAACAGGGCTCACAGAGAAAACTACGGCATTCTATCTGCCACTCCTCTGGTGTACGGTCTGTCCATGGACACCGTACCCCCCGCTGGCCCCGTGTTGACGATGATCTTTGTCGTCCTATCCCTGCTCCATGTCTACTGGGCCCTCGGCGGACGCTGGGGGCTAGATGGCGCCCTGCCCGAGGCCCCGCCCCGCCCCGGAGAGCCCGGGCGCCCCGTCCTCCAGCCCGGCCCGATCCTCACCGGCGCCGTCGCCGTCGCCCTCGGAGCCGCCGCCGTGGTCTCCGCCGCCGCGTCGGGGCTCATGGAGACTCCACTCCCGGATCCGCTGGTGACAGCCGGTATCTGGACCCTCGCGGTGCTCTTCCTCCTGAGGGCCTTGGGGGACCTACGCTACGTCGGATTCTTCAAGCGCGTCCGCGGCACCACCTTCGCCCGCCTGGACACCTGGCTCTTCAGCCCCCTCTGCGTCGTCATCTCGGCCCTCGCGTTCACCGTGGCGATGGCCTAGAGAAGGTCGGCGGCCGTAGGCCGCACGGATGACTGGCTCTACGCCTGGGCTTCGGGTAGAGGGCAAGGAGATGTCAATAGTCCATAGCGCTGGCACTTGTCAGCAAGGACTGGGCTGCTCCTAGACACGCAGAACCTTCTCCATCTTCTTTCCCTTCGCCAGCTCGTCGACCAGCTTGTCCAGGTACCTGGCACGCTGGATCAACGGACTCTTCAAGTCCTCCACCCGATAGCCACAGATGACACCCTTGATGAGGTGTGCATTGGGATGCAGGTCGCACCCCTCGAAAAAGGTATCAAAGGTCACTTCTTCGTCGATCAGCGCTTTCAGCTTCTGGTCGTCGTAGCCCGTCAGCCAAGTGATGACCTCGTTGAGCTCTTGTTGCGTTCTACCCTTCTTCTCGACCTTTGCGAGGTAAAGCGGGTAGATCGACGCGAAGGTCATCTTTGCAATACGTTCTTCTGTACCAGGAGGCGGTTCTTTCATGGCTGTGCGGCGTTCAATCGAGTTTTGGGATCTGGTGAGTGGTGGACCTCTGGGCCAGAACCTAGCCTAGCAGGTGCTGTCTTCAGTAGCGCTTCCAGACACGGATCGCCGACCCTCCGCCAACTAGGGGGAAGTCCTTCTCGCAGCTCCAGGATAAGAGCAACAGCGAGTTTTTTCGAATCGGCCTGGGATAGTCGTCGCTTTCGTTCACCTGAGTACCGAGAGGAGCCGCCGCGGGCGGCTTCGACCATCGAAAACCGGCCGGGCGGCTCGAAGCGCGAGCCGCCGGCCCCATGTCGAGTCGAGACTCGGCCATCAGGAGAACCCCATGCCCAAACACCAAACCACCATCGAGTACGTTCAGCCCAACGAGGCCACGAATGAGAGAAAGTTCACGGTGACGCCGCAGGATGAGTCCTATCTCTTCGAGGTCGAGACTTCGGCCGAGGGCCTAAAACCCACGAGGAAGCTGGTCCGGGCCGGGGACCACCCCCAGGAAGTCGGTGGCGTCCAAGTCGAGGTTCAGGCGAACCAGGGCGGCGTCACGGTCTGTGTCGTGAAGCCAATCTCGGATCTCGGAGGACGGGGCGGCGGCCAAAACCTCGTGCGGGACGACATGATCATCGGCTACCACATTTGGTGATCGCCGTTTCGGGATCGGGTACCGGCGACCCGATCCCGATCCGACCGTTTCCCTGGGCGCCTCCGTGCCCAGGGAGGCGGCCTCTCGAACCGCACCGAGGATCAGGGCGAATCCGGGGTGTGGATCCGAAACGGGTAGCGTCCCAAAGGCGCAGGGGGGCCGCCGGCCAGGGGGCGCTCGACCTCGAGAACATAGGACCCCGCGGTGAGCGTCGCAGAGTCCACCCCAAAGGCGACGCTGCCGTCGGCCGCGACCTCGGCGGCCCCGTTCCAAACGGTCTCGCCCTCCCTTTGTAGGCGACCGAGAACCGAGCCGGGCTCCGGGGTCGGAAGCTCGGTCGTCAACACCAACAGACGCGGCTCCTGAGGAAGGAGGACGGTCCGGCTCGGATCCGCCGCCGAGCCCCGTTCCTGGGCCAACTGAACGACCTTCGAGATCGGCGGCTCCTGGGGCCCCTGGGAAACCAGCCAAGCCGAGGTGGCGAGGACTGCGCAAAGCCCCACCGCCAATGCCGAACGGCGCAAAGCGCGGGACCGCAGCCAGCCCAGTACGCCGGCGCCTACGACCCGCCGGGCAGCGTCCTCGGCCGCGACCTCCCGCAGGCCGTCGTGCAGTCGCTGGGTCAGCTCGAGCTGCTCGAGGCAGCGGGGGCAGTCGAGGTAATGCGCTTCGAACTGTTCCGCCTGCTCCGCCGACAGCTGCCGCAAAACGTAACGCTCGACCCAATTCTCATTATCGATGCGACTGTGGTCCATCACGCTTCCCCGGTCCGCTGCGGAGCGGACGTGGTCGGATCGCCTCCCCCCGGTGGGTGTTGCCGCCGATGGTATCGCTCCAGGGACTTCTTCAACCTCTGACGGGCGCGGTGGAGCACCCGGTTGAACTGCAGACTTTCGAGCCCCAGATCAGCACAGATCTGCTCCCTCGAGTGTTCGGCGATGAACAGGCGGAACAGGATCTGGCGATCGCGCTCAGGTTCGAGGCTCGCCAGCAGCCGTCGCACGATACCGGCGTTCTCCCGGGCCAGGGTGTGGGCCAACGGATTCGGCCGGTGATCCTCCGGCGCCGGCATCGAGTGGAGAGCGTCCGCAGGGCGTTTCGCGGTCGCTCGCACCTCGGCGATGAACAGGTTACGGGCCAGCTGTCGGATGAATCCGGGCAGCGCGGCGGGTTCGCGCAGCTCGCCGGCGCGGACCTTCTCGATCACGAGACGAAAGGTCTCCTGGTGGAGATCGTCGGCCCGGGTCCGATCGCGGGTCAGGTGGCGCAAGAGAAACCGCACACCGCGGCTGTAGCGCTCGACCATCTCTG
>JBCDIS010000019.1:0-64869 GCA_038748685.1 Acidobacteriota bacterium | reverse complement strand
GCCGGCTCGGGCTCCAGCTCCTGGACCGGCGCAGGCTCCAGCTCTGGCGCTATCTCCGGAACAGGCTCTAGCTCCGGCGCTACCTCTAGAACGGCTTCGGGTTCCGGCGCTGTCTCCAGAGCGGTTTCGGGTTCCGGCGCCGACTCCGGGACAGGCTCGAACTCCGGCGCTGATTCCAGGACCGGCTCGGGCTCCAACTCCGGCTCGGCCTCACGGGCTTGGGTGGGCTCCGGCTCGGACGCAGCTGTCGGTTCGATACTCGTCGCTGGGTCTGCCGTCTCCCCGCGAAGCTCTTCCAGCTGCCGCAGGCCGTCCAAGGCGCTCCCGTGCTCGGGATCGCGCTCCAGGATCCGCCGGAAGATCCGTTCCGCCTCGTCGTGGTGTCCCTGCTTAAGGTATAGCAGACCCAGGGTGGCGGTCTCTGTGCTGGATGTTTCGAGTCCTTCGTTGGCAAGCTCCACCGCCGGGGATTCTGGGGCGACGCCCGAATCCTCCGGGGTCGAAGGGGTCTCGACTTCGACGGCAACAGACTCCGCGGCCTGGAGGTCTTCCGCCGTGGTTTCGGGGACCTGGGATTCCTGTGAAGAGGATTCGACGGGCTGGATCTCGACGCCAGCGTCCGAGGGGGCCTCGGTCCACGTCGGGGGCGGGTCGGGCTGTGCCGCTTCCGCCTCGACCGTCTCCACGGGCTCCGCCGAGTCGACACTCTCCGCCGCTGCCGCGGGCACGCTCGCCGAGCCCCAGAGCGCATCGAGGTCCACTGTGGCCGGGAGAGGCGCCAGGTCGAAAACGTCAGTGACCGGCGCTGGGGCCGACACCGGGTCGGCGGCGGCAGCGCCCACGGCCCCAAGGTCGAATACGTCCTCCGGGGACCTTTCCGGGGGGGCAGCGGTCGGTAGATCGAAGACGTCCGGCGTCGAAGTCCCTCGCGCAGCGCCCTCGTCAGCAGACAGGGTTTCGGCCTCAGGACTCAGCGCCACCGGCGTCTCGGGGGCCGGCGCCACCGGCGTCTCGGGGGCCGGCTCCATCGGTGCCCCTGGATCCGGCGCCAGCTCGAACATCGCCTCCACAGGTTCCGACGCACCCGAGCCCGCGGGGGTCTCTGGCTGAGCTGAGCTGTCGGCTTCCATGACCGGAGGCTCTGGGGGCTGCGGGGCCGTATCGCTCGGCGGAGAGCTGGGTTCGGAGCTCTCCCGCAGATCCGAAACCATGAGCTCTGCCAAGTCCTCGCCACCGGGATCAGTCTGCGTCTCCCCTTCCGCCTCGCTCGGCCCGGTGAGTCGCGACAAGCGATACTCCAGATGGTCCAACTCGGGATCCCGATCGTTGAGGAGACGGTAAATGTTGAGGCGCTCGGCGGCCTTGTCCCCGTCCTCCAACTGAAGATAGCTCTCTAGCAGCAGCTTGTTGGCGAGGGTATGGGCGGGGTCTTGACGGGTGACCCCCTCCAGCAGCTCCGCAGCCTCGGCCGGCTGCCCGAGATCCAAGTGGCACCGAGCCAGGGCGACTCGCCCACGTGGATCCCGTGGACGGTGGGTGAGGCTCTTCTCCAAGACCTCGATGGCCTGAGCGATATCTCCCGCCTTGCGGTACTCCTCCGCAAGCTGCAGGTAAACCCTGCCGCCAGGGTCGGCCTCCCATTGCGCCTTGAGCTCGTCGATTCTGGGATTCTCTCCGGGTTCAGGCATACGCGGGTCCGCAGGTCGGGATCACTGGAGGGCGGCGCGCCGCCGGCAACGATTCTGGTTTCTGTCTATGGATTATAACTCTTGATGAAGAAAGAACAAACGCCCCCCTCCCGGGGGGCGCTCAGGACCCGATCTAGGGCTGGCCAGGGCGCTTGGCCAGCGCCCACCAGCTCTATTGGACGGTGATCGTCCGCTCTTGAGTCACGTCCGAGTCGCCGATGCGAACGATCGCCCCCACCGTAAAGGTCTCACCGGATATGAGGACCGTATCGGCGTAGGTGATCGTCGTGCTGGCCTGACCGTCGGAGCCGGTGGTGACCGACGAGGACGGGTCGAACGTGCCGCCCAGGTCCGAGTCGAAGCGGACCAGGGTGCCGTTCAATGCCAGGCCGTCGGCGTTGACCACGGTGGCGGTCAAGACCAGCGAGTCGCCGCCGGCGTTCACCGTCGTCTTGTTGACGGTGAAGGTGAAGCTGGCCGCCGCGTCGATCACCTGGATCGTCTCGCAGACTTGGTCGCTGTTGCGAAGCACCGCACAGATTTCACCTGAAGTGATGGCTTGGGTTCCAGCGCGGAACGTCACCGCGGCGCGACCGCTGCTGTCGGTGGTCACCGAGTCGATCGTGTTGCCATTCCTCTCGAAGGTACCGGCGTTCGACGTCAGGAAGACCCGCTCCCCGGAGCCCAGGGGCAGTCCGTTCTCATCGCGGGCGATGATCGACACAGAGGCGGTCTCAAGGATACGGACGGTGTTCGGGTTGACCTGGACGAGAAGGGTCGGCTTGCCGTCCGTGATCTCGATGGTGGTCTCCGCTTCCTCACTGCTACCGACGGTACCGCTGATGGTGGCGGTACCGGGCTGGTCGCCGGCGCGGAACGTCGTACTGGCCTCGCCGTTGGAGTTCGTCGTCAGAGTTCCGGAGGCGAGGGATCCAAGGGTCGTGCGCAGGCGCACCTGGGCGTTGGCGAAGGGGGAGTTGTCAGCCTGCCGCGCCAGCACCGAAACCGTGGCCGAATCGCCGAGGTCGACGTTCGCCGGCGTCGCATTGATCACCAGCGTCGGACGGTTGCTATCGTCGCTCCCCACCTGCACGGTGACGGTGGCCCCCGAATCGGCCGTGCCCGCGTTGGTCAGGCTGGCGGTGATGGTGGCGGGGCCGGTGCGCCCGTCCCCCCGCAAGGTGCCGACCGCCCGACCACCGTCCGTAACCTCGACGATGCTCGACGAGAGCACGCCCAGATCGGTTGTCAGACGAACCTGGGTCCCCGGGTTCAGGGGGTTCCCGTCCGGCCGAAAGCCGGTGACGGTCAGCGTCGCGGAACCGTTGAGATCGATCTGGGTCGGGTTTGCCGAGATCGTCAGGACGCTGCCGCTCGGAGCGATCGGGTTGTCGGCGCTGTCACAGCCGAGGAGGACGGCGAAGGGTAGCAGGGCGATCAGCGCGAAAACGGACGGTCGGTGTCTCATGGCTTGCCTGGGGGTGGGGAGTTTGTTGGGGGGAGGCGGAAGGCTCCCCGAGCTGGGTCATTCGCAGGCAGTATACGGAGAGAGGCGATCACCCGTCTAGGCGATCGCCTCTCGATGGCTCAAGCCCCAATCCAGGGGCCCCGGCTGCCTTCAGCCTCTTTGACGTCGCTTACTGGGCGTTGACGTCCCTGACGATGGTATCCGTCACACCCTGGTCGTCGGTAACCGTCAGCGACACCGAGTACAGTCCGGGGTTTGCGTAGGTGTACTGTGGGTTTTCCAGGATGCTCGCCCCACCTTCCCCAAAGTCCCACTGCCAGTCGGTGATCACGTTGTTGGTGGTGGTGCTGGTGTCGGTGAACTGAACGATCCGCGGGTCGCCGGCATCTGTGACGAAGGTGAAGTCCGCGACGACCGTACCACCGCCACCACCACCACCGCCGCCACCGCCACCCACGGTGCAAGCGGCGAGGTTCGCAGGGGGCTCATAGGAGTAGCCATCATTGAAGTTGTCCACGCAGCTGGTGGGCAGGTTGGTGACGACCACATTGACCCGGGCGGGAACTCGCTGTGTTCCGGTTTCCCCGTTGACGGTGCAGGTCCGGGTCGGGAAGTTACCGTCGTAGGACGGCACCACCACCTCGATGGTTCCTGCCAGCTCGTTCACCGAAACGACCTGGGCCGGTACGCCATCGATCGTGACCGCGACCGGCGGATCGAACCCGGTCCGGAATCCCCTCGGGATGCCGGATATGGTGACGGTGTTGCCGCCGCTCGCCGGTCCGGAGGAGGCGTTCACGCTGGTGATCGTGGGCTGAACGGGGAAGTAGGTGAACACCGGTCCGTTGGTGGACTCCGCGGTTTCGATGTTGGTCACGCCGGTGGTTCCGGACTGCGGGCTGCAGCTGATCGAAACAGGCACCGGCCGGAAGACGATCTCCGTTCCGCTCACCGAGACGATGGACTGACCGACGCCACCGGCGGAAACCGCCACCGGCTCGTCGAATCCCTGGCCGAAGATAGTGACCAGGACAGGCTCTCTGGTGATCGGGTCGACGCCGGTGTACTCCACCTGGCCGGGACTGATGGCCGAGATGAACAGGGCGCCGCCGCCGCCGCGTCCGTACTGGAAGCCGCCGGCCAGGGTCGATTCCTGACCCGACACCGGATCCCGGACCACGATATCGACGATGGAGTTGGCGTTCGACGCGTTCGGCCCGGTGGCGGACGGCGTCACTACCTCCAGGCGGTTCGGCGTGATGTCGAGGACCGTGGATTCCACCAGCGGACCGTTGGTGAAATAGACCTGGACCTCTTCGCCGAAGCCCTCACCGTTGATGGTGACCTGGGTGCCGCCCTCGTTGGGACCGAAGGTGGGGGTCGCCGAGATGAGCTTGAGCGTCGTGGTGCCCTGGCTCGAACGGGTGTAGGTGAAGGCCGAGGCCAGGGAGTCCGTCGCCGTCGGGTTTCCGGTGGAGTCGAACGCGTTCTGAACCTGGACGGTTGCCGCGGCGTTCTGACCGGAGGGTAGATTGATCGGCGGCATGGTGGCCGTGATCCGACTGGAGCCCGAAAGGCGGGGGTTCTCCGCCAGCAGGGACTGCCCTTGGACGATGATGTTCACCCGCAGCGGGTTCTGGAAACCGGAGCCCGTGATGGTGATTCTCGTGCCCCCCTCGGGTGGCCCGAAGGACGGGCTGACGTCGAGGATCTGGAACGGAATCTCCTCGACCTCGATCAAACTCACATTCTTCGATCCGAAGCTGCTTTCGATCTGCGCCCGTAGGAGGATCGCCAGGTCCGAGGCCGACGTTCCCGTGGTGAGGGTCGCCCGTGCGACCCCACCGGCGTCGAACTCGATCGGAATCGAAGTCCCGGTTCCCGCCGACGAAGACAGGGTCCCGGAGGTGGTGGTCAGCCTCGCGGTGGTCCCGGCCTGCACCCGCTGTCCATTGGACGTGCGGGTCGCCCGAACCTCGACCTGGGCAATACCGCCGAGGGTCCGGTCGAAGGAGTCCGGGGTCGCGTTCACCGTGATGTTCCAGGTGGAGCTGGAGGGATTTCCGGTGACCGGCGGATTCTGCTGCTGCACCGGCGCGGTCGGGTTGTCGGCGTCGCAGGCGCCGAGGAACAGCGCCAGAATCGCCAGGAGGCAACCGGTGGCGAGGCGGGAGGGATGGATCTGGCCGCGCATGGTCTTCACTCCATCTCGTGCTTGGATCGAAGAAAGCTGTCTCATGATTCCTCTTCCACGCGGATCAGAAGGTCGTCGCCAGGGACGGCACGAACTCGATCGTTTGCGTTCGGGGGTTGCTCGAGATGTCGGAGCCGCCGATGGTCCTACCGAAGACCCGCACCGTGACGTTCAACTTGATGGTGCTGGCCCCGGTCTCACGGTCGATCGCGCCGTTCTCGAACAGCAGATCCCCGAGGGGCTCGCCCCGCAGCTGGTCGGAGGACATGATCGGCAGGTCGTTGTAGCTCAGGGTTCCGCCCACCGGCACGGTGCCGATCACGTTGAAGACGAACGGGAGGGGTACTCTGGTTCCGGTGTCCGCGCGCGAGAAGGTCACCTCGATGACGTCGAGCTGCACGTTCATGAGCTCGGACGTGGAACCCCCGGGCCGCGCGACGATGCTGTCGATCGTGACCGTCGGGATGGAGACCAAGGACGTGTCATTGACGCCGACCCGGAAGATCGAGTCGACGAACTCCACCTCCAACAAGACGCCGCCGGAGTCGGTTTCCTCGGTCCGCTCTTCACAACCGACGAAGAGCAGGGCCAGGGTCAAGACGAGGATGTGGGTCAGGACTCTCATGTCGCTTTCTCCCGAAACCGGTTCACAGCTGGACGATTCGCGGAGTGATGAAAATCATCAGCTCGTCGTTGGAATCGGTGCGGTTGCGGTTCTTGAACAGGTGCCCGAGGATCGGAACGTTGGCCAATCCGGGGACCCGATCCTGGTTCTGATTCGATTGGACCTCGTAAATGCCGCCGATGACGGCGGTTCCGCCGTCGCGGACGATGACCTTGGTCCTGGCTTCCTTGGTGGCGATCGGCGCGTTGGTCGCACCGACCACGGCGAGGGCTAGCTGCGGCGTTCGCTTGGCGACGTTGATGTCCATCAGAACCGTCCCCTCTGCCGTCACCTGGGGGGTCACGGTCAGGTTGAGGGTGGCGTTGATGAACTGGACCGAAACGGTTCGGTCCGACACCGTCTGAATTGGGATCTGCAGACCGCTCTGGATCGACGCCGAATTGTTGTTCAGCGTGGTGATCCGGGGCGCCGAGACGATGTTCACCAGACCCTCGGCCTCCGCCGCCTGGATGGAGGCGTTCAGCTCGAACGTATCCAGGATGTTGCCCAGGGTCAGATTCATGAATCCGTTGGCGCCACCGGTGAGGAGGCCCACCCCGCCGTCCACTTCGACGGAGTTGGGGAACACCAGGCCGGTGGTGTTGCCGTTCTCCGGAGTTCCCTCGTAGTCGAAGTTCCACAGGATGCCGAGGGACCGGCTGAAGTTCTTGGTCGCCTCGATGATCCTCGCCTCGATCGTGACCTGTGGTTCAGGCGTGTCGAGGTTGTCGATGACCGCGAGGATGGTGTCGATGTTGTCCGGCAGCTCGCGGATGATCAGCGTGTTGGTCCGGGCGTCGACCTGCACGGTGCCGCGGCGGCTCAGGATGGCGCCGGTGCGGCTCCGCAGCAGGCGGGCAACCTGGCTAGCCTTCGAGTAGCTGAGGCTACGCATGACCGTCCGGAGGGGCACGGAGCGCTGTCGTGCCTGGGCCAGTCGCCGCTGCTCTTCCGCCTCCCGCCTCAGCTGGGGCGTGGGCGCGATGCGGACGATGGTCCCGTCGATGTCCATTCCCAGGTTGTTGATCTTGAGGATCTGCTCCATCGCCTGGTCCCAAGGCACCAACTTGAGCTCCACGGTAACGCTGCCGCGGACGCCGGGCTGGATCACGAAGTTCAGGTCGCTGAGCTTGGCGAAGGATCGCAGGGTCTCCACCAGGTCGGCGTTACGCAACGACATGCTGATGGGCTCGCCGACGTATTCCTTCTCCTGCCGACTGATGACCAGGGAACCGAAGGATTCGAGCAGACGCTCCCGCTTGAGCTCCGAGTCGGTGACCTCCACCTGTTGGGCCTCGAACTGGCTCACATCCCCGGCGATGGCGGGGGCAGCGACGCTCTCCGGGGCCGGCTGGTAGACCGGCACCGAAGCCGCGGCGGGGGGCGCCGGTGCGGTCTGGGCGACGTAGGTGGGCGCCTCCGCCGTCGGCGGTTCGTAGGTGGGGGTCGGTGCGACGGTTTCCTCCACCGCCGGCGCCTCGTATTCGGGGGCTTCATCGACGTCGGCCACCATCTCCACCGGTTCCGGCGCCGGCTCCGGGGCCGTGACCGGCTCGGACGCGTCCTCCGTCGGCTCCGCCATGTACGGCTCAGAGATGTCCTGTGCAAGGGTGGTGACGCGCTCGGGTTCGGCTCCGCCGAAGCTGATGATCAGACCGTCACCGTCCTGCGAAACGCTGGGGACGGTGTAGTCGGACAGATCGAAGACCACGCGGGAGACGGGCTCCGGCCGCGGCTTGAACTGGCCGATACGGATCTGGTCCACGAGCGGGCTGCCGACCGACACGGTCGAACGGGCACTGTTGTTCACGACCCCGTCGAGGTCGATGACGAATCGCTCTGGATTCTCCAAACGGAAGGTCGAGTAGGTGAACTCGCCGTCGCCGGTGACCCGTACCAGGGTCCCGGCACCGGCCCGGTCCACCTCGACGCCGTAGAGCTGGCTGGCGACAACGCCGGAGGGCGGCGGGCCGAGCTGCGGCTGATCCGGGGTTCCGAACGTCTGGGGAACTCCGACGGGCTCGGCCGGGGGGGCCTCGGCGACGATGGCGGTCTCTTGTGCGGCGATCGGCTCGGTGGCCATCATCGCCGGTTCAGCGGCCGGTTCCTCTTCCGCCAATGGCTCGTACGCCAGGGTGACGTCCTGGGCGCTGTCGATGGGCAGCAACTGAAGCCGCAGCTCGCTTCCCTCTCCCGTCAGCGAGTGTTCGCTGGGCTGGCGGGTCCGAACCACCAAGCGGGTGAGGGGCCGCTCGGCGTCGTCGAGGCGCTCGACGTCCAGGGCGGCGATGAGGCCGGTGGCGGGGGCCAGGTCGGCCACCGCCGACGCGGGCATGCTGTTCGGCAACTCGACGACGAGGTCGCCATCGGCGTTGCGGAAACTGGTCCACACGAGGGGGCGGTCCGCACGCAGGGCGATCGCCGCTCGGCTACCGTCGTCGCTGAGATCGAGGCTTTCGATCGAAGCGGGGGTACGGACCTGCGCCGTGGTCGCTACGGTGGGTGGCGCAGACGGCGTGGAAGCCGTTTCCGCCTGGCGGCTACTCGCCGACGAGCAGGCTAGCTGGAAAACCAGCGATGCCGCCAGGACGATCAGGGCCAAGTGGCCCGGGCTGTCTCTCCTGTCGCGTCGCTCGGCCATGACACTAGCCTCCGAAACATGAAGGTCCATTCCTCGATCCTCGCTCACGTCGTCTCGAATTCCGCTCACTTGCTGGGATTCAGCCGCTTGACCACCTCACGGAACGGTTTTAGCGCCGTGGGGTCGTTGACCGATTGCTTGAACACGATTTCTTCGAGGGTGATCCGCACCACATCGCCGTCCCACAGCTGATCGCCGGGGCGCAGCAAGAAGCTGGTCTGTTGACTCGACGACTGCACTTGGGCGACGGGGCTGCCGTCCAGGACGAAGAGGCCCTCGACCTCCAACTCGTCGATGAGCAGTCCGGCGGGGCCGTCGGGCCGTTCCTCAATTTGCTCTTTATTCTCGCGGCGCTTGAGCAGCGACCGAAAGGGGTCGCGGCGCGCGCCGGGATCGTACGTGTAGAGGGTCGGGTCCGAGAGGACCTCCTCGTCGGTCGCCAAGAGGTCGTCGACGGAGCCGAAGTCGATAGCCTCCGTGTCCCTGACCTGCTCGTCGTCCGGAACGAATTCGTCGTCCTGCGCAGCGGCGGGCGACAGGGCGACGGCCAGCCAGAGCATCACGACACCAAAGGCCACGGCACCCTTGGGGAAGGGCGCCAAAGCCTCACGAAGGGAGCGCATCAGCCGTCCTCCTCGTCTTCGGGCTCTTGCTCGATATAGAGATAGGTCTTCATCGTGAAGTTGGCAGAAATGGTGTGACTACCAGCGTTCTTGCCCCGCTTGGAATTGACCCTGAGCCCTTCGATGTTGATGATCCGCGAGAATTGGGACACCCGATCGAAGAAGAGCGCGAGGTTGTGGTACGTCCCGTCGAGGCGGATTTGGATCGGCCACTCGTAGTAGAAGCCGCGGTCCGAGCGGCGCCTCGGGGTGAAGCGAAGGAGCTTGAAATCGCCCTGTTCGGTCAGCGTCCGGACCCGCCGCAGCAGATCTTCGGTGTTGCGCCGGCTCGGGAGTACCCGCAGGAGCTTGTCGAGCTCGAGCTCGAGGCGGCCCACCTCTTCGCGGAACTGGGGCAGGCTGCGCTGTGCCGAACGTCCCTCGTCGATCTTTTTCTGAAGCTTGGCGAGCTTCTTCTCTTCTTTTTTGATGTTGTTGCGGATGTCTTCCAGCTTGAGGAAGTGGGTCGCCCCCACCACAGCGCCGGCGATCAACACCGCCACCGCGGCAGCGACGTACCAGGGCTTGCCTTCTAGACCTGTTTGGAATCCTGATGCCATCGTTGGATCACCCCGAGTCGAATGGTTGTCCGGCTCAAGCGGCCGGCTGGTCGACCTCTTCCTCGACCGCATCCGGAACCGGCGGCGGTTTGGGCAGCTCGTAGCGGAAGGAAATCCGGAAGGAATACGTCTTGCCGCGGTTCGACCTCTGGACGTTCTTGGTATCCGGCTCTTTGAACTCGGGGACCAGCGCCAGGTTCTCGATGAAGGTGGCCACCGCGTTGGTGTTGAACGCGGTGCCGTTGAGGCTCACCGTCTTCCCTTTGACGTTCATCGACCGCAGCCAGACCAGATCCGGGAGGGCGCGGGAGACTTCGTCCATGACGAAGACCGGGCCCTTTCGCTTGGCGTTGAGATCGCTGATCAGGGTGATCTTGGTGTTGAGCTCTTCCTTCTTCTGCTTGAAGGCCTTGACCTCCTTCAGGATCGGCTCGAGCTCCTTGACCTCTTTCTTGGCCTTCTTGATCTTCCCCTTGACCACGTCGAGGTCGGAGTTCAGGGCGTAGATCCAGCCGCCGGAGATGAGGAGGCCCAGCACCAAGCCGCCGATGAGGAAGAGGAGCGAAGGGTCCTGATTGCCCAGGCCCAGTTTGGGCTTGGACTTGCGGGCGACGACGGGGCGCCGACCTTCGGACAGTAGGTTGATACGGATCATGGCCGATCAGTCTCCTACCCTGCGAATGGCGAGCCCCACTGATACCGCCAGCATCGGGGCGATGGCTTCGAGCCATTCGCGGTTGAAGTCACTTTCCTTGAAGCTGACCCTGCGGAAGGGGTTCAGCAGCTCGGTGGGCACTCCGAAGCGCTCCCGGAGCACCTCCAGCAGATTCGGCGTGAGGGCGCAGCCGCCGGAGAGCACCAGCTCGTCCACCGGCCCTTCGGAGGAGGTGGCGCCGAAGAAATCGAAGGTCTTTTGGACCTCGTTCGCCATCTCGGCGGACACCGCGTCGAGCACTTTACGGGCGTCCCC
This sequence comes from Acidobacteriota bacterium, assembly GCA_038748685.1. Lineage (GTDB taxonomy): Bacteria > Acidobacteriota > Thermoanaerobaculia > Multivoradales > J023 > JAUIJL01. The sequence goes on along the minus strand of JBCDIS010000019.1, from coordinate 54,022 downwards.
CGCCGAGTAAGTGCCGACGGTCTCGCCGCGCTTGAGCAACTCCGCCTGGTCGAAGGAGAGGTTGTACTCACGCTGCAGCGCTTCCGTGAACTGGTTGCCGCCGAAGGAGATGTCGCGCCAGAAAACGCTCTGCCCGCGGGCGACGATGTTGATGTTGGTGACGCCGGCCCCCATGTTGATCAGGGCGACGTTCTTGAGGGGGTCCAGGTCGTAGTTCAGCTCGTAGGCGTTCTGGATGGCGAACGCGTCGATGTCGACGATCTCGGGGGTCTTGCCGCTCTGCGTGATCACCGAGACGTAGTCCTGGACCTTCTCGCGCTTGACCGCCACAAGGAGTACTTCCATGTCCTCCCGGCCCGGGTCGTCCTCGGAGAGCATCACGTAGTCGAGCCGGACATCGTTGATGTCGAAGGGGATGTGCTGCTCGGCTTCCCACTGGATCGACTCGTCGAGCTCGTCGGCGGACATCGAGGGCAGCTCGATCTTCTTGATGATCACCGAGTGTCCGGACACCGAGGTAGCGAAGCTCGCGGTCTTGACGCCGGTCTGGTCGTTGAGCTTCTGGATGGCGTCGACGACGAGGGACGAGTCCATGATGGAGCCGTCGACGATCGCCTCTGGAGACAGGGGCTCCACGCCGATGCGCTGGAGCTGGAACATGCCCCCCTTCTTCTCCTTGAGCTCCACCAACTTGATGGTGGCGCTCCCAATGTCGAGGCCAACGATCCCCTTGGAACGAGAAAACAACACCGTCTCGTGCCTCTCTTGTCTCCGGTCTGCGGCGGCCTGCCGAGCCCGAAAAGACTGTATTGATGCGAACTTACCTAAGATCCTTCAAGCGTTTTGGGAGCGTAGCAGCCGACTTGGGCGGTGTCAAGATCGAGCATTTGCTTTTTGCTATAAGCACCGGCGGGGCTCTGCGCCGGCCATCGGGGCGCTCCGACGGACCCGTATCGGCTTCCCGGGCGGTCAAGTCGGGTCGACCATGCGGCGGCGGACCTGGATGACGCCGGGGACGTTCTCGAGGGCCTTGCGGGTCCGGTCGAGGTGGCGTCGATTTCGCACCTCCACCACCACTCCGATATGCCCGCGGCCAGTGGTGGTTTCCGCCTCGAATTGACGGATATTGCCCGCCTCTTTGGCGATGGCGTCAGTCAAACGGGCCAACATGCCCCGCTGATCCTCGGTCTCGATGGTCAGGGAGACCGGATAGACCTGCTTTTCCTGGCGCGCCCACTCCACCTCCACCATCCGCTCGACGTCGTAGGAGAGCTTCTTCAGGTTGGGGCAATCCACGGAATGGACGGTGATACCCCGGCCGCGGGTGACGTAGCCTTGGACGTCGTCTCCGGGCACCGGGCGGCAGCACCGGGCCAAAGACGCCAGGAGATCGCCGTGGCCCTTGACCACCAGGGGACCATTGCCGAGGAGGCGATCGGCGGCGCGGCGCAGGGGCCCTGCCTTGGTGGCTGTGAGGGGCAACTCGCCGTTGTCGTCGAGGTCCACCAGGGCCGCCAGGATCTGCTTGTGGGAGAGCTTGCCGAAGGTCAGCCGCTGGTAAAGATCCTCGAGGCTGGCGACGCCCTCCTTACGTAGGTACTCCTCCAGCTTCGGCCCGTCCAGCACCTTCTTGGGATTGAGCTTGAGGCGGCGGATCTCCCGTTCCAGGATCCGCTTTCCTATGGCCTGGGCCTCTTCCTTCTGCTGCGTGTTCAGCCAGTGGCGGATCTTGCTCTTGGCCCGCGATGTGACCACGAAGTTCAGCCAGTCGCGGCTTGGCCGCCGGCCGGCGGCGGTGAGAATCTCGATCATGTCGCCGTTGCGCAGCGGCGTTTTGAGGGGAACGAGCTTGCCGTTGACCCGGGCGCCGGTGCACTGATGGCCGACGTCGGTGTGGATGCGGTACGCGAAGTCGAGTGGGGTGGCGCCGCGGGGAAAGGAGAAGACGTCCCCCCTGGGGGTGAAGACGTAGACCTCGTCCGGGTAGAGATCGATCTTGAGGGCGGTGAGGAACTCCCGCGGATCCTGAACCTCTTTTTGCCACTCCAGAAGCTGACGCAGCCAGAGGATGTTGGGGTCGCTCTGCGCCGCCTGGACGTCCCGGGTGGCCTCCTTGTACTGCCAGTGGGCGGCGATGCCCTCCTCCGCCACCATGTCCATCTCCCGGGTGCGGATCTGAACCTCGAAGGGTTGCCCCCTCTGCCCCACCACCGTGGTGTGGAGGGACTGGTAGAGGTTGGGTTTGGGCATCGCGATGTAGTCCTTGAACCGGCCGGGGATGGGCCGCCAGTTCTGGTGCACGATGCCGAAGGCCGCGTAGGTGTCCCGAAGGTCCTCGGTGATGACACGGAACGCCAGGAAATCGTAAAGCTGGGAGATGTCGATGCCCTGGCGTCGGAGCTTTCGGTAGATCGAATAGTAGCGCTTGACCCGGTAGTTGATCTCGGCCTCAATGCCGGCCCCGTCGAGGGTGCTGGTCAGCTTGCGGGCGATGGCCCGGATCGACGACCGGGCCACCTTGAGCTTCTCCCGCAGCTTGGCTTCGAGCTCGGCGAACTGCCGCGGGTAGCGGAAATAGAAAGCGAGGTCTTCGAGATCCCCCTGAAGCCTCGACATCCCCAGGCGCAGGGCGATCGGGGCGTAGATCTCGAGGGTCTCGCTGGCGATGCGGGTCCGCGAATCGGGGGACATGTGCTGCAGGGTCATCATGTTGTGGAGCCGGTCCGCCAGCTTCACGAGAATGACCCGCAGATCCCGCGCCGACGCCAGGATCATCTTGCGGAAGGTCTCGGCCTGAGCTTCGTCCTTCCGGACGTACGCCTGCTGGCCGATCTTGGTGACGCCGTCCACCAACTCCGCCACATCGGCGCCGAACTCCCGCTCCAACTCCTCCTTGGTGGCCCCGGTGTCCTCCAGCACGTCGTGGAGAAGGGCGACCGCCACGCAAGTGGCATCGAACTTGAGGTCCGCCAGCAGGTAGGCGACGTAGATCGGGTGGGTGACGTAAGGCTCGCCGGACTTGCGGCGCTGCCCGCCGTGCTTTTCGACGCTGAAGTCGTGGACCCGACGCAGGTAGTCTCGGTCGTAGGCTCGGCCGTGCAGATCGAGCCGTTCCAGGATGTGCTTGAACCGCACGTCCTTGCGCGGCCGCACCGGCGGCCGTGGGGACCGTCTCAAAGACGCCAAGCCTGCCCCCCCATCCCTTGCTCCCAGGTCTCACTGCACATCACACACCTCACAACCGCCCGAACGCGGACGGCCTATCCCGACTCCGCCGGCGTGTCCGCCGCCGCGTCCTCCCCCGGCACCTCCAGGGGCTCTAGCTCGCCGAAGACCTCGAAAAGCTGATCCTGCAGCCGCTGGGCGGTGTCGTCTCCGGCGGGGTACACATAGGAAAGGTCGAGACGTCGATCCCCCCAGGGGTGGATCAGGAAGACCTTGATCTCTTCGGTCGCCGTGCCGTCCTCCGCGGTGTAGCGGCCGCGGGAGTAGAAGGCGGTCCCGAGGGGGCCGTTGAGCTCCCGCTGGCCCTTGAACTCTCCGTCGGCGGCCTCACCGAGCTGGGCCTTGTGCTCTTCCACCGCCGCCAGCAGGTTGATTCCGGCGGTTTGGGGATCCTGGGCGACGATGGTCAATTCCCCTGCGACCTGCGGATCGGCGGGGACGAGGACGAAACGATCCCCCTCGTTGACGTCCACACGGAAGAAGGCCGGCAGCGAAGCCAGGGCGACGCCGACGCCGGCGTTCTCGACCCGGACCGGCTCCGGCTCCGGTTCGCTCGGGGGCGGCGCCTTCTCGGCACAGCCGGCGAGGCCGACGAGGAGTACCGCGACCGCCAGCGGAAGCCAGCGGGAGATCTTCGGGTGGGGTTGTGACGTCTTGGGGGTCATCGTGATCCTCTCGGTTCTTGCCTGGAATGCGGATGGGGCGACGCCCCTAGGGGACACCGCCGCGGAAGTTTACAAGATGTGCCTTGCCGACGGCCCCGGGGAACCGGGCCGGGCTCAAGGCCACGGGTCGACGACGCCGGCGACGCCGCCGCCGCCCCTGGGGTCGGAGGCCCCTCGGCACAGTGCGGGGCCATCGTCCGCCGCCGTCCAGCGCACTGCGTGGACCTGGGCCATCGACCGGCGGGGCGACAGAGCGTGGCCCCGCCGCTCCAGCTCGACCCGGGTTTCCGGGGACAGGGCACCGGGCTCGTGCTCCAATTGGTCGGGGCGCCACTGGTGGTGGATCCGGGGGCGATCGAGGGCACCTTGGATCCCCTCGCCGTCCAGCCACACCGCCAGCAGCGCCTGGAGCGTCGCGGTGGGGATGCGGGATCCGCCTCGCCCCCCCACCACCAGCACGTCGTGCCCCCGCCAGGCGACGGTGGGGCTCATCGACGACAGCATACGCTTCCCGGGACGCACGGCGTTGGCGTCCCCCTGCACCAGGCCGAACATGTTCGGCTTGCCCGGGGCGGCGGCGAAGTCGTCCATCTCGTTGTTGAGGAAGCCGATCTCGGGCACCCAGAGCCCGCAGCCGAAGAGACCGTTGAGGGTGGTGGTGAGGGCCACCGCGGCGCCGTCGGCGTCGACCACCGAGAGGTGGGTGGTGTCCCCCGACTCGCCGGCTCCGCCGTCCACGTCGCTCCATAGCTGGACGTCGTTGGACGGGGTGGCGCGGCGCCGGTCGATACCCGCCAGTCGACCTGAGAGCCAGTCGACACCCAAGAGGTCGGACGCCGCAGCCTGGGTGGTGGAGGGGTCGCCGAGGAGGAACCGATCCGCATAGGCCCGGCGCCAGGCCTCCGCCAGTAGATGGGCGCGGTCGGCGCCGTAGGGCTCCGCGTCGCCGTAGCCGAGGCGCTCTAGCGTCCACGCCGTCGACGCCAGAAGGACGCCGCCGGAGGAGGGCAAATCCGCGGTGGCCAGCTCCCATCCAAAAGCCGAGTAGCGCACCGGCTCCCGCCATACCGGTCGATAGGCCTCCAGGTCCTCCGCCGTGAGCACGCCTCCGTGTCGCTCCGAGGCCGCCTCAACAGCGGCCGCCACGGCGCCGGAGGTGATGGCGGAGGGGCCGGACCTGGCGTAGCTCCGCAGGGTCTCCGCCAGCTTCGGATGGCGGATCAAGGCCCCCGGCTTCGGCGGCTCCCCACCGGGTAGCCAGACCGCCGCCGACTCGGGGAAGCGGCCCAGCACCTCCCGTTTGTCCGCCAGGCTGTCGACGGTGCGGGCGGAAACCCGAAAGCCGTCCGCCGCCAGACGGCGGGCCGGCGCCACGACTTCCGCCCAGGGCAACCGCCCCAGCCGTTCATGGAGGGCATGGAGACCGGCGGGGGATCCCGGGACCCCCGTCGCCAGGGGACCCACCCTGGACGCCTCCGCCACCGGCTCGCCGTTCTCACCGAGGTACATGTCGCGGTGGGCTGCGGCAGGCGCCACCTCCCGGAAATCGAGGAAATGCAGCTCCCCCTCCATGCGGACGACGGCGAAGCCGCCGCCGCCGAGGTTTCCGGCCTCCGGCGCCACCACCGCCAGCGCCAGGGCCGTCGCGACCGCCGCGTCGACGGCGTTGCCGCCGGCCCGCAGCGCGTCGAGACCCACCTCCGTCGCCAGCCGCTCATCGCTGGCCACGGCGCCGCCGTGGCCCCGTACCGGCGGGCGGGAAGCGGCGTCGACGGCCGTCCCCGAAGGCAGCTGGGCGGCGCACCACGCCAAAGCCAGGGCAAGGGTTGGGCTGAACAGACGTCGTCGAGGTCTCATCATCTCTTGTCTCCGCGGGTCCAAAACGACGAAGGCGGCCACCGACGGCCGCCTTCGTCTTGGATTCATGCGGGTCCGTCCGCCGAGGCGCCGTCCCCGCGGTTCAGCCCAGCTCCTTCAGCTCGGTCACCATGCCTTGGACGGCTTTCTTAGCGTCGTCGAACACCATCATGGTGTTCTCGTACTCGAAGAGCTCGTTCTTGATGCCGGCGAAGCCCGGGGAAAGCGAACGCTTGATCATGATCACCGACCCGGCGTTCCACACTTCCAGCACCGGCATACCCCAAATCGGGCTGCCCTTGTCCTTCGACGCCGCAGGGTTCACAACGTCGTTGGCGCCGACGATGATCGCCACGTCGGTATTCCGGAACTCCGGGTTGGCGACCTCCATCTCCAGCAGCTGCTCATAGGGCACGTCGGCCTCCGCCAGCAGCACGTTCATGTGCCCCGGCATGCGACCCGCCACGGGGTGGATGGCGTACGCGACCTCGACCCCACGCTTCTGCAGCAGGCTCGCCAGGTCGCGGACCACGTGCTGGGCTTGGGCGACGGCGAGACCGTAGCCGGGCACGAACATCACCGATTCCGCCGCCTCCAAGACCAGGGCCGCCTCTTCCGCGCCGCCGGAGCGCACCGGACCGTAGTCCCGCGCGTCTTCCGAGACCCCTCCGGCGTCTTCGGCGCCGAAACCGCCGAAGAGCACGTTGGCGAGGGTCCTGTTCATCGCCACGCACATGATCTGGGTCAGGATCAGGCCCGAGGCCCCCACCAGGGCTCCGGAGATGATCAGGACGTTGTTCATCAGAACGAAGCCCGTCGCCGAGGCGGCGATGCCGGAGTAGCTGTTGAGCAGGGAAATCACCACCGGCATGTCGGCGCCGCCGATGGGAATCACCAACGTCACTCCGAGTACCAGGGCCATACCCAGCACCAGCAGTGCCATCAGGGTCAGCTGGGCCGGATCCGACACCGAGAACATCGCCCAAAGGCCGACGCCGAGGGACCCCAGCAGGAGCAACGCGTTGAGGACGTGGCGGCCCGGCAGCAGGATCGGGTTGCCCGACAGCTTGCCGGAAAGCTTCATATAGGCGACCACCGAACCCGACAGGGTCAGGGCGCCGATGAGCATCGACAGCACCGTGGTGACGCCGGGGGCGGTTCCCATCGTCGCGACGGCGGTTCCAGCCTCCGGCGGCTCGATAACGGTGCCCCAAAGCATCGAGGCCGCCACCAGGGCCGAGGCGCCGCCGCCGGAGCCGTTGAACAAGGCCACCATCTCCGGCATGGAGGTCATCTGTACGCGTACCGCCGCCACTGCTCCGATAAGGCCGCCGACCACCAGGCCGACGAGGATCCACTGGTAGCTGATGACCTGGGTCTCCAGCAGGGTGGCCACCACGGCGATGAACATGGCGAGGGACGCCATCGCGTTGCCGCGCCGGGCGGAGCGGACCCGGGTGAGGCCCTTGAGGCCGAGGATGAAGAGGACCGCCGACAGCAGGTACAGGGCCGGGACGAGGGTCGTGACGACGAAGCTCATTTCTTCTTCTTTCCGCCGAACATCCGCAGCATGCGGTCGGTGACGAGAAAGCCGCCGACGACGTTGACGGTGGCGAAGACCAGGGCGGCGAGCCCCAGCAGGCTGGACACCTCGGTATTGCCCGCCGAAGCGGCGGTGATGGCGCCGACCACCGTGATGCCGGAGATCGCGTTGGCGCCGGACATCAGGGGCGTGTGGAGCGTCGGCGGGATCTTCGTGATGATCTCCACGCCGACGAAGATCGCCAGGACGAAGACGTAGATCCCGATCAGCAGCGGTCCCATGGTCATGAGGCGTCTCCTTCGAGGCGTTCGCGGGTCGGGGCGTGGCGGATCTCGCCGCCGTGGCTCAGCAGGGCGCCGTCCACCACCTCGTCCTCCAGGTCCAGTTCGAGGCCATCGTCCCCCACCAGGGGATCCATGAGGGCCCAGACGTTGCGGGCGTAGAGCTGGCTGGCGTCCACGGGGGTCTCCGCCGGCAGGTTCGAGGGGCCGAGGACCAGCACCCCGTGGTGCTCCACTTCGTCCCCCTCCTTCGAGACTTCGCAGTTGCCCCCCTGGGCCACCGCCAGATCGACCACCACGGCCCCGGGCTTCATGCCCTCGACCATGCTTTCCGTGAGCAGGACCGGAGCCTTCCGGCCCGGTACGAGGGCGGTGCAGATCACAACGTCCGCCTGGGCGACGTGCTCGGTGACGATCTCCCGCTGGCGGGCGAGGAATTCCGGGGTGACTTGACGCGCGTACCCCCCCTCGCCTTCGCCGCTCTCCCCCATGTCCGGCAGCTCGATGAACTTACCGCCGAGGGATTCGACCTGCTCCTTCACCACGTCGCGGATGTCGGAAACCTCCACCACCGCCCCCAGTCGCTTGGCGGTGGCCACCGCCTGCAGTCCGGCGACGCCGGCCCCCATCACCACCACCTTGGCGGGGGCGATGGTACCGGCGGCGGTCATCAGCAGGGGGAAGTACTTGCCGAGGCGGTGGGCCGCCAGCAGCACCGCCTTGTATCCGGCGATGGAGGCCTGCGACGACAGCGCGTCCATGGACTGGGCTCGGCTGATCCTGGGCACCAGCTCCATGGAGAGGGCGCTGGTACTCCCCGCCGCGAGGGCCCGCATGGCGTCGAGATTCTGGTGCGGTGCCAAGAGCCCCACCAGCAGCGAACCCTTCCGCAGACGGCCGATCTCGGCGGCGCCCAAACCGTTGACGGTGAGCACCGCATCGGCGGCCGCCAGGGCGCTTTCGCGGCCGTCGACGAGCTCTGCGCCTTCCTTGGCGTAGTCCCCGACAGCGAAGTGGGACGCGACCCCGGCGCCGGCCTCGACGGCCACCGAGAGTCCTTTGCCCACCATTCGCTTCACGGTTTCCGGCGTCGCCGCGACCCGGGTCTCGGGGGCGGCTTCCTTGGGCACGAAAACTTGGACCATGGGATCGTCCTATGGGGGAGGAATGGATTGTCGGACTCGTGGTCAAGACGGATCCTACTCGCCCCGTCGAGGCGGACGCAAGGGTCGATAGGGGGCCTCAGACCCCCGTGGCGATGGAGAAGATCCAGTTCGCCAACAGGGCCGCACCGATCCCCCAAGGAAGCCAGCGCCGGTTCGCCGACCAAGACGCGGGCCAGGGGGGGCGCCCCCTGAGCAGGGTCCACAGACCGGACACCAGACCACCGCCGATCAAGGCGATCCAAACCAGTGCGGGCAGCGGGTAGGTGGTGACGGCGTCGACGATCCGCAGCTCCGCCAGGGCGACGGCGGAGCGGGTCGTGCCGCAGGTCGGGCAGGGCAGTCCGGTGAGACTCTTGAACGGACAGGCGGGGATCAGCAGGCCCGTCACCCAGCTGCGGAGCGGAGAGAAGGCCAGGAGCAGGATCGCCACGGCGCCCCAAAGCAGTGCCAGCTGTCGGCGGCCACGCTCGAAGGCCGCCGAAGGTGGAGCGGCCGTGCCCGGTGACCCAGCGGCGGCGGCCCCACCGGCTTCGATGCCTCCGGGGGGCGACCCCGGAGACATCGACGGAGCGTGGTCGGCGTCAGCCACCCGCGCCGGCCAGACCCGCCAGGCCTGCGCCCATCATGCCGGCACCGATCACGAGCACCGCCACACACAGGCAGCATAGGACCAGGGGTAGGAGGGCGGCGAGAACCGCCTTGCCCTGGGGAACCCCATGGTGTTCCTGATGACCAAACACGATCAACACGATCTGCCAGATCAGCGCCACAATCGTTCCCAGGATCGGAACGATCTGAGCCAGCTGACCCACATAGCTATAGGAGACGATCCGGAACGTGCCTTCGAAACCCGCCTGGGAGTTCTGAAGGCCGCCGACGATCATCAGACCCAGGTGATAGAGCCCGGCCGAGATGAAAACGCCGATGACATAGATGAAGGGCATCAACACCGCCATCAACAGCAGTTGGGCGATGCCCCCACCCATGAGCATCCCCAGGCCCTCGACATCCCCCCCCAAGCCGGCGATTCCCCCGAAAACGCCGCTGAAAAGAAGGGACCAGATCTGCCCGATGATGGCCATGACCCAGGCGATGATGCCGCCGAAGAGCATCGGCCCCACGTAGTCGCCGTCACTGCGCAGGCGGGAGTACGCCTCCCTCGGATCCGTGACGAACAGCTTGATCGTCGAAATCAGGGCATCCACCAGCCCCAGGCGGCTCCGCTCGTCCCACGGCAGAGGTGGTTTCCCCCCGCCGTCGTAGACCCCTCCTCCCCCACCCCCGCCGCCGACGGGGGCGGAGGGCGGAGCATAGGGGTTGTACGGCGGAGGCGGAGGTGGGCCGGCGCTAGGATCCTGACTCATCGCTCAGTCCTTTCTGGATGTCATCGGTGGGAATCAGCTGAGATTCTATCAGCCCGTGAGGGAAACCGCGACTACGAGGTTGGTGATTGGATCTGGCCAACCTGACGCCGCCCAAGCCCCCGTCGAAGCCCTGGGTATCGGGAGCGCTGGGTATAATGGGCCGTTACGTTTGGCCCAACCCGAGGTGCGGCGACGGGGCGACATCCCGTCGCGCCGCCGGGAGCCCACCCACGATCCAGGAGGACGGTCCATGGCAAGACTCGGAAAGGCACTCCCCCCCTCTCGTCTGTATTTGGCACTCGAAGGGCGGGCGGTCTACGAATATGCCGCGAGCATCGTTACCATGCCGCTCCTCCTCGACGGCCCTGCGGGGGACGGTCATCCGGTCTTGGTTCTCCCAGGTTTCATCGCCAGCGGCGTGTCCACCCGACCGCTGCGGACCTACCTCCACCGCAAGGGCTACAACTCCCACTGCTGGAAGCAGGGCCGCAACTACGGCACCCACGCCCACCTCGAAGGGCCGCTGCTGGATCGGCTGACCCAGATCCACGAACGCTACGGCCGCCGGGTCAGCCTGGTGGGCTGGAGCCTCGGCGGCGTCTTCAGCCGCTACCTCGCCAACCGGGCCCCGGAGCGGGTGCGTCAGGTGATCACCCTCGGCAGTCCGTTCACCAACAACCCCAAGGCCAACCACAGCTGGAAGCTGTTCGAGACCCTGAGCGGCAAAGGCATCGAGGACATTGACAGCGAGACCTTCGAGCTCGTCAGGAACACTCCCCCGGTCCCCACCACCTGCATCTACAGCCGCACCGACGGCATCACCGCCTGGGAGTGCTGCGTCGATCGGGAAGGCGAGCTCTGCGAAAACGTGGAGGTCACCGGCAGCCACTGCGGCCTCGGCGTCAACCCCCTCGCCCTCCATGTTATCGCCGACCGCTTGGCCCAGCCGGAGGACGGCTGGCAGCGGTTCCGGCGCTCCGGTTTCAGGCGCTACCTGTTCCCGAGGCCTGTGGTCCAACGGGCGGCCTGGGCCTGATCCGGCCCGCCGACCCACCCCGAGACTCCGGCGCTCCGATATCCTGACGCCTCCCTGCGCCGGCGCCCCTAGACTCCGGCACCGCGGTACCGCGACCGGGCCGCGTCCCGGCGGGCGCCGGCCCGAAGCCGCCGGCACCGAATCCACGCCTCGACCTGACTCCGCAGGGGCCATCGGGCCCCGCCGGCCCCAATCCGTTGAATCGGACCGAACCGGATCGACGAAACCTCCCCTGAGACCATCATGCAGCAACTTTCCGGCCTCGACGCCGCCTTCCTCTACCTGGAAACCGAAAACGCCCCTATGCACGTGGGCGGCGTCTCGATCCTTTCGAGCGAGACCTCCGACGGCCCCCTCACCCTCGAACGGCTGAAGGGCATGCTTTCGGGCCGGCTCCACGTCAGCACGACCCTCACCCGCAAGCTGGTGGACGTTCCCCTAAAGCTAGGGCGTCCCTACTGGATCGAAGACGACGCCTTCGACATCGACTACCACGTTCAGCGCACCCAGCTCCCCGAGCCCGGCGGCTGGAAGGAGCTGCGGGCCCTCGTTTCCTGGGAGATGGCCCAGCCCCTAGACCGAGACCGCCCCCTCTGGCAGGTCCTCCTGGTGGAGGGCTTGGAGTCGGTGGGAGGGTTCCCCCCCGGTTCCCTGGGAATGATTTCGAAAATCCACCACGCCGCCATCGACGGCGTCTCCGGCGCCGACCTCATGGGGGCCCTCTACGACCCCTCCCCGGAACCCCGGCCGCTGCCGGAACCTCCCCCCCGGGAGCCCCGCAAGCAGCCCAGCCCTTTGGAGCTCCTCACCAACACCGGCCGACACCTCCTGGACCAACCCAAGGCCCTCGGAGGAACCCTCGGCGACACGCTGCGGGGGGTCGTCCGCGGCGGCACCGCCTTTGCTCGCGGCCAGTTCGAGCGTCCCAAGCTGCCGTTCACCGCCCCCCGTACCCCGTTCAATCACGCCATCACCCCCGACCGATCCTGGAGCTGCGCGTTCCTGCCCCTAGACGCGATAAGGCGGGTGCGCAAGGCCGCCGACGCGACGGTGAACGACGTGGTCCTGACGGTGTGCGCCGGCGCCCTGCGGTCCTACCTCGAATCCCGGGACGGTCTGCCGGAGGAACCCCTGGTGGCGATGGTGCCGATCTCGGTCCGTACCGAGGAACAGAAGGGGACCATGGGCAACCAGGTGTCGGCGATGCTGGTGACCCTAGCCACCGAGATCGACGACCCCGCCGAACGCCTGCGGCGGGTCCGGCAGACGGCGGCCGACGCCAAGGCCTACACCAACGCCCTGGGGGCCCGGACCCTCATGGACTACTCCCAATTCGTGCCGTTCGCGGCGGCGGGCCTCGGCACCCGCCTTTACACCCGCTTCTCCCTTGCGGAGCGGGTCGCGCCGATCTTCAACCTGGTGATCACCAACGTCCCCGGACCCCAGATCCCTCTTTACGTCGCCGGATCGAGGCTCCTCGCCCACGCCGGCATGGCGCCGATTTTCGACGGCATGGGCCTGATTCTGCCGGTCTTCAGCTACGACGGCACCTTGGCCATCAGCGCCGTGTCCAGCCCCGCGCTGATGCCGGACATCGACGCCCTCACCGACCGACTACCCGGGTGCTTGGACGACCTGCTGAAGGCCGTCGGCGCCTGACGGAACCCACCATGGACGGCTACTACGACCATCACCCCCTCGTCCATCTCGATCGACACGTGGCCATCGCCGGGCTGATCGGCGACGAGACCCGCACCATCGGATACCGTTTGGCCGCCCTCACCGGACTGCCCGTGATGGACGTCGATCGAAGTATCGAGCACACCGCCGGCATGTCCGTCTGGAACCTGATCTGGAAAGAGACCGAGGCCCGCTACCGGGAGCTGGAGAGGGAGCACCTGGAAAGGGCCCTCGCCTCCCGCCCCTTGGGCATCATCACCCTCGGGGACGGCACCCTGATCGACGAGGACAACCGTCGGACGGTCCTGGAGTCGGCGGACCTCGTGTCCCTGGAGCTGGACCTACCCAACTGCTACTGGCGTCTGAAGACCCGACCCACCGCCGAGATGGACTTCTGGCACCCCCTCCACGCCGGCCCCTTGGAGCGGTTCGACCAGGTCAAGCCCTACGTCGAGCGACGGCTCCCCGGACTCGAGAGTGCCCCCCATCGGATCCAAATCCGCGGCAAGGACAAGGGCGTCATCGTCGACGAGCTGCGCCGGCTGGTGGAGACGCTGAGCGCTCAAACGGCGTAGAACCAGACCAGCAGCCCCACCATCAGGAGAACGAAGAGCGCCGCCCCCGCCAGAACCTTCTGCTCCTCGCTCAGTCGGGGGATCGCCGACCCCGGCTCGTCCCCGTCTCCGGCGTCGAGGTCGGCCACGAGGTCCGAGGCCCGTGCGTACCGATCCTCCGGCCGGCGCTCCAGGCAACGCAGAATCACCCGCTCGCACGTCCGCTTCAGGGACGGCACCCGACCGCGGGGCGAAGGCGCCGGCTCGTTGACCCGCTGGAACAGGGCGTCGAGGGCGTTCTCCCCCACGAAGGGCCGTTCGCCGGTGACCATCTCGAAGAACACCAGGCCGAGGGCGTAGATGTCGCTGGCGGGGATGGCGCTCTCCAACTCGAGGATCTCCGGCGCCAGGTACTCCGGGGTTCCGAGGATGACGTTCGAGGCCGAGAACGAATCTTCGCTGAGCTTGCGGGCGACGCCGAAATCCGTCAGCACCACGCGGGTTTCTCCGTCCTCCGGCACCAGAAGGACGTTGGCGGGCTTGAGGTCGCGGTGGACGATGTTGTGTTGATGGGCCGCGTCGAGGGCCGACGCCATCTGCCGCACCAGCGGCGCCGCCTCGGAGCACGGCATGGGGCCCCGCTCTTCCAGGACATCCGCGAGGCATTCCCCCTCCACGAACTCCATCACCAGGCAGGGAATCGAGGCGTCCCCCGGCAGGGAGCCGGGAACCTTGAAGAAGTCGCGGATGGCGATCACGTTGGGATGGGAGATGCTGCGGGTCCACTGGACCTCGTTCTCGAAGCGGGCACGGGTCTTCTCGCTACCCAGAAGGTCCGGTAGCACGATCTTGAGGGCGACCGTCTCGCCGGTCTCGACCGCTTCGGCCCGGTAGACCTCTCCCATGCCGCCCTTCCCCACCAGCCCCTTTACCCGGAAGCGGTGATCCACCAGCTCCCCAGGGGCAAAGAGCGTTTGACGGTCCGCGGGGTCGGCCGATTCCGTCGTCATGGAAGACCCCCACGGGGACCCCGCGGAGCCTCCATCCCCGACCTACGTCCGCCGCCCGCGGGCGGCGCCGAGCTCACGCATACGAGAGACATCCAGCCTCCTCCCGACCCGATAAACCCCGCCCCCACCTCCGACGCGGCGGCAGCGACACCTCCGACGCGGCGGCAGCGACGGCGTCTTACCTTCAGCCGGAACCGTCCGACCGAATCTCCGACAACCGCTTCTCGGTTTCCAGGTCGCGTAGATAAATGTACATCACGGCCATCGAGTCCTGCATCTCGGAGGACGAATTGTCGTACACGCTCAAGAGCTCGTACTCGTGGTCTGGATAGACGGGGATCCCCTCGACGCTGGCCAGGTAGTCGACGTTCGCCAGGCCGATACGATCTTCGTAGTTCTGTGCCTCGCTGCGGAATAGCGTGCGGTCCTCCGTCAGGTCCCGCAGCTCCAGGGATTCGGCGAAGGGGTGCAGGTGGACGGCGATGTAATGGATCGTCGTCTCGTAGGGGACCCGCATCAGCTGGGTCACCAGGGTCCGGTTCTCTTGCCGGCCGGGGGGTACCTGCCAGTGGCCGGAGAAAGTCCGGCCCAGGCCATCTTCGTACGCGTGGTCCGACGCCGTCGCCTCCACCAGGCATCCGGGGCCATGGACCTCCTGATCCGGCGTCGCCACCCCGAAGTGGCCGCTATCCCCCTCCAGCAGCGCCAGCCCGTAGGCCGCCGCCGGCAGCAGGGGGCGCATGGCCCCGCCGGTCTCGGTGTCCGTCACGTACTCGATGGCGATCCGGTGCCGCACGTCGGCCGTCTGGTTGTTGAGGTTCAGCACCTGGGTGGTGAGGGACATCGCCTCGGAGGCCCGCACCGGAATGCCGAAGCCCGGCGGGAACCGCACCTCCAGCTGGCCCTGGGAGAGGGTGAAGAGCCGCGGGCTGAATCCCGTGCTGGGGCCCATGATCTCCCCGTGGCGGGCGACGTCGATGTCGAGGTTGGAGTGGCACATGAAGTCCTGGGGCATGGAGGTCTCGCCGTCGGCCCCCACCATCACCGCCCGGTAGCCGGTGATGAAGAGCAGGGCGTCGTCGTCGATGTCCTGGGCGAGGCGCACCTCCTGCTGCTCCCAGGGCCCCATCATCGACCGGTACGGCTGGTCCACTTCATAGACCTTCGACAACACGATGGTCGTGCGCCGCACCTTCTCGATCGTAGCGGCGTCGAGCTCGGCGGCGGCGGAGCCCCCCGGCGCGCATCCCGTCGCCGCCACGAACCCCGCACCCAAGGCAATGATTCCGCCTAACCCCCACAAGGCACTGCGTTCCACCATCGCTCCGCGTTCCTCCACCTTTCGGTCGCCGGCGATTCGGCGACCCGTTTTCCGCCTCCGCCATTGTAGGCCAGCCCCGGCCTTCCATCCCCGTCGGCGGTGAAGGGCCCTGGCGTCGGCGAGGCGACCCCGCCGAGGCTCCGTCCTCTGCTACGCTTCTTCGGCGCGACCGGCCTTCTCCATCGGCCCGGATTCAGCGCTGCGCCGAAGCCCCGCCCAAGACCCAGGAGAGATGAATCGATGCCTGCGAGCCTCAGGACGCGAACCGCACCCTGGACACGGATTCTGCCGCCGTGCCTCCTCGCCCTAGCCTTCGCCGCGACCCCATCCGTCGCCGGCGCCGAAACCGGATCCGCGGAAGCCACGATCACCCCCAAGGAGGGCCGGGAGACCGAAGACACCAGCGCAGGGGGGACCGTCGGCCGTCGCTTCGCCGCCCTAGAGGACCGCTTGCTGGCCGAGCCGGGTCTGAGCTTCGGATTCGACATCCGCGCCGAGGGGGCCGTCTCCGCCCACCTCGAAGGTCACCTGGTGGTGGGCCGAGACCACACCGTCCAGCTGGTGGCGGAGGGCGACTTCGGCGGCCGAAAGGGTGGAGGTGGAGATGCACGGGGACGGCAAACGTCTCCGGGGCAACAACGGCGGTAAGGCGTTCGACATCGAAACGCCCCCCGCCCTCGCCGAAAGCCTGGTCGTCGGCCTCACCCGCATGGGCCTCCTCCACAACCTGGCGCGGCTGGTCGGCGGCCAGCACCCGGACCACGCCGAGGGCGGCGTCCGCGACTGGGTGACCCTCGATGCCTTCCGCGCCGAAAACCCCCAGGGGCCCCTGCGTGGCCTCTCCTTCGACCTGCAGGTAGGCGGCCAGCCCTCCGGGAGGGCCACCCTTTGGACGATGGATCCCAACGGCTGGCCCAAGGAGCGGCAGCAGACCGTCCAGTTCCCCGAAGGCAAGATGGAAGTCCAAGAGAGCTACGTCTTCCTCATGCAGGGCTCCGCCGACGGGCCCAAAAGCTGACGTTTCTCTGCCGAAGGGACCCGCACCGTGGACGACAGCGCCACCTACCACTGCGCCTACTGCGGCGAGCCGGTGGAAGTCGACGTCGACCTGTCGGCGGGCCGATCCCAAACCTACGTCGAAGACTGCTGGGTCTGCTGTCGACCCAACGTGCTGACGGTGACCTTCGACCGCGAGGGTAGCGCCTCGGTCCGAGCCGAGCCCGAAAGCTGAATCTTCAGAACGCCATCACCAGGAGCCCGACGTGTCCTACGCCCGCCACCTCGAAGCCGGCTGTGTCGAACGATTCCTGCGCTACGTCCGCTTCGATACCCGGAGCGACGAAGCCTCGAACTCCTACCCTTCCACCGCCAAGCAGTTGGAGCTCCTGCGGACCCTGCGGGACGAGCTCGAAGCCCTGGGTCTGGACGACGTCGCCATGGACCGACACGGCTATGTGACGGCGACGATCCCCGCCACCGTCCCCGCCGACGCGGCCGCCGAGGTGCCGGTGATCGGCTTCGTCGCCCACGTCGACACCTCCCCCGAAATGCCAGGCCATGGCGTCGAGCCGATCCTCCACCGGGACTACCGGGGCCAGCGGATCCAGCTTCCCCACGACCCCGACGCCGTCCTCGATCCGGAGGTCCACCCCGAGCTTCTGGAGGCCGTCGGCCACGACATCGTCACCGCTTCCGGCAAGACCCTGCTCGGGGCCGACGACAAGGCCGGCGTCGCCGAGATCATGGCGGCGGCGGATTTCCTCATGTCCCGGCCCGACATCCCCCACGGCAACATCCGCGTCGCCTTCACCCCCGACGAAGAGATCGGCCGGGGCACCGACTTTTTCGACGTCGAGGCCTTCGGCGCCCGGTTCGCCTACACCCTGGACGGCGGCGGCCGGGGTTGCCTCGAAGCCGAGACCTTCTCCGCCGACAGCATGCGGATCACCTTCAAGGGATTCAACACACACCCCGGCTACGCCAAGGGCGAGATGGTGAACGCCGTCAAGGTGGCGGCGGACTTCATCCATCGGCTCCCCAAGGACGCCCTCTCCCCGGAAACCACCGAGGGCTACGAAGGCTACGTGCACCCCAACAGCCTCGACGCCGCCGTCGACCGGACCTCGGTGGACCTGCTGATCCGCTCCTTCGACACCCCGGGTCTGCAGGAGAAGGAGCGCTGGCTGGAAGAGCTGGCCGCCGCCACCGCCGCCGACTGGCCGGGGACGACCGTCGAGGTGGAGATCCAGGAGTCCTACCGCAACATGCGGGAGATTCTGGACCGACACCCCGAGGTGCTGGAGATCGCCCGCACCGCCATCAAGGACGCCGACCTAGAGCTACGGGAGTCCCCCATCCGCGGGGGCACCGACGGATCCAGGCTCTCGTTCATGGGCTTGCCGACCCCCAACCTTTCGTCGGGGCAGCACAACATCCACTCCCGCCTCGAATGGGCCGACTGCTGGGAGATGGCCAAGGCCGCCGAGGTGATGGTGCGGATCTGCGAGCTGTGGGCCGCGCGGACACCCTGAATCTGAGGCCGCCCGAACGCCCAACCTCCGGGCACCAAGCCGCGCGCAGAGCCGCGGGACGACCTCACGGGCTTCCCGATCGGAGTCGTGCGCGGTCCCTAGTTTGGGACCGCTGGAGCGGGGACGTCGTCCCCCACCTGTAGCGCCAGGGCCTCCCGCATCAGATCGCGGAAGGAGAGAATCCCCTCCACGCGGCGATCCCCGTCCACCACCAAGACGTGCTGGAAGCCATGGCGTCGCATGAGCTCGGCGGCGCGTCGAACGGGGTCACCGGGGGCCACGGTACGAACTTCGGAGGTCCCGTGGTCCACCAGGGGCTCGCCAAAATCGGCGTCGCCGTGGAGGGCGCGGTAGAGGTCGGCCCGGGTCGCCAGGCCCACGAGCCGTCCGTCGCCGTCCACCAAGGGATAGGCGCTGAAGCCCCGTTCGGTGAACAGGCGGGCCGCCCGTCCGAGGGTGGCGTCCTGTGGCAGGGTCACCGCCGGCCCCGTCATCACGTCGCGGCAAGGGCGATCCAGGACCTCCTCCGGGATCTCCCCCGAAAGGGCATGACGCCCGTGGGAGAAACGGCGGGACGTCGACGCCAGGGCCCTCCGCAGTAGCTGCCAGCGCTCCGACAGCTCGTCGAAGAGGCGGGCGTCGAGGGCCAGGACCGTCGCCGGCTCCACCGCCCTGGCGGTGGTCGAGCGGGCCCGCTTGTGAAGCAGGCTGCCCTCGCCGAAGTGATCCCCGGGGCCGAGCCGCTCGCAAAGGACCTCCTGGCCCCCGTCGTCCACCTGGCACAGCTCCAGCGCCCCCGACTCGACCACATAAAAGGCTGAGCTCGGATCCCCCTGGCGAAACAGGACCTCCCCCGCCTCCAGGTGGACGTGGGGGACCGCATGGGTGGGGCGCACGTCGACGGCGTTGAGGCTCCGGGGGAAGAACAGGCGCAGGGTCCACTCGATCACCACCTGGAGCTTGCGCTCGAACCGCGGCAGCTTCATCAGGTAGACGGTGCGCCACAGCCACCAGGCGAAGAAGCCGCTGAAGCGGAATCCCCCCACCCAGGCGACGGCGTTGCGGTGCCCGAGGGTCGCCAGCTGGCCCTGGGACCGGTGGGAGAACGCCTTGGGCTCCTTCCCGACGAGGGCATCGGCGACGTTCCGGCCGGCCCGATCCCCCTGGCGCACGGCGTACTGGGCCGTGGGGGGCGAGGTGCCGCCGCGGCCGTCGGGGATGAGCGCGCAGTCTCCGATGGCCCACAGCCCTTCACGGCCGGGCACCCGCAGAAACTCGTCGGTCGTCAGTCGCCCCCGCTCCAAGGGCAGATCGAGGTCTTGGAGCACCGGATGGGGCGCGTTACCCACGGTGCACACCACGGTGCCGGCGGGCACCAGCTCACCGTCCTCTAGATAGACCCCTTCGCCGGACACCGCCCGAACCAAGCGCTCCAGCTTCAGGTCCATGCCCCTGCGCTCCAGCAAACGCTGGGCGTAGGCGCCGAGGTCCGGATGCAGCTCCGGCAACAGCAGGGGAAGGGCATGGACGCAGGTGACCCGCAGCTGATCGTCGGCGAGGGCCGGATAGAACTTCTTGGCGTGGCGGAGCAGATCGAAGATCTCCGCCGCGGTTTCGACGCCGCTGAACCCGCCCCCCACCACCACGAACGAAAGGAGGCGGGCCCGGGCGTCGGCGTCGGTTTCGAGCACCGCTTCCTCCAGCCGCTCGATCACCGCCTGCCGCAGACGCAGCGCGTCGGCGAGATTTTTCATCAGGAAGGCGTGCTCCGCCATACCGGGGATCCGGCTGACGTCCACCACCGAGCCGAGGGCGATCACCAGCTGACGGCCGCTGAAGCTCAGCGTCTCCCCGGCCGGGCCGGTCACCTCCACGGTCCGCTCCTCCGGCGTTACCCGGGACACCTCACCGCGCACCACCCGGGTGCGCCGCAGCAGATGCCGCAGCGGGCTGACCACCTGGGTGGGCTCCAAGCTGGCCCCCACCACCTCCGGCAGCAGCGGCTGGTAAACGAAGTAGTTCTCGGAGCTGACGAGGGTCACGGTGCGGTCCGCCGGCAGCGCCCGCTCCAGTCGCTTGGCGCACCAGACGCCGGCGAAGCCGCCCCCGAGAATCAACACGTCGCTATCGGACAAGCGCGTCATCGGATCATTCTCCTGAAGATCCCGTCGATGGTCAGGTCCGGGCCGGGGGCGTCCAACCTGGGCTCGCCCCCCGGGAGCATTCTAGTCGACCGCGGGACCACCCCCGGCCTGGATGCTCCTATTTCCGATCAGGACCGATCCAAAACCCGGACCAGCCAGCGACTCGGGAAATCGGGTCCGTAGGCCAGTCTGCGGGCGAGGTCGGCGTAGGGGCGGCCCGCCGGCCCCCATCGTTTAGCCAAGACGGTGAAGGCGATCGCTTTGTGACCGGGATCCAGGGGCAAAGCCAGAAGATCGTCGTCGGAGCCGCTGGGACCGGCCGCCCTCAGGACCGCCGCCAGGCGGCGTCCTTCGGCGTCGAGCTGCTCCAGCTCCGACACGGCGTCGTCCAAGTGGACCTCCCCGTCCACCCCAGCTTCGAGGGATACCAGGTACACCAGCAGCGAGCCATAGGGCCCGGCGTACTCGGAGGTTCCCAGGGCCAAACCGGCCCCCACCAGATCCCCGGAGACGACGGCGGCCTTGAACACCGAGGTCGGATCATCCGCGTCCAGCGCCATGTGGCGGGCGTAGGCCTCAAAGTCTCCCTGGCCCCAAGCGAGATACCCTTCGAGGAAAGGAGTCCAAGTCTCGAGGGGCCCCCCATCGTCCTCCAGGGCGCTGAGAAATTCGACCACCGCCGCCTGAGCCTCCTCGGTTTGCCCCATGGCGGAACGAAGAAGAACCTCTTCGGCCACCCTGAATCCGTCCAGACCCTCCTCCCGGGACTGGAGGTTGTCTGCGAGCAGCTCTTCCCAGAGACCCAGTCCCCGCCGCGCCTCTTCCACCACGTAGCTGAAGGTGGGCTCGTCAGGCTCTCCCGTCACAGCTGCCCGGCCATGCTCCAAGGCCCGTTCGAAATCGGCGCGGACCAGGGCGTCGAAGCCCAAACCGTGATGGGTCCACGGGCTCACCTCCGATCGGGTCGCCGCCGCCTCCAACAGGGCGACGGTGGCGGCGGGATCGTCCTGGGCCCGCGCCAGCAGATAGCGCAGATCCGGGTCGTCCGGCTCGACCTCCACCAGGACCTGCAGCTCGCTCCGAAGCTCGTCCCCGAGACCGTGCAGCGCCATGGCTTCGCCGTAGGCCCGATGCCACGGGACGTCCACGGGCCGACGGGCGAGCCGATCTCCGGCCCCTGCGCGGAACCGCTCGGGATCGAGGACCGACGCCAACATAGGGTTCTGAGACGCCCCCTCCTCCCCGAGCTCCAGGTTGCGCACCAGGTAGTCGGCGGCCGCCTCCTCGCCGAGGGACCCGGCGACGACGGAGTAGGCGATCACGGTGGGCAAACCCAACGTGTCGACCCGTTTACGCCACGCCTGGTCTTCCCCGGACCCCAGGGATATCTCGTCCGGGAAGGGCTCGAAGAGGTAGCTCACCCCGTCGAAGCGATAGACCGTCTCCCCCGTCAGAACCGTGAACGGCATCTCCTGTTCGGGGTCCAGGGCTTCCGGGTTCTCGGCGTAGATCATCTCCTCTTCCACCAGGACGGCCGTACGATCGGGGTTGACCACGTAGACGGCGCTACCGACGACGCCTTGCCAGAACGAGAGCTCCATACGCAGCGGGGCCGGCTCCAGGGCTTTGGGGGCATCGTCCCCGGGATCCACCGTGTACTCCCGGCGGAGCGCCAGGCGCCGAGCGACGACCTCCCCCGGCGGCAGGTCGATGCTTTTGCCCGCCACCTCGACCCGGTAGGGACGATCCAGGCCGTTGACGAAATGGACCTTGTGCTGGGTGCCGGCGAACACCAATGCGGCGAGGCCCAGGGCCGCCGGCAACGGCCAAACGGTCCTGGCGATCCAGCCGGTCCAGTCCGCGCCGGCGACCTCCGAGCGATCCACAGGGGGCGCAACCTCGATGGACGTCACCTGTTCCCCCTCCCCCAAGCTCGCGGACACCCCGACAAATCGCTGGTGCGTAGGCTCGTCTTCCATGCCTAGAAACGTCCCAGCGATTCGCTCCAGCTCCGCAGCGGCCTCGTCGTGCCGTCCCTCCGCCTGCAGGCCTTGGACCAGCAAGTAGAAAGGACCGGTGCCGACCCCTCCCTTGTCGTAGAGAGGTTCGAGGACATCGCGGGCCTCCGCAAAGCGACGCCTCTGGACTAGCAGCCGCACCAGGGCAGCCCTGTTGTCAGGCTCGTCCTGCAGCTCCACTGCCCTCGAGTACGCCTGCTCAGCCTGGTCCAGGTATCCGAAGTGCTCGAATCCCGAGCCCAGACGCGCCACCGTTTCGGCGTCGCCGGCATGCCAGGAAAGTACGGCCTTGGACAGGTCCAGGAAGGCCTGGGGATCTTCGAAGAAGATGCAGGCGTCGATCGCCCCGTAGGCCGTCTCCCTGCTGGAAGGGGAAGACTCGAAGGTCGAACGAGCCTGGGCGACCTCTTCCTTCTTCTGCCGACGCCAGTCGGCGAGCTTCATCGTCAGGTGCTGCTCACAAAGCGGACAGGCATCGAGGACGCGGAGGCGGCCTAGGGGCAAGACCGGAACATAGAAGAGGACCGCGTACTTCGTCGTGTCGTAGGACTCAAGGTCGGCATGATGGCCGCACTGGGGACAAAGGCGGCGATGGACGGCCCGGTTGGCCTTCCCCCAGTACCAGGTTCCGACTCCGTTCCACGTTCTGGGCATGGTCACTCCTTCGGCCGAAGCGGATTATCGAGGGGGGAAGGGGTGGGCACATGGGACGGCCCGACGAAGAACGTCACCCCGCAGTCCGAAAAGACAGGGCGAAAAGGGAGGTGGGATCACCTCATATGGCGGAGCCTCTGGCCCACGTCAACCTCCGCGGAAGCGCTTCTCCAGCATCGACCGGAGCCCCGGCGGCATCTCGCCGCGGCCCAGGAGCCGGCAGACCTCCCGGGTGAGGTCAAGGGTGCCGAACATGGCTCGGCAGCGCTCGCAGAGGACGTCCTCGGAAACGCGGAAAGGCACGCCGCGGTCGAGGGCCCCCTGCTTCGCCTCCAGCAAGTCGAGGCAGAGCTTGCGGGCGTGATCCTGGGGCGGCGCCCCCTTCTGAGGCAGGGTCCGGGACAGCTCCCGCCTCAGCCGGAGCCGGGCCCGGTGGACCCGGGTCTTCACCGTCCCCCGTTCGAGATTCAGAATCGCGCCGACGTCGGCGATGGACAGCTCGACGATCTCCTTGAGCACCAGGGGCATCCGGTAGGTCCACGGCAGCCGGGCGATGGCCTGCTCCACGGCGTCCCGGGCCTCCTTCCGGAGCTGCTGGTCCAGGGGACCCTCCAGGGCCGCGACGTCGGGGATCGGATCGTCCGGGCTCGGAAGCAGGGCCGTCAGGGATTCGACGGTGCGCGGCTCCCCCGCCCGTCGTCGGCGGCGGCGGCGGCAGGCCCGCACCGCGATCGTGTAGAGCCAGGTGGTCGGTTTGGCGTCGCCGCGGAACCGATCCCACTTCCGCAGGGCGATCAGGAAGATCTCTTGGACCAGATCCTCGGCGTCTTCGGGGTGACCGCACAGGTCCAGACTGAGGCGGTAGAGCTGCCCGCCGTGCTCGTCCATCAGCACCGGCAACGCCTCCGACGCCGGAAAATCCGCCAGGCGGGGGTCCGACGCCCGCAGGGACAGCGCGGCGGCCCTAGGCGGCGGGTCGACGTTGGGCCGGGTTTTCATGGCGTTCCGTCACCTGCGGAGCCACCCACCGCCCGGCGCAGATCCGCGGGGGTGCCGATGTCTAGGAACGTCCCCTCGGCAAACCGCAGACCTCGGACATCGAGGCCGGCGGCGACGGCGTCCCGCAGCACGTCCCCCACCCAAAGCTCGGCGTCGCCGTCCCGACCCCGGGCCACCCGGCGGCGGAGCAGCTCCGTCACCGAAGGGGTCCAGAGGGCGATGGACCAGGTCCACCGCAGCGTGCATTCGGGGTCCTTGATGACGAAGCCGCGGACCCGACCGTCGTCGTCGGCGTCCACCATGTCGGCCTTCCAAGCCTGGTCGGTGGGGACCAGCCCGAGGCTGGCGTCGTGTCCACCGCGGCGGTGAAAGTCCAGAAGCCGGGGCCAGACGTCCGACGGCTCGAGGAGGATGTCGGGGAATCCGAGGGCGACGTCGCAGCCCTCGATCCAGCGCGCGGCCCGATCGAGGGTCTCGGGGACGCTGCCGCTGCCCTCCACCACCAGGTAGGCGAGGTCGACGCCGTCCAACCCGGCCCCAAGGCAGGCTGGCACGTCCCACTTGCCGGGGCGCAGGATCACCAGGGCCCGGTCGATGCCGGCGGCGGCGAAGCCCCGCAGCAGGTGGCGGGCCACCGGCGTCGGCACCCCCCGATCGTCGAAACCCACCGGGAAGATCTCTTTGCTGCACGGCAGAGCCCCGAGGCGGGCGGCGCGGCCGGCGGCGGGGACCAGGCCGATAGGCGGACGGTGGGTCATGGCGCCGGGGGGGCCTCCGAAACAGCCCCGTCGGCAACCGGTCCCGCGGGCTCGAGGAGCTCCGCGTCCACCAGCGCCGCGACGGCGTCGAGCAGCTGCCGCAGGGTCAGGCCCGAACGTTCGGCGATGTCGAGCACCGTGTTCGAGCCGTCGCTCTGGTTGAGAACCCAGAGCAGCGCCAGCTGGCGCTCCCGCCCCTCTTCCCCGCCGCCGATGTGGTGGTAGAGCCCCCGGCGGCCGAGCTGCGGCTCGCAGAAGGGGGATCGGTTGCGCCACGCCCGATCGTGCTCCAGGGCGAGGACCACCTCCAGGTAGCGACGCAGGGACCGCCCCAGGTGCTCCGGGCGCACCAGGGAAAGATCGTCACCCGAGGTGTGGTACTCCGGATAACGCCCCCAGGGGGTGCGGCTGAGCAGCCCCACCGGCAGGTCCAAACCCGGCGAGCAGTACTGCCGCTCGTCATAACCGAAAGGGTTGAAGTCCTGCAGCTCGTGGGGCTCCCCCGAGTCCAGGAGAACCCGCTCCACCACCCGGTCGATGGTGGCGTTCCCCCGCCGGCTGCGCTTGTAGCAGAAAGCGCCGCCGTCGCCGAGGTTGGCCATCACCAATCCATGGCGGATGCGGGACGACGCCCCGCGGTTCTGCGCCAGCCAGGTGATGGCGCCGATGGTGCCAGGAACGAAAACGAAGCGGTACCCGTACCGCCGCTGCGGCAGCTCCGAGAGCAGCCGCGCCAGGTGGGCCGCCACCCCGAGGCTCGATAGGTTGTCGTTGGCCAGGGAGGGGTGGCAGATGTGGGCCGAGAGATGGACGTCGCCGTCGCCGCTCCCCGGCAGGTACACCTCGCCGTAGGTCAAATGCCCAGGTTCGAGGGTGGAGTCGATCCTGACCCGATACTCCCCCTCCGTCAGCGCCTCCAAGCGGCGGTGGGGCAGGCAGAAGCCCCAGGTCTCGCGGTAATACGACGTGCGGTAGGGGATCAGGTCTGGCTGCTCCGGCAGGCTGAACAGGTGGGGACGCAGCTCCTCCAGGGACATCCGCCGATCGACTGGGACCGAGTATCCGAGCAGGTGCAGGTTGTGGTCGGCGAAATCCACCACGCGTCGGCCGTCGGGACCTTCGATCCAAGCCCCCCGGACGTTCCATTCCGGCGGCACCTGCCAATCGAAGACCGGCGTGCCGCTGGGCACTTCACGAACTTCGAGATTGGGGGCGATCTCCCCCAGCAGGTCCAGCGTTCGGCGCACCCCGTCGCCGGTGATGCTGCGGCAAATCGGAAACGCGTCTTCCACGAAGCGGTAGATCTCAGCGCCGAGGGCGGCGCCGTCGAAGCGGTCCAGGATCCGGGCGAGGGGGGACGTCACGACGTCGCCCCGGGGGAAGGGCCGATGGGCACCCGCAGGCCCTCGAGGATCCCCCTGGCCTTCGACACCGCTGCCCCCTGGTTTCCCTTCGGCAGCTCCCGCAGCCAGGCCAGGGGCAGCGAGAGGGCGGCGAAGACCAGAAAGCTGAGCCGCTGCCAGGGTCCCGCGAAGCGGCGCACGAAGATCGCCGTGGAACGGCCGGTGTGGAAGGTGCGACCGGGTTTGTAGACCCCCGTGGAGTGGGAAATCATGTGCCAGAGCTTCGCCCGGTGGGCGTAGTGACAGCGGAAGCCCCGGCGCTTCATGCGCACGCACCAGTCCGCGTCTTCGACGCCGAGATAGTAGGTGGGGTCCCACAGCCCGGTGGCTTCGAGGGCGGACCGCCGCACCAACATCGCGCAGCCGTTCACATAGTCCACCTCGCCGTCGCGGTCGTACTGTCCGCGGTCCACCTCGCCGTCGCCGCGCTCCCGGGTGACCGATTCACGGAACCGGAGGATGCCGCCGGTGGACCACAGCCGCTCCCGATCCCAGTAATAGTAGGCCTTGGGGCCAACCGCGCCGATGGATCCGTCGGACTCCGCCACCCGCATCATCTCGGTGACCATCGACGGGGCCACCTCGATGTCGTTGTTGAGGATGAGGACGTAGTCGTAGTCCCGCTCCAACATGTAGCGCAGGCCGAAATTCATGCCGTAGGAGATCCCCCGATTCTCCGGCACCTTGACCTGTTGGACCCCGGGGAACGCACCCTCCACCGCCCCCCACGAGTCGTCGGTGGAGCCGTTGTCCACCACCACCGTGTCGAGCCGCGGATAGTCGAGCTCCGCCAGGCTCTCAAGGGTCTTGAGGGTGACGTCCTTGCCGTTGTAGTTGAGGACCAGGGCCAGGACGCTGGGGGGACTGTCGGGGGGAACGGGTATGGGGCTCGACGTCGACGACACGGTGATGGGCCGGGGTTGGTGGGGGCGTTGGGAACCGCAGGGGAACTCTATCCCGCCCCGCGGCGATCTTAAAGCGACGGGGCGGGAATCCCCCCTTGCGACCCCCACGTGGAATCGCCGCGACGGCCGAGGTAGGATCGGCCCGTGAGCACCCCTCCATCGATCTCGGCGCCGCCCGAGGGCCCGGTCTTGGTGACCGGCGCCTCCGGATTCATCGGCCGTCACCTCGTCCACCGCTTAGCCCGCGCGGGCTGTGAGCTCCACGGCGTCGGCCGCGGCGCGCGGCCGGAGGGACTGCCGGAAGACCTCCGCTGGCACCGCGCGGACCTGGCGGATGGGGCCGCCGTCGACGCGCTGGTGCGGACCGTCCACCCCGCCACCGTCTACCACCTGGCGAGCAAGGTCGCCGGTGGGCGGGATCTCGCCCTGGTGGGCCCCACCTTCGGAGCCAACCTGGCGTCCACCGTCCATCTGCTGACGGCGGTGGCGGAGCACGGCTGCACCCGCTTCGTGCAGGCGGGGTCCCTTGAGGAACCGGAGGCCGACCACGGGGCGTCGACCCCGTCGTCCCCCTACGCCGCCGCCAAGGCCGCCGCTTCTTCGTATCTGCGGATGTTCCACCGGCTCTACGACGTGCCGGTGGTGCTGGCACGCTTGTTCATGGTCTACGGCCCCGGCCCCCAGGACACCAACAAGCTGGTGCCCTACGTCATCCAGCGTCTGCTGGCGGGGGAAGAGCCGCAGCTGTCGAGTGGGGTCCGGCCGGTGGACTGGATCTATGTCGAGGACGTCGCCGAGGGTCTGGCCCGCCTCGGCTCCACGCCGGGGCTCGAAGGCGGTCGGGTGGACCTGGGCAGCGGCCAACTCCACACGGTGCGCGAGGTGGTGGAGACGCTCCACCAGCTGGTGGCACCCCACCTCGATCCCCGCTTCGGGGGACGGGCGGACCGCACCGACGAGCAGGTGAGGCGGGCCGCGGTCGAAGACACCGAGGGGCTTCTCGGATGGCGGCCCCGAACCGGGCTGCGGGAGGGTCTCGCCGCAACGGTGGAGGGCTTCCGATCCCGGATTTGATGGGTACCCTCGGCGCTATCGAGAAGCATTGCCCAGAAGGGTCCCTCTGGCGCTCGGACCGCCCGCGGGGGTCTGCACTAGACTCGAGGGGTCCCCAACTCCGCCCTGGAGCCCCATGAAGCCTGCCGAAGCCTGGAATCGCATCCTCGACTCGGGCCTCGACCCCGATCCCGCCGACCCGGCCCTCATGCGCCGCGTCGACCTGTTCAACGCAGGCACCCTGGCCTTCCTGGTCCTCGGCCTCCCGTTCCTCATCATGTCCCGTCAGCTCGGCCTCGATCGGGTGGCGGTGGCGACGGCGGTGGGCATGGTGCTCGGGGCGGCCAACCTCTGGCTGCTGCGCAGGATCCGCCGGCCGAAGCTGGCGGCCCAGATCGGAGTCGGCATCCTCTTCAGCGTCCACCTGGTGCTGTGCTTCGACTCCGGCGGCGTGCTCGGCGACCACTTCGGCTGGCTCTACGCCACCCCCATCGCCGCCACCCTGGTGATCGGTCGCCGCGCCGGCTGGACCTGGGCCGGCGTGGTGGTGGCGACGCTGGGGGTCCTGTGGTGGCTCCAGAACACCGGTCTCTCGCTGCCAGACCGCATCGATCCCGACCACGCCGAGCTTTACTCCCTGATTTCCCGGGTGGGGATCCTGCTGACGCTCATGGTCATGACGTCGCTGTTCGCCCACCTTCAGCGGCTCACCGAGCGAAGCCTGCGGCAAACCAACGACGACCTCGAAGTGGAGGTCGAAGAGCGAAAAGCCGCCGAGCAGGCGGCCCGAGACGCGGGGGACGCGAAGGCCGCCTTCCTCGCCAACATGAGCCACGAGATCCGAACCCCGATGAACGCCGTCATCGGTATGACAGGCCTGCTCCTAGACTCGGACCTGACGCCGGAGCAGCGGAAATACGGCGAAACCATCCGGCGCTCCGGGGAAGCCCTCCTGGGCATCATCAACGAGATCCTCGACTTTTCTCGGCTGGAGGCCCGCGAGGTCGGCCTCGAAAAGATGCCCTTCGATCCCGCCGAAGTGGTGGCGGAGGTCGCCGAGATCTTGGCCCCCGAAGCCCACGCCAAGGGGCTCGAGATCGCGGTGCGAATCGACGCCGCGGTACCCGAAGTGGTTTACGGAGACGTCGCCCACCTGCGCCAGGTGCTGCTCAACCTGGTGGCCAACGCGGTCAAGTTCACCGCCGAGGGGGAGGTGGTCCTGTCCCTCGATACCCGGTCGCCGGAGGGGGACGGCCATCGGCTGAGGTTCGACGTCACCGACACCGGCATCGGCATCGCCCCCGAGGACGTGGATCGCCTGTTCGAGGTCTTCTCCCAGGCCGACACCTCCACCCAGCGACGGTTCGGCGGCACCGGCCTCGGCCTGGCGATCGCCAAGCGGCTATGCCAGCTGATGGGCGGCGATGTGACGGTGCGCTCCGAGCTGCAGCAGGGCAGCAGCTTCTCCTTCTCCCTGCCCTTCGCCGCCGCCGAAGCGACCTCCGGAACGGCCCGGGCAGACCTCGGGGACCGGAGGGTCCTCGTGGTGGACAGTCACGAACCGACCCGCGCGGGGTTGGTGGAGGTGCTGCGCCGCTACGGCCTCGAAGCCGAAGGGGCGCCCTCCATGGCGGCGGCCCACACCCTGGCCGGGGCCCGCGCCGAAGCGCGGGTGCCCTTCGAGCTCTGGGTCGTCGGACAGTGCGGCGAGGGCAGCGCCACCCGGGTCCCGGCACCCTCCGTCGAGCGGGTGCCGCACCTGCGGCTCGTACGCCTCGGGGCCCCGGACGGCGCGGGTCGCGACGCCGACGGGCACGACGATGGAGAACCGGTGGTCTGGCCCTCCCGCCCCAGGACCCTCCTCGACACCATCGCCCTAGCCTTCGGTGCCCCAGCCGCACGCCGAAGGGCTCGGGAGCCCTTGGTGGGCAAGGTCGGTCGCCCCCCGAGGGTACTGGTGGTCGAAGACAACGCCACCAACCAGCTGGTAGCCCAGCAGATGCTCACGTCCCTGGGGTGCCGCGCCGACATCGCCGCGGACGGCCTCGAAGCCCTGGAGGCCCTCGGGCGCTCCCCCTACGACCTGGTGCTGATGGACTGTCAGATGCCCCGGCTCGACGGCTACGAAGCCACCCGGGAGATCCGGCGCCGGGAAGCCGGCGGCCCCCGCACACCCATCATCGCCCTCACCGCCAACGCCCTACCCGGCGACCGGGAAAAGGTGCTGGAGGCGGGGATGGACGACTACCTCGCCAAGCCCATCACCCTGGGTCGCCTACGCCGGGCCGTGTCCCGCTGGCTCACCAGCCTAGCCCTCGAGGCGTCGCCCGCCCAGCGCCGCGGGGGTCCCGTCGCCTCCCCCCAAGCTCAGGGGCAGAAGGCCCCGGCGCGGGATGACGGCTCGCTGACCACGCAGCAGCTCAAAGCCCTGCCGGGGGCACGCGGCTTCGTCGGGGACGAGATGAGCATCTTCGCCAACTACGTGCGCTCATTCCTCACCGAGGCCCCAAAACACATCGGCGCCCTGCGCCGGGCGACCCAGGATAGGGACGCCGAGACGGTCCGCCGGGTCGCCCACTCGTTCAAGGGCAGCTCCTCGTTCCTCGGCGTCGAGGCCCTCACCGAGATCGCCCATCGGCTGGAGGAGGCGGGCAAAGCCGGTGATCTAGCGGCCTGTGACGATCTGCTGCCCCGGCTGGTGGAGGAGCTGGACGAGCTCCGCCGGTCCCTATGGGGCCGCCCCTTCGTAGCCTGAATCTGCGCCTCCCCCAAAGCAAAGCGCCCCGGGGACATCCCCGAGGCGCTTCCATCAACGCTCGCTAGCGGCCCGCCTCAGGGCGTCCAGGCGTTGAGGGTCCCGGACTCGAACCCGTCCCGGAAGATGATGCTGGCGCCGTCGGGCACCAGGGTCTGGATCGTCAGATCCGAGGGGGTACCGGCTTCGGCGACGCCGAGGGTCCCGGCTCCGTTGACCGCCGGTGCTTCGGCGGTGAAGCCGAAGTTGTAGAGCATGCCCCAGTCGAGGTTCGGACCGCCGGTGTGGCGGTCGTGGGTGGGCAGGGCGCCGCCGGGGATCTCCCAAGTGATCGAACCCGCGGTGACGGTGGCCTGCCAGTCGTTACCGGCGACGTCGTCGATGTCGCGGAACGTGATGTCGGTGGGGACGGTACCGGCCAAGGGGATCGAGAAGGAGTCGATCTGCCGGTCCAGGTCGTGGTTCATCAAAGCGTACTCGTAGCGCACCTGGCCGTTGCCCAGGTCCGTGGTACGCATGGCGAGCTGGACGTGGCCCTCGGAAGGCACCACCAGCTTCACGTTCGAGGTGCCGGCGGGCGGCGAGTCAGGATCGACCCAGGCGTCGAGGGCCGGCCCCTCGATCAGCGGGGTCTGGGTCGGGAAGCTCCAGTTGCCGCTGCCGCTCTGGTTCGTCTCCACTTCGCGGTAGCCCATCGTGTTGAAGATGTTGATGTCGTCGCGCACGAGGTACCAGGCTTCGAACAGATAGGTGGCGCCGGACTGGTCCAGATCGCTCTCGAACACCGTCATGCGGTGGTCGAAGCCGCTGTCGGGGTTCTGCGGCGGATGGTCCTGGGAGCCGTTGCCGTTCTGATCGAAGTGGGAGCCGGTGGAATCCCAGAGTCCGGGGCCCGCCTCCACCTCGAAGCGGTGGGACAGGTTGTTGTTGCTGTTGTTGGTGCCCTGGGAGTAGACGTCCTCACAGCCCAGGCCCAGGATGTGGGAGTCGGTGCAGGCGCCGGGGTCGCAGTTGACGTTGATGGTCAAGAAGGCGTGCTTGATGTCGGAAACCGCCAGCTGCTCGATCTTGCCGTCCATCAGCCGGTACATCGCCCACACGAGGTAGGGATGCTGGTCGTTGTTGTAGGGCGGGTTCGAGCCGGAGAACTTCGAGTACCAGGCCACATCCGTGGTGCCGACGTTCTTGAGCCGGGCCGACGGGGTGATGGCCACCAGACCACCGCTGCGGGTGTCCTGGGTGACCGAACCGATGTCGATCAGCGCGACGTCGTTCGGGCCCCAGTTGGAGGGGCAGCCGCGGGGGCCAGCACTACCTTCTGGAATGACCACCGAGGCGTCGAGGGCGAGGGTACCGATGGCGGTGCCCGCCAGGCCCGGCTCCCCCATCTCCTTGGCGAGGGTTTCGGTCAGCCGCACATCCATGTTGAAGACGTCGAGGCGGCCTAGGTCCCGGTGGGCCTCGAAATGCATGTTGTCGGCGATCAGCAGCACGCGGCCCTGGCGATCGAGGATCTCGAAGGTGCGCTCGACACCGGTGGGCCGCATCACGAAGGCGTGTAGGGAAGCGGAGCCGCCGTGCCAATCGAGGGTGAAGCCGCCCTGGTGCTGGAGGCCACCGGCCACGAAGTCCTGGAGCACGGAGCCGTCCACCTCGAGGGCCAGGCTCAGGGGGGCGACGGTGCCGAAGGTCATACCGTTACCCCGGGCCACCGAGAGGTCGTGGTGGCGGAAGCCGACGATCGGGGAGGTGACGTCGGTCACTTCGAGGCCCAGGTTGTCGAGCAGCGGCTCGTTGAAATCGATGGAGGTCTTGACCTCGGAGACCATCCACTGCTCGGCGGCCGCGGGAACGGCCAGGAGCAGGAGTGCGGCGGATAGTGACAGGAGCGCACGGCGGGAACGAGAGTCAGGCATACGTAGGGTCTCCGAGATGGTTAGGTGGGAGAGATCGGGATCGCAGCCAGGGGGGGACGGTCGAGGAATTCCTATCTTAGCCCGGATTCTTGGGAATCCGGCCCTATTCGGGGGAACGACGTCCCACGGCGACCGGCGGAATAGAAGCATGCTGAGCGCAAATGGTTACGCGCTGAAACGGCGTCCGATCCGCAGTCGAGTTTTGGAAACTCGTCCGTTTGGAGCTCAGCGGGCGTCGGTCACCTGATCACAACCGGCGTCCCATGCCCCGGACTCGGGTCGGGGCTCGCCGTCCACGTCCACGGACGTCCAGAACGAAAGGTTGTCTCCAGCCCCCCGGGCGCAGGCGTCGCGGGGATCCAGGTGGGGCCCCTCCCCCGCCGTGCGCAGCCACTGGGGCTCGCACTCCACCGAGTCCAGCCCGCCACCGAGGGCCCGCTCCAACTGAGCTAGGGACTCCGCCCGGTGGCCGAGCCAGCGGTAACGCCCACCCGGGTCGAAGACGTTCCCCGAAAACACGAGCTTCTCCGGCACATGCCGCAGGCGAAGGTTCTCGTCGCCCCCGTCCTGACCGCTGATCACGTTGCCGCGGATGCGGACATCCTGCTGACGCACCGGCGCCGGGGGCCCACCGCCGATCTGGATTCCCACCGCGCGGCCCTCGGCGCGGCTGCCCCAGCAGGTGTTGTTGTAGATCTCTACCCGGCCGGGTTGGCCGTCCTCGGGGTCCCCCCGGTGGCCGACGTCCACCCAGATGCAGGCGTCGAAGCCGTCGGTGGAGGCGAGGTAGTTGTGCCGGACCACCACGTTGTCCAACGTGCGATCCACGTCGTCCCCACCCTTGAGGTGGACCACCACGTCGCCCCCCCGCCACGGTCCATAGGTGTTGACGAAGAGGTTGCGGTCGAAGACCACGTCGCCGGTCCGGCGGGGGACGTGGCCCCGCTCGGGATCCCTGGCGCAGTAGGCTCCGTTGCCCCCCTGGGCCACCAAAGCGGTCTTGAAGTCGAGGATCCGGTTGCCGCGGATTGTCCAGCCGCGGGAGCATTGGGTGGCGTTCACCAGGACCGCGCCCCCGTTGCCCGCCGGCTTCGGCTCCCAGGCGCCGACGTTGGCGTCGAACTCCGAGTCCAGGATTTCGATGCCATCGATCCAGCCCCAGAGCTTCCAGCCGACGAACGCCGAGCCTCCCCCCTCCCGGCACGCCGGGTCGGAGTGGTCGCATCCGTGGGCGCTCACCGACAGACGGCCCCAGCGCCAAGGACCGTCGGTTTCGCCTTCTTCCGCCACCGGTGGCCGATAGGCGCCGGAGCCCCGGACCATGAATCCGGAGGCGTCGACGATGCGCAGATTCTCGAACGCCAGGTGGTGGATCCGGGTGCCGGCGGTGAAAAGGTTGATCAGAATCCGGTGGCCCTGGGCCGGCTGGTCTTTATTGATGCCGTCGAGCACCAAATCGTGGAAGTAGAGACCGTCCGCCCGGTAGGACCCCCGGTCCCCCAACAGCACGAAGCCGGACCGTTCGACGTCGGAATAGCGCCCATAGTCCCGCACGGTCAAATGGGCCATCTCCAGCAGGGAGTTGTGCCCACCGAAGTGGAAGGCCAGGGACGAGCCGCCCCCCGCGGTTCGGTCTCCACCGCCATCGAGGACCGCGACGTCGTCCAGATCGTGGGGCGGGTACGCGCCGTCGCCGTCGCTGTCCCACCCCACGAGCATGGTGGGGTCCTTGGGATATTGAAAATCCCGGGCCTCGCTGCCCCGCCGCGCACGGGTCCACAACCCCGCGGCCGCCCAACCCTCCGCAGAACCCTCCACAAACTCCAAATCCGCCACCGCCTCCGAGCTCTCCGCCGACCCCGAAGCCGACGGAGCTACGACGCCCCCCACCGCCGGCCGCAGGACCTCGGGGGAGCAGGTGCCGCGGAAGCAGACGATGTCCTCCGCCCCGTCGTCGGCCCCGTCGGCCCGAACCGTCCAGGCGTAGGTCACGGATCCGCAGGGCCGATCCGGGGCGCCGCAGGACGGGTCGTCCACCCCGTCCTGGCAGTCCACGTAGATCAAGTCCTCGGCGACGCCGTCCCCGTCGGGATCCGCAGTCCGCCCGTCGCAGACCCGGCAGTCCTCAGGCTCCCCGACGATGCCGTCGTGGTCGAAGTCGAAGCCGCAGGGCCTCGACACGTAGCCCACGTCCGGTTCCGGAGGGTGCGAAACGGCGGACCCGCCCGGCCCAAGATCCCCGCCGACGCAGCCCCACGTCACCAGCAGACACAGCGAGAGGGTGCGCCAATGGGGAAGCGAAGCGTTCACAGGTACTTGAGGGTCAGCCGCACCAGCCGCTTAGCGAGGCCCCGGTACGGGGGAGCCATGAGCTTGAGGGCGCTCCAGCGGTGGTGGGTGAGGACCCCCCGCTCGTGGGAAAACGCCCTGAAGCCGTAGACCCCATGGGCGCTGCCGTGTCCGCTGTGGTTGACGCCACCGAAGGGCAGGTTCGGGTGGAGAAAGTGGAGGGCGACGTCGTTCACGCAGGTACCGCCGGCGGAGGTCCCGTCGAGCACCCGCCGCACGAACCGGCGATCGGCGCTGAACACGTAGAGGGCTAGAGGTTTCTCCTTGCCGCGCACCACCCCCAAGGCCTCCCCAAGGTCGTCGTAAGGGAGGATCGGCAGCAGCGGCCCGAAGATCTCCTCTTGCATGGCCGGGGAATCGAGGGGAACGTCCACCAGCAGGGTCGGCTCGATATAGCGGGAGCCTTCGTCCAGTCCGCCGCCGCTGGCGACCCGCGCCCCCATACCCAGGGACCCCTCCAGCAGGCGGCGGACCCTTTGGAAGTGGCGGTCGTCGACCAGGCGGGCGAGATCCGGCGACGATCGACGGGCTTCCGGGGTCTCGCCGTAGGCCCGCTGGATCTGCCGAGTGAGCGCCTCCACCAAGGCTTCCTTTCGGTCCCGGTGGACCAGCAGGTAGTCCGGGGCGATGCAGGTCTGCCCCTGGTTCATGAACTTTCCCCAAACAATCTTCTCGGCGGCGTCCTCCAGGTGGGCCGTCCTGTCGACGATCACCGGCGACTTGCCGCCGAGCTCCAACGTCACGGACGAGAGATGCTCCGCCGCCGCCTTCATCACCAGCTTCCCCACCCGCGGGCTGCCGGTGAAGAACACGTGGTCGAAGGGCTTGGCCAGCAGCGCCTGGGCGACGTCCGCCTCCCCTTCGAACAGGGCCACCGCGTCGTCGTCGAACAGCTCGTCCACCATGCGGGCCAGCAGGGCCGACATGTGGGGGGTCGCCTCCGAAGGCTTGAGGCACACGCAGTTGCCGGCGGCGAGGGCCGAGATCAAGGGTCCCACCGTGAGATTGAACGGGTAGTTCCAGGGGGAAATGATGAGCGCCACCCCCCTGGGTTCGTAGCGCAGACGCCCGCCGGTCGACGCCATGGCTAGGGTCTTGGGCACCCGCCGGCCCCGCATCCACCGGCGCAGGTGGCGGGCGGTGTGTCGAGCCTCGGCGAGGACCGGGTAGATCTCCGTCAGGTCCACCTCGGTGGACGGCTTGGAGAAATCCTCCGCACCAGCCTGGCGGATCTCGTCGGCGTGGGCCTCGGTCCAGCGCTCGATCCGGCGGATGAGCTCGATCCGCTCGTCGGCGCCGGTGGCTGCCATCGCGTCGCGGCGGGCCCGCTGCCGGGCGAAGACGTCGTCGATTCGGGGACTCACGGCGTGAGAGCCTTGCATCTGGGACCTCGGGTCGTTTGCGGTCGGCCGCCATGGTAGCCCGAAACCCCGCTGCCGGGCCAAAGGAGCGGCCCCAGAGCTGGGCGGGCCGGGGCGCCGACAACGCTACAATGCCCGACCATGCAATGGATTCCAATTTCACTCCGCTCGAAAACCCCCACGCCCCGAACCGTGCCCCGCAGGCGAGCCCCGGACCCGCTACCCGCGGCTATCCTGGTTCTGGCGCTCACCGGAGCCTGCGCCGCCCCCGACCCCAGCCCCAAAGCCGACGGGGACCTCGGCGGCACCGAAGTGCACCCCAAGGAGACCACCGCCGTGCAGCCCACCGCCCACCGAGAAGCCACCGAAACCTGGCGTACCGAACGCCTCGAAGCGCTGACCCAGCCCGACGGCTGGCTGAGTCTCGTGGGCCTCTTCTGGCTCGAAACCGGCGACACCACCGTCGGTAGCGACCCCAACGGCGACGTGGTGCTGCCGGAAAGCGTCCCCCCAAGCCTGGGGACCTTGAACCTGCCGGCGGATGGCGCACCCACCTTCGTCGCCGCAGAAGGTCAGAGCTTCCGGGTGGGGGATGAAACCAAGACCCGGGCCGAGCTGATCACCGACGCCCAGGGGGAACCGACCCTGGTGGAGTCCGGCACCGTCTCGTTTCACCTCATCGATCGGGACGGCCGCATCGGCATCCGGGCCAAAGACTCCTCCCACCCCGACATCGCCGCTTTTTCCGGCATCGACCACTACCCCGTCGACCTCCGCTGGCGATTCGAAGCCGTCTACGAGCCCTATGACACGCCCAAGGACCTCACCATCCCCACGGTCCTCGGGACCCCCACCAGCATGCAGGCCCCCGGCTCCGTCCGCTTCGAGCTGGACGGCGAGGTCCGGAGGCTCGACGTGCTGGACAACGGCGACGGCAACCTCTTCATCATCTTCGCCGACGCCACCAACGGCAGCGGCACCTACGGCGCGGGGCGTTTCCTCTACGCCTCCGTCGAAGGCGGCGACCTCGGCCGCGCCGCGCCGGTGGTGCTCGACTTCAACCGCGCCCAGAACCCTCCCTGCGCGTTCACCCCCTGGGCCACTTGTCCCTTGCCGCCGCAGCAGAACAGGATCGTCGCCGCCATTGAAGCCGGCGAGAAAGCCTACGGCGACCACTGACGCACGCGACCGATCCAGGCGACCCCGCCTCCGGGGGACGGGCTCAGGGAACGAAGCGGTAGCCGACGCCCCGCACGCTGTGGATATGGCGGGGCCGCCAGGAGCTTTCCTCGAAGGCTTTCCGCAGAGCGACGATGACGTTGTCCACCACCCGGGTGTTCGGATGGTTGGGCAGCTCCCACACCTTCTCCAACAGCTCCCGGCGGGTCACCACCTGATTCGGCCGGTCGGCGAAGATGCGGAGCACCGAAAGCTCCTTGCGGGACAGCTCCGCCACGCCGTGGCGGGTCTTCGCCTGCCAGGTCTTGAAGTCGACCCAAAACTCGCCGAAGTGGAAGCGTGCGTCCTCGTCCACCGCGGCGCTCTCGGCCGCCGGCCCTTCGACGTCCCGGGCCCACTGGTTGCGGCGCAGCAGGCTTTCCACCCGCGCCAGGAACTCCGCCAGGTCGAAGGGCTTGACCATGTAGTCGTCGGCGCCGGTCTTGAGGCCGTAGACCACGTCGTCGGGCTGGTCGCGGGCGGTGAGCACGAGGATGGCGGTGAAGTCCCCGTCCATCCGCAGCTGCTGGCAAATCTGGAAACCGTCCATCCGCGGCAGGGCGACGTCGAGAACGATCAGGTCCCAGGTCTTTGCCCGCGCCAGCTCCAGGGCCCGCAGGCCGTCGGACTCGTGCTCGACGTGGTAACCCTTCCGCTTCAGGTTGAAGACCAGGCCCCGGGCGATGGCCTCTTCGTCCTCCACCACCAGCAGGCGGCTCGGCCGGGTCGCCTCCTGGGTGCTCATCGCCCCCCTCCGGCGTCGTCGAATCGGCCGGAACCGCCGTCGTCGGCCTGCATCGGTGCCTGGGGCAGCTGGATCTCGAAGCGGGTCCCCGGCTCCCCGTCCCCGGAGACGGCGCGGATCCGGCCCCGCATCTCCTGCACCAGGCCCCGCACGATGGCGAGACCCAGCCCGGTGCCCTTGCGCCGGCCCTCGATCTCCCGCTGCAGGCGGTAGAAACGGTCGAAGATCTTCGTCAGCTCGGTCTTGGGGATGCCGACCCCCGTATCCGCCACCACGATTTCGGCGGCGCCGCCCCGATCCCGCACCGAGCACAGGACCCGTCCGCCGGTCTCGGTGAAGCGGATCGCGTTGTCGATCAGGTTGTCCATCACCCGCCGGAGGGTCTCGCTCGTAGCCATCACCGCCGAACGGCTGTGGATCTCGAATTGGAGGTCCACCTGGCGCAGGTCGAAGCGACGACGGGCGGCCTCCTGGTACTCGTGGAAGAACTCCCGCAGCTGGATCGGACGCAGCGCCTCACCGCGACCCGAGCTGAGCCGCCCGCTCTCCAGAAGGTGGTCGATCAGCTTCTCGACCCGCACCGTCTCCTGGACGATGTAGTCCGCGAACTGACCGGTCTCCCCAACCTCCAGGCCGCCCTGCTGAAGGGTCTGGGCGTGCAGGCGGATCGCCGCCACCGGTGACTTCAGCTCGTGGGTCAGGTGGGACAGGAAGTGCTCCTGCTTGACCCGGTACCGACGTTCCGAGAGGGTGATCGCGAGCAGGTACGTGAGGGCGACGATGACCAGAAAGCACAGGGCCGCGCCGGTGGATTGGACGAACCAGTGGAAGTGGCTCCACTCGACCCCCAGCAGCTTGGCCACCAGCTCGTTGATCTCGGGGGTGAAGCGCTGCACCACCACCACCCAAAACACCAGCAGGGCGGTCGCCATGGCCATGGCCGCCAGGTAGATCAAGTAGATGATGAAAATCGGGGTGTGACGTCTATCCATGACCTTCAGCCGGCTTGCCTGTGGCACCCGAAGGAGGCGGGCGCAGCGCCCTCGATTCAGCATCCGGGCTTGGGCTCATCCTACATGACGCCCTCCGCCGGATTGCCCCGACGACCCCCCACCTCCAACCGGCCCGAATGGTTGTCCAGCGAGGGGCCGCCCCCGCCCTGACAATTCCGTGACACTTCTGGCAATTCTTGACAGTGCCGATGGGAATTCTGACAGGGGCCCCTCCGTAGCAAAGCCATAATGATGAGGCGCCGGGCTGAGCCCGGCCTCCGCCGGAGCCCAGCAAAGCTCCGCATCCCTTCCCGGCCACTCCCTAGCTCACGGCTGGCACTTCACGATCGGGCGGCGCGCCATCGGTCCACGGCGGGGCGAAACCCCGTCCAGAGCCCGACGACGACAATGCCCGCTGCACAGGCCCTGGATTCTGAGGCGCACGCCAGACGCACCGAGCCGGTCGGATCCAAAGAGAGGACCCCCGTTGGCCATTCGAACCCTTCTCATCGACGACGAGCCCCTAGCCCGCGAGAAGACCCGCTCCTTCCTCGAAGGGCTGGACGACATCGAGATCATCGGCGAGTGCCGGGACGGCAAAGAGGCGGTCGAGACCATCGACCGTGAAGCCCCGGATCTAATCTTCCTCGACGTCCAGATGCCGGAAATGGACGGATTCGAGGTTCTCGAAAACCTCGACCGGGACAAGCTCCCCACAGTAGTGTTCGTCACCGCTTACGACCAGTACGCCCTCAAGGCTTTCGACGTCCACGCGGTGGACTACCTCCTCAAGCCCTTTGACCGGGAGCGCTTCAAGGAGGCCCTCGCCCGTGCCCGTCAAGACGTCGCGAGGCGGCAGATGGGCGACGTGAAGGACCAGCTCCTGGCGCTTCTCGAAGACGTCGGCCGCAAGCGGGCGACGTTCCCGGAGCGCCTGGTGGTCAAGACCTCCGGCCGCGTGGTCTTCATAAAGGTCGATGACATCGACTGGGTCGACGCCGCCGGTAACTACGTCCGTCTCCACCTCGGCAGCGAAAACCATCTCCTGCGGGAGACGATGAGCCGCCTCGAAGAACGGCTCGACCCCCAGAAGTTCCTCCGCATCCACCGCTCCACCATCGTCAACATCGAGCGGATCCGCGAGCTTCAGCAGCAGTTCCACGGCGACTACCTGGTGGTGCTCAAGAGCGGCCAGCGCCTGACCCTGTCCCGCAGCTACCGCGACAAGATCCAAGACCTTCTCGAACGCTCCATCTGATGGCTACCATGTCACTCCTAGAGTCGTCCCCGGAAGTCCAGCGCGCCGCTGCGGACGACGACGTCCGCGATCGCAAGCTGGAGCACATCGAGCTGGCCCTCGACCGCAGGACCCAGCTCGAAGGCCGCTTCTTCGACCGCCTGTCCTTCGTCCACGAGGCCCTGCCGGACGTCGACCTAGACGCCATCGACCTGTCGGTGGACTTCCTCGGCAAGCGGCTCGAAGCGCCTATCCTGCTTTCCTGCATGACCGGCGGGACGGTGGGGGCCACCAACATCAACCGCAACCTGGCGGAGGCCGCGGAGCGTGCGGGGGTGGCCGTCGGGGTCGGTTCCCAGCGCAAGGCCATCGAGGACCCGTCCACCGCCGCGACCTTCCACATGCGGGACGTCGCCCCCACGGCGGTGCTCCTCGCCAACCTAGGCCTCGTCCAGCTCAACTACGGCTTCGGCCTCGCGGAGTGCCGGCGGGCGGTGGAGATGATCGGGGCCGACGCCCTGGTGATCCACCTCAATCCCCTACAGGAAGCTATCCAGCCCGAGGGGCAGGGGAACTTCCGCGGCCTCCTAGACAAGCTCGGTCACCTGGTCCACGAGCTCGAGGTTCCGGTGGTGGTCAAGGAGGTCGGCTGCGGCATCTCCGGCACCACCGGTCGCGCCCTGCGGGACCGCGGGGTCCGCTACGTCGACGCCGCCGGCCTCGGCGGTACCAGCTGGGCCCGCATCGAAGCCGCCCGCGCTGACGACGCCCCCATCGGCGAGCTGTTCGCCGACTGGGGCATCCCGACGCCGGAATCGATCCGTCAGCTCGCCGCCGTCGACGGCCTGACGGTCATCGGCTCCGGGGGCGTGCGCAGCGGCCTCGACGTCGCCAAGGCCATCGCCCTCGGCTCCCGCGTCGTGGGCCTCGCCCAGCCCTTCCTGGCCCCCGCCACCGAGTCTGCGGACGCCGTCTACGAGAGCATCCAGCGCGTCGTCCAGGAGCTGAAGATCACCATGTTCTGCGCCGGCGTCCCTAGCCTCGACGCCCTGCGCGCCGTTTCCTTGATTCCCAATCCCAGGTACGCGACCTGATCACCCGAGCGAGTCAACGACCTCCGACTGGAGTGTGCCGTGAGTCAGACCCAGACCGCCATGAAACCCACCATGATCGACGAGCGTGAAGACCTCGTGGAGGCCTTGGCCACCGGCCAGCTACGCTTCCACCAACTGCCGGACCACCTCTCCGGACGGGAGAAGGCGGATCTACGTCGCCGCGCCGTCGAACGCAGCACCGGCGCCAAGCTGGACCACACGGGCCAGTATTCCTTCGACGCTGACCGCGCCGGCACCCAGAACTGCGAGAACATGATCGGCGGGATCCAGATCCCGATGGGCATCATCGGTCCGCTCCGCATCCGCGGCCAATACGTCCACGACGAGGAGCTCATGGTGCCCCTCGCCACCACCGAGGGCGCCCTGGTGGCGAGCACCAACCGCGGCTGCCGCGCCCTGCGGGAAGCCGGCGGAGCGGTGGTCCGGGTCGACAACGTGGGCATCACCCGCGCCCCCGTCTTCCGCACCTCCGGCATCGTCCAAACCCAGGAGCTGATCGATTGGGTGCAGGCCAACGAGGGTCAAATTCGGCACCACGTGGAGGGCAACAGCCGCTTCCTACGCCTGATCGACATCCGGCCCCAGGCCATGGGCACCACCGTCTTCCTGCGGTTCCGCTTCGACACCGGTGACGCCATGGGGATGAACATGGCCACCATCGCCTGTGACCGGGTGATCGAAGAGCTGATCGAGCCCGCCACCGGCGTCGAGTGCGTCTCCCTGTCCGGCAACTTCTGCACCGACAAGAAGCCCTCCGCCGTCAACTTCCAGGAAGGCCGCGGCAAGCGGATCTTCGCCGAGGTCGTCCTCGACAAGCACGTGCTGGAGAAGGTTCTCAAGACCAACGCCCGCGCCCTGGTGGAAGTCCAATACCGCAAGAACCTCCTCGGTTCCATCGCCGCCGGCTCCATGGGCTACAACGCCCACTACGCCAACATCCTCGCCGCCTTCTTCCTCGCCACCGGCCAGGATCCGGCCCAGGTGGGGGAAGCGGCCGTCGGCGTTACCTGCATCGAGCAGCGGGGTCCCGAGGGCGCCGTGGCGTCGGTCTACCTGCCGGACGTCCCGGTGGCGGCCATCGGCGGCGGCACGGGTCTCGCCACCCAGAGCGAAGCCCTCCAGATGCTGGGGATCACCCCCGACAGCAACCGCCCCGGCCACGCCGTCATGCGCCTCGCCGAAATCCTCGGCGCGTCGGTGCTCGCCGGGGAGCTATCCCTGCTCTCGGCCCTCACTTCCCGCGACCTCGCACGCGCCCACGAGAAGCTGGGACGCAGCCGCGCCACCAGCTGATCCGAACCGCCCAGCGGCGACCCTCCCCTAGCCTGGGGCGCGAGCCCCAGGCCCCCATCCCCCGTGACCCACCCGGGCCGCGGAGTTCCGCCTATGACGATCACCGTCTCCGCCCCCGGAAAAACCATCCTCATGGGGGAACAC
This sequence comes from Acidobacteriota bacterium, assembly GCA_038748685.1. GTDB lineage: Bacteria > Acidobacteriota > Thermoanaerobaculia > Multivoradales > J023 > JAUIJL01. Next base: position 10,730 of record JBCDIS010000019.1, on the reverse strand, counting down.
GCCGCTGTCTACGGCCGCCCCGCCCTCGTCGCCGCGGTCGACCGCCGGCTGCGCGCCACCGTAGGGCCACCCGACGGCCCCGGCGACGGCTGGACCCTCGAGCTTCCGGATCTCGGGATCCGCGAGGAGGCCTCCCCACAGGATCTTCTCGACCACGCACGGACCTGCCGCGAAGCCTGGGAAGCCTGGGCCGCGGACCCCGCGGTGGGTCTGGGGGGGACGCTCGGAAACGGGCCCGCCCACCTGGTGAAGATCGCCATGGGGGAAGCCCTCGGCCGCTGGGGGTCGACGCCCACCGCCGGCCGGCTGACGGTCACCTCCGACGTTCCTCTCGGATCCGGCTTCGGCAGCTCGGCGGCGGCCTCCGTCGCGGTTGGGGGAGCCCTGATGGCCGCGGGCGGACGCCCCTTCGACGCGGCGGACCTCGAGGCCTTCTCCCTCGACGTCGAGCGGCGCCAGCACGGAGCCCCCTCCGGGGTCGACGGTGGCACCGTCCTGCGGGGCGGGGTCCTGTGGGCGGAGCGTTCAGCGGACGGCGGGGCCCTCCGCCTCGAGCCCGTCGACATCCGGGACCCGGCTTGCCTGAACGGCCTGCGGATCTACCACTCCGGCCCGCCGGCGGAGGCCACCGGCGAGGTGGTGGCGGCGGTCCGCCGACTGCGGGACCGGGACCCGTCGGCCTTCGACAGGGGCCTCGATCGGGCGACGGCGCAAACCGCCGACCTGCGTAGGGCCCTGGAGTCGAGCGCCGCGGATCCCGGGGCGGTGATCAGCTCGTTCCGAGGCTTCCAGGGGTGGCTCGAATCCCTCGGGGTGGTCCCGGAACCGGTCCGCGCCGCGGTTCGGGAGGTGGTGGATGCCGGCGGAGCCGCCAAGACCTCCGGCGCCGGTTCCCTCTCGGGTCCTGGGGCCGGATCGCTGCTGGTCTTCCATCCCGAGCCTGCGACCCTCGACGCACTTCCGTCCCTCGCCGCCTTCGAACGCCTCGACCTGCGCCTCGGCGCACCCGGGGTCCGCCTGGAGCCGCCAGGGGCCATCGGAGGCGGCAGGGTGCAGACGTAGCAGGGTGTAGACGTAGCAGGGTGTAGACGTACCAGGGCCTAGACGTACAATGCCCACCACGAGCCCTAACCTGCCGATTCGGAGCGACATGCCAGCATCACACCCCGCCAAAGCGACCGTCAGCTCGCCGTCCAACATCGCCTTCATCAAGTACTGGGGGGCACAGGACCTGGCGTCGGCCGTGCCCGAGAATCCCTCCCTGTCGATGACCCTCGACACCTGCCGCAGCCGCTGCACCGTCGAGCATCTCGACGAAGGGGGGGCCCACGAGGTCCGCTGGCGTCAGGGGGGCGGCCTCGAAACGGCGCCGCCGTCCTTCGCCGACCGCGTCATCGCCCACCTCGATCGGCTGCGGGAGTGGTCCGGCTGCGGCGGGCGGTTCCGGGTCGCCACGGAGAACACCTTCCCCTCCGCCGCCGGCCTCGCCTCCTCGGCGTCGGGTTTCTCGGCCCTCACCCTCGGGGTCCTCGGGGCCCTCGGCCGGGGGGAGGCCGGCGCCGTGCGTTCGGAGCTGGCGCGCCGGTCCGGCTCCGGTTCGGCGTCCCGCTCCGTGTTCGGCGGCTACGTCGAGTGGCCGGCGGACGCCGACGCCGACGGTGCCAACTGCCATGCCGTCCAGGTGGCGGCGGCCTCCCACTGGAACCTGCGGGACGTCATCGCGGTGGTGGAGAGCGGTCCCAAGGAGGTGTCGTCCCTCGACGGTCACCGCCGCGCCCGCACCAGCCCCTACTTCGAAGAGCGGCTCCGCCAGCTACCGCGGCGCCTCGACGGGGTCAGGGCAGCCCTCGCCGACCGTGATTTCGGGCGGTTGGGGCCGATCATCGAAGAGGAGGCCATCGACCTCCACATGATCGCCATGACCTCGACCCCCGCCATCTACTACTGGAAACCCGCCACCCTGACGGTGCTCGAAGCCGTTCGCCACCTACGCCGCGACGGCGTGGCGGCGTGGTCCACCATGGACGCCGGCGCCAACGTCCACGTCATCTGCGAGCCCGCCGCGGAGCCGGCGGTGGCGGACGTCCTCGGCGGACTCGACGGGGTCGATCAGGTCATCCGCGACGGCGTCGGCGACGGACCGGCGGTGGAAGCGGAGCACCTCTTCTGACCCCCATGGAGGCCCGCGACCTTCTCCTCGTCAAGCTCGGCGGCAGCCTGCTGACCGACAAACGGCGTCCAGGCCACCTGCGGACCGCGGTCCTGGAACGCCTCGCCGCCGAAGTCGCCGGGGCCCTCGGAGACCTTCGGGGGGCCCTCCTGATCGGACACGGCTCCGGCTCCTTCGGCCACGTGGCGGCGGCCCGCCACGGCCTGCGGGCCGGCTTGGGGGACGCCCCCCCCATCGGCGCCGCGGATACTCAGAACGAGGCCGCGCGGCTCCATCGCAGCGTCTGCGGCGCGCTGATCGAGGCCGGCGCCCCCGCCTGGACCTGGGCTCCCTCCACCGCCCTCACGCTGGAGGCGGGCCGCCCCGTCACCGGGGACCTCCGCCCCTTACTGGGTGCTTTGAGCGCCGGCATGGTGCCGGTCACCTACGGGGATGTCGTGGTCGACCGGGAGCTCGGCGCCGCCATCGCCTCCACGGAAGCGGTCCTCGGGTACCTGATCCGACGGCTCCGGCGCCGGAGCACCGGTCCTCGGGTCCGGCGGGTGCTGTGGCTCGGGGAGACGGCGGGGATCTACGACCGCGACGGCCTCACCGTCCCTACGGTGGACGAAGGGAATCGCCGGCGGATCCGCGGGATGATCGGCGAGGCCGCCGGGACCGACGTCACCGGTGGTATGCTCCTGCGCCTCGACACCACCTATGCCCTGGCCCGCCTCGGGATCGAATCCCTGATCGCCGACGGCACCGTCCCCGGACTCGCCGCCGCAGCCCTGCGCGGTGAGGACGTGCCAGGGACCCGCGTTCTCCCCCGCTGACCGCCACGACCTCCATGGCCGATCTCGACGACCTACTGCTCAAGACCAGCCGCACCTTCGCCCTGTCGATCCCACTGCTTCCAGAGCCCACGAGGCGTGAGGTCACCCTGGGGTATTTGCTGTTCCGGATCGCCGACACCTTCGAAGACGCCGCGGAATGGTCGAAGGAGCGGCGCATCCAGGCCCTCGACGTCTTCTGCCGCCTGCTGGACGGCACCTCCACCTCCCCCGAAGCTCGGGGTTTGGCCGACACCTGGGCCGCCGAGGTCCCCATCGACCACGACGGCTACCAGGAGCTGCTGAAGGAAACCCCCGCGGTGCTCGACGCCTTCTTCGCCTTGGGGGACCCCGCCCGCGGACTGGTTCGAGACCACGTCGTGCGCACCGCCCGCGGCATGGCGGACTACGTCGGCCGGTCGGGGCCCGACGGCGAGCTCCAGCTCCAGAGCCTCGATGACCTTCGCCACTACTGCTACATCGTCGCCGGTATCGTCGGCGAGATGCTGACAGAGCTGTTCCTCATAGGCCGGCCGGAGCTGGATCCCGTGGCGACCTACCTCCGCAGCCGCGCCCGCCAATGCGGAGAGGCCCAGCAGTTGGTGAACATCCTCAAGGATTCCGCCTTCGACGCCACCGAAGGTCGCGCCTACCTGGCGGGGGCCGAACGGGACAGCGTCTTCGCCCTGGCCCGGCGTGACCTCGAGACGGCGGCGGAGTACATCCTCGCCCTCCAGAGGTCCGGCACGGAACGCGGGCTCGTGGCGTTCAACGCGCTGCCGGTGCTGCTGGCGTTCGCCGCCCTCGACCGGGTGGAGACCGAGGGTCCCGGGGCGAAAGTTCCGCGGCAAGAGGTCTACCGGATCATGGAGGATCTCGAGGGGGCCCTCGATCGCGGTGAGCCTGTAGTATCCTTGGCCCATAGCCCGGAGCCGACGCCCTAGCCCACCGCGGGACCCGGACGGAGCGCCCACGGGGCAGCTTCGGCGGGCCGACGGACCTTGCGCTCGGTACCCGGTCCGCCAAGATCGTCCGACCGTCATAGCCGAGACCCTGGGGGAATCATGCACCAGTCCGCGCGACCGACCTTCACATTCCTGGGCCACGCCACGGTCCGCTGCGAGCTGCCCGACGGGCGAGTGATCCTGATCGATCCCTGGATCGAGGGAAATCCCAGCTGCACCACCGACCTGGATTCCTTGGGCCGGGTCGACGCCATCCTCATCACCCACGGCCACGCCGATCACATGGCCGACGCCGTCGCCGTCGCCGAGCGCTACCGTCCGGAGATCGTCGTCGCCACCTACGAGATCTGCGCCTGGCTCACGGGCAAGGGGGTCGAAGGCTGCTCCGGGATGAACCCCGGCGGCACCCAGGACGTGCTCGGCTGCCGCGTCACCCAGGTCCCGGCGATCCACACGTCGTCGATCGAAGACGGCGACCGCATGATCTACGGCGGCATCGCCACGGGCTTCGTCGTCACCGGCCCCAGCGGTTTCACCTTTTACCACGCCGGCGACACCTGCGTGTTCACCGACATGCAGCTGATCGCCGACCTCTACCGGCCGTACCTCGCGTTCCTCCCCATCGGCGACCACTTCACCATGGGCCCACGGCAGGCGGCCCTCGCCTGCAAGCTGCTGGAGATCCGCGAGGCGGTCCCGGTCCATTGGGGCACCTTCCCGCTGCTCACCGGCACCCCCGAACGCTTCGAAGAAGAGCTCGGGCGAGAGGGGGTCAACTGCAAAGTTGTGACCCTTCAGCCCGGAGAGTCCTACTGACGACCGCCGCGCCGGAGTCGCCGTGCCCACGAGCACCGTCGAAGACTACCTGAAGGCCATCCTGCTCCAGGAGGAGCGCCAAGGGGGTGGCGACCTGGTGACCATGGGGCAGATCTCCAGCGCTCTGGAGGTCGCCCCCGGCACCGTCACCTCCATGGTCAAGACCTTGGAGAAGGAGGGCCACGTCCGCTACGAGCCCTACAGCGGAGTGCGCCTCTCGGACGAAGGCCGACGCCTCGCCGTCCACGTCCTGCGTCGCCACCGCCTGGTGGAGCTCTTCCTCGTGGAGACCCTCGGCCTCGACTGGTCGGAGGTCCACGAAGAGGCGGAGCAGCTCGAGCACGCGATGTCCGACAAGCTCGTGGACCGCATCGACGCCCACCTCGGCTTTCCCGAGGTCGACCCCCACGGTGATCCCATCCCCAACGGCGACGGAACCCTCCGGCGGGTGGAGCTCCGCAGCCTCGACGAGTGCCTCCCCGGCGAGGCGCTGGTGGTGGCGCGGGTCAGCGACCAGGACGAAGAGTTCCTCCGTTTCGTCGAGCGCCACGGGCTCAAGCCCGGTTCCCGAATCGTCATCCTGCGCCGGGATCCCCACGCCGACGCCGTCACCGTCGAGCCCGACGGACACTCCCCCGTGACCCTCGGCGTCAACGCCGCCACCAAGCTCTGGACCGAGCGCCCACCAGGAGACCCACGATGACCCGACACCTCACCTTCCCCCACGTTCTCCGCCCGCTCGCCGTCCTCGGCGCCTTGGCCCTCCTGGCGGCCCCCGGCGCCGCCCGCGACAAGAAGGTCAAGCCAGGGGAGCTCAGCGGCACCGTCATGGGCCAGGACGAGAAGGTCCTCGAAGGCATCCAGGTCACCGCCACCGACCTGTCCACCGGCGACGTGGCCGGACGGACCGAGACCAACCGCAAGGGTCGATTCGAGATCCGCATCGACGCCCCCACCGGCCGCTACAAGCTGTCCCTGGTGGGCGAAGGCTGGGACCCCTTCGAAGCGGAGCTCGACCTCGGCCCCGGCGAGGCCCAGGACACCCAGATCAAGCTCATCGACATCGCCGCCGGCAAGCGCAACCGGGCCCGCGACGCCTACAACGAGGGCGCCGCCGCCCATACGGAGGACGACCTCGAAACCGCCCTCGGCAAGTTTCAGGAGTCCGCCAAGCTCGATCCCTCCCTGGCGGCTCCGTGGCTCGGCCTCGCCGACATCCACCTGCGCCAAGGGGCCTCCGCCGAAGCGGTGACCGCCATCGAGACCTATCGCCGCCTCGACCCGGACAACGAACAGGGTAAGCGCCTAGCGGTGGCCATCTACCGCGCCGCCGACATGACCGACAAGGCCAGGGGGCTGGCGGCGGAGCTCGGGGACACCAACCTCGACCGCGACCTGGCGGTACAGACCTACAACGAGGGGGCCTTGGCGTCCCAGGGGGGCGACTACGAGACCGCCCTGGCCAAGTTCTCGGAGGCCGCGGAGCTCGACCCCTCCCTGGCGGAGGCCCACTCCGGCGCCGCTTCGGTCCTCTACAACCAGGAGAAGTACGGCGAGGCGCTGGCCGCCGCCGACCGCGCCATCGCCCTCGACGCCGCCAGCGCCCAGGGCCTGCGGATGCGCTTCCTGGTTCTCGACGCCCAGGCCAATCCCGACGCCGCCACCGCCTGGTCGGCCTACCACGGCGTGGCACCGGAGGCCGCCCTGGACCTGCGCTACCGGCGTGCCGAGCTGGACTTCCGCGACGGTAACAACGACGCCGCGAAGGCGGCCCTGCAAGCGATCCTCGAAGCCAAGCCCGACATGGCCCGCGCCCACTACACCCTCGGGCTGATCTACAGCAGCACCGACGCCGCCAAGGCCAAGGAGCACCTCGGCAAGTTCATCGAGATGGCGCCGGACGACCCTGAGGTGGAGGCGGCGAAGGAGATCCTCGCCTACCTGTGACCTCAGCGCCGTGGGCGCGGGGGTCGGAGAAGCGAAGGCCGAGGGGCCTGACCGCATCGGCGGCCTTTGGCCCAATCCGCGGTAGACTGGGGCTATGCGTCTCGTTTCCCTTACCTGCTCGAACACAGAGATTCTCGCCGCCCTCGGTCTCGGTGACCAGCTGGTGGCGGTGGACGACCACAGCGACTACCCCGAAGACCTGGTGCGCAACCTGCCGCGGGTGGGGCCGGACCTCAGCATCGACGTCGAGAAGGTCGCGTCCCTGGAGCCGGACCTGGTGCTGGCCTCCCTGACCGTGCCGGGTCACGAAGTGGTGGTGGCGGCCCTCGAACGGGCCGGCCTTCCCTTCATCGCCCCGTCCCCCAAGAGCCTCGACGACGTCTACCGCGACATCCGCCAGATCGCCGATCTGCTGGGGGTGGGCGGCCGGGCGGAGTCCGTGGTGCTGGGGATGAAACAACAGCTGGAGCCGGCCCCCGCCGTCGGCAGCCGGCCGTCCATTGCGGTCCAGTGGTGGCCCAATCCGGTGATCCTTCCGGGCCGCAACAGCTGGGTCCACGACCTGATCGAGCGGGCCGGAGGCCGCAACCTGCTGGGGGACGAGGACGTGGAGAGCCGACAGGTAAACGACGAGGAGCTGCGGTCCTTGGCCCCCGACGCCATCGTGCTCGCCTGGTGCGGTGTGGAGCTGGCGAAGTACAGGCCCGACGTGGTGTACCGAAACCCCCTGTGGAAAGACGTGCCGGCGGTGGCGAATCGCCGGGTCGTGACCATTTCCGAGGCCTACCTCGGCCGTCCGTCACCCCGACTGGTGACGGGCTACCACGCCCTGCGGGGCCTGGTGGAAGCCTGCGCCTGAGGGGAGGGGACCCTGGCGTTCTACTCCCGCTCCCTGGACGAGCGCTACGAGATCCTGGACCAGGTCGCCGACGACGGCCTCGAAACGATCTACCGCGTCCGCCACCGGCAGTTGGGGGAGGAGTGCCTCATCAAGGTCCGGCCCCACGGACTCGACGACGACCCCGTCGTCCGTGAACGCTTCCACTCCCGCCTCGGCTGGTTCACCCGACGGGTCCACGGGCACCTGGCCCAGGTTTTCGATGTCCTCCAGGTGCCGCCGTCCCTCGCGGTACTCGAGGTCGAGGCCGTCGAGGGCCCGAGCTTGGGGGAAGTCATCGAAGACGGGGGACGCCGTCGCGGCGGCGCCCTACCCCTTGGCCTCGCCCTCCGCCTGGCGGACCAGTGCCTGGCGCCGGTGGCCCACCTCCACGCCGACGGCTGGGTCCACGGCGGCCTGTCGCCGTCGAAGTGGGTGCTGCGTGGACGTTCCCCACAGGGGCCGCCGCGCCTGCTTCTGGTGGATCCGGGCTTTGCTCGACTGGTGGGGGCTCCGGACCACACCACCGCCGGCGGAGCCCTGCTGCGCAAGCTCCGGTATCAGCCACCCGAGAGCTTCCCAGGGGACGCCGGTCCCCCCACCCCCGCCGCCGACGTCTATGCCCTCGGCCTAGTGCTGTTCGAGCTCTTGACCGGCCGCTTCCCGATCAGCGGCGACAACCCGTCGTCCCTGGCGGCGGGCCACATGCTGCGCCCCCATCTGGGCTTCGACGCCGCCGACCCGGAGCACCGACTGGGCCCCGAGCTTCGCCGAACCGTTTCTCGATGCCTGGCGAAGCAGCCGGAGGAGAGGTATCCCACCGCCGCGGAGCTCCGCCGGGCCCTCGACCTGGCCCGCAGCCCCGCCTTGTCCACGCGGGAAGCACCGGGCGCGGGGGAGGCGTCGGGGGCCGGTTCTAAGGATCCGCTGACCGAAGACGACGTCATCGCCCTCTGGCTGTCGGCGGACGGCTCCCAGGCGCAGACCGCGGTGGACTTCGCCACCCGCACGCTCCCCGCCGCGGAGCGCCGGGCCGCCGCCCGCGGCCTCCTCGAGCGGGCCCGGGAAGCCGTCGCCGCCGCGGAATTCACGGTCGCCCGGAGCCTTCTCAAGGAAGGCCTGGAGCAGGCGCCGGAGGACCCCAAGCTCGCGGCGGTCCTGCGTCAGGTCGAACGGGCCGCCCACACCGGCCAGATCGAGGCACGAAGACGGCGGGACCTCGATGCCGAGGTCGGGGAGATCGAAGGCGCCATACGTCGAGGCGACGCCGAGGCGGCAAGGGGGCGGCTGGGGGAGGCCGGAGCCCGATTCGGCGGCGATCCCCGACTCAGGGATCTGGGCCAGCGCATCGACGAGCTGGACCGCCGCGCCGCCGAGGCGAGTCGCGAGCGGATCGAGCGACGGGCCCAGGCCGAGGCCCTCGTCGAACGGGCGCGGCGCCTGTCCCAGACGGAGGACTTCGAAGAGGCCCTCGCCACCCTGCGGCAGGTACGGGCCCTCGTGCCGGATCTCGAAGAAGCCCGTGCCCTGTCGGACTCGGTGAAGGCGCTGATCGCCCTGCGCCGGGAAGAGGAGTCGAAGCGGCATTCCAGGCAGCGTACCTGCGAGAAAATCCGCCGACTGCTCGAAAAGGGAGACCCCGGCGCGGCGATGGCGGCCCTGCAGAAGGCCGTCGGCCGATACGGCGACCGGGAGGACCTGCAGGAGCTGCGGTACGACATTGCCCAGGCGTTCCTCGCCGAGGACGTCGACGACCCGCCGCCCCACGCCGTGGCTCCCCCGCCCCCACCGCCGGCATCATCGGCTCCGCCTCCGCGCGAAGCACCGGCTGCAGACCCCGGCCCGGGAAAAGACCGCGGCCCAGGGAAGGGAGTCCAGGACGTCTCCCTCAGGGGCCTCGGGGGAGGAACCCTGCCGCCGCCCCCCACGACCGTCGGCGGGGCGGAACGACCAGGCGACGCGGGTCCGAGGACCGACGGCGACGGCCGGGGCAACGTCGGGGGACCGTCCTGGCTCGACTGGCGCACCCCACGATTCTGGGTTCTCATCGTCCTGCTGGCCCTTCTCTTCGCGGCCCTGGGCCACCAGATCGCCACCAGCCACCGCGACCGCCCGGCTCCCCGGCTCGAGGTCCCGGAGGCCCAAGACGTCGAATCCCCCTGGCGGGACGACGGCCGCCCCGCGGAACCCTCCAACCAATAGTCAGCCGGGCACCAACCAGTCGTCCCGCAGCTCCGTCACCCGCTGCGCGGCCTCCCGCCAGCGGACCGCGACGTCAGGGCCGGGGAACGGGTGGCGGGCATCCAGCAGAGCGCCCTGGGCCTCCGGATCCCCCACCACCAGCAGGTCACACCCCGCCGCCAGCGCCCCCTCGGCCGTCGATCGCAGGGCCGCCGCCCCGTCCGCCGCATCCCCGAAACCAATCCCCAGGTCCGGGCTGACGGCCACCCCGTCGAAGCCCAGCGCCTCCCGTAGTCGATCGGAAAGGACAGCTTGGGAACGGAAGGCCGGCTCCTTCGGGTCCCAGGCGGGATAGAGCCCGGTAGCCAGTTGGATCACGTCCAGACCGTGGGAAATGGCGGCGGCAAAAGGTAGGCCGTCCCGCCCCTCAAGATCATCCGCCGTCGCCGGCTCCGCACCAGGGCCCAGCCCCCGCCCCAGCCCCCGACCTGGAAACCCCTGGCCACAGGCCACCAGCCCCGCCGCCGAAAGGGCATCCACCGCCGCGGCGCCGGCGGTGGCCACCAGCTCCGGCGACTCGCCGAAGCACTCCCCTTCGCCGCGTTGGGAACCGGGTCCTCCGAGATCGAGGACCGGACCAAAGCAGAAATTGACACCCATGGCCGCCAGCTGGCGCGCCACCCCGAGCCAGGAGACCACAAGCTCGAAGGGCGCGCCGCCCTGCTCCAGGGCGAACCCCATCTCCGCCGCCGACGCCAGCGGCTCCTCCACCGACGGCAGCCGCAATCGCGTCGCCGCTTCCGCCAGGTCGACGGCGACCAAGGGCGGCCTGGGGCCGGCGGCCCCGGGCCGGGCCGCCGCCCCCCCGGTCGGGCCCCCCCGCGGGGGCGACCGGGGATCCCCCCGCCGCCACACCCCCGCCGGACGGCCGGCGGCGAGCCGTGAGTGCCGGGGAGAGTGGG